>JAPOQZ010000073.1 GCA_026710435.1 bacterium | reverse complement strand
GTCACGGACGCGACCTTCTATCCCCTGTGCGGGCCGGTTCCGGACAGTATGAACCCTGCCACGGTCCGCTCGACGTCGGAAACGAACCGCCGGTGTATACGGCTGTCTACCATTGTGCAACGAGCCTGTGACAGATACAGCCCGCTCGTGGCGTTGGTCGGTTCCGGTTCGGCTCATCAAGCCCGGAACGCAAGCGAAACAGAGATACAGGACACTAGGAGGCTGATGCCTTGGCAATGGCTTCGGCCGGGTGCCTTTTGTGTCTTAGTTGCCATCGGTGTCTCATAATATACTTCTACTTAGTACAATATCTATTATCACATGGTTATGCCCCTTTTTGTCAACCCACGTATGTAATTCCTAACGGAGGGTGGGACATGAGCTTCTGACCAGGGGATTTCGGCCGTTTCAAAAGTCCTGTCCCGGCCCGGTCGCGATGATGTGGTTGATGTGGCATGCTGCCGTGGGTATGTCTGGAAACATGAGGAATCAAGGTTAAGTGAACCGAGACTCCAACACTGTTGTAGGCCTGACCACCCTGATGCTCTTGGCCATGGCCGTTAGCACGATGACGTCGCACGCGCTCGGCATCCTGGCGAACTTTCTCATCGATGAGTTTTCGATCACGCGGGCCGAACTCGGGGCCGTCATCGCAGTGAGCTCCGCTATCGGGGCGGTGGTCGCCATCCCGTCGGGCCGCGTAGTCGACCTGATCGGAGCGAAACGATCCCTACTCGTCGTCTTTGCCCTGAGCGCGCTGTCGTTCTTTCTCTACGCGGTCGCCGGCAACATGGTGGTGATGTACGTGGCCTCGGCGATCGCAGCCGTGCCGCTGTCGTCTGCGAACTCTGCCACCAACAAGACCATCGCCCTTCACGTCGCGCGCCGGAGAAGGGGAATCGTGACCGGAGTCAAGCAGTCCGGCGTATCACTAGCGCTCTTTCTGAGCGGTGTCGCACTCCCGCCGGTGGCGCTGCGTCTCGGATGGCGGGCCGCGCTCGCAATTGTCGGAGCCTTGACCATGCTAGCGCTGCTCTGGACGGGCTTCGTAGTTCCCAGCCGGTCGGAGGATCACCGTGCGAGGACCTCCGGGAGTGGTGGTGTCCGTCTCGATCCTGGGCTGGTAGCTTTGACATTGTTCGCTTTCCTGCTCGGGTTCGCGAATTCCTCAGTGGCCTTCCTTCCGTTGTACGCGCAGGAGGTGCTCGATCTCAGTCCGGTGCTCGGTGGTGTTGCCGCGGGTCTGGCAGGATTCGCGGCGGTGGTGGGCCGGGTGGTCTGGGCACGCCTTGCCGACCGGAGTGGTGAGTTCGAGAAGAACCTGCAGAGACAGGCGACCGCCGGCGTCCTCGCGTTCGGGCTCATCCTGTCCGCTCCCTACGGGATTGGAGCGTGGCAGCTGGCGGCCGGAGCGTTACTGATGGGGTTCACCACAAGTTCCTGGAACTCGGTCGGGATGTTGGCTGTGATCAGCCGCGCCGGTTCCAGTCAGGCCGGCCGGCAATCCGGAGTGCTGATGTTCGGGTTCATGGCCGGTCTGGGCATCGGACCACCGATCCAGGGCTGGAGCGTCGACCTCACCGGCAACTACGTCGTTCTCTGGTCGATGTCGATGATCCTGGCGCTGATCGGATCGCTGATCATGACCGCCCAGGTACGGGAGGAGGAGTGACCCCCCGGAACCAGCAACCTCACCGCTATCGATAGACACTTCACCGGGTCGGCTCATGCCGCGCCCGTGCCAGCCGGTTCAGTGAGGCTGATGGGCGGTGACGACTACTCGGACCTGCCGCCCGCCGACCCGGGACACATGCAGGCGATTGGCAGGCCGCTGGTGGATTGCTCAGGACTTTCCTATCCGGTCGGGAAACGGGAGTTGGCGTCGTCGAAGGCACGCTCCAGAGCACGCGCCGCTACGACTCCCGAGACTCGCTTCCGGTACCCGGCCGAGGCTTTGGCATCCGTGACGGCGGTGATCTGGTCAGGGATTTGCCGGGTAACGTTGCGGATGTCATCCCGCCCTGCACCCGCCAGGGCATCTTCTATCTCGGTGCTACGCCAGGGAACGTCTCCGAGCCCGAACAGCGAGAACCGGGCTTCGGATATCTGACCGTCGGTATTGGTCATCGCCTGGGCAACGCATCCCACGATCGCATAGTCGCCACGCCGATGGGCCAGCTCGTAGACGCCGGCGCCCACCGAATGACCCTCTTGGTAGGCAGCCGTCGGAATCGTGATCGAAACGATCATCTCGTCCGGGGCAAGGTCCACCCACAGCGGAGCCAACATGAGTTCGGAGACCGGAACGCTGCGAGAACCCGCGACACCAACTATGTGAGCTGTCGCATCGAGGGCGGTCGCCACCGCAGGCCACTCTCCCGCCGGGTCGGCGTGGGCGACGCTTCCCACCACCGTGCCTCGGTTTCTCACCGCCCGGCTACCGACGTAGGGCGCAGCCGCCGGCAGCAGGGGAGCGGCCGCCGCAACGGCCGGGTTGGCTCGTTCGGCATCGATGTGGCGAGCTCGGAAGCCGATCCGGATTTGACCATCTTCGAGTGCCGGTCCCGGATGGTCGTCGATTCCCATGACATCGACCAGCAGGGAAGGGCGGGCCAGCCCGGCGGACATGATCGGAATCAGGCTCTGCCCGCCGGCGAGGATCCGGGCATCGTCACCGTGGTCCACCAGGACGGAAACCACCTCGCCGGTGGATCGGGCCCGCACATACGTCATGGGCGGTTACTCCACACCATGCTGTTAGTAGCCGGGTGCCGAGAGTGAGCGGGCCAGCCTCCGGACTCCCGGATCCGTGTAGCGTCCTTCGGTCTGGATGGGTTCATCGTCGACATGTACCGTCGCTCCCAGGATCGTGAGGTCGGAGTGGCAAGTGTACGGCTGGGGTGGACCGAAACCTATACACAAGCACCCGAAGACCCTTTCATCACACACGAGACGGCCGGTGGGGAACGGTACGTTGGGGTGATAACCGTAGGAGACGTGGTTGAGCCGGTGGATACCCGGATCATCGTTCCATTCGCGCCAGTTCGCTAACACCTGGGCTTCGCGTCCTCCACCGGTCACCCGTGACACCCCGTCTGAGAACTCGACGCTGATTGTTTCCCTCAACACCGCCAGGGACTCCGGCGGGAAGGCAGATCCATCGAAGACGAGCCGTCCCGATACGGACTCCTCGACCGGGGAGATATGGGTCTGTCCTAGCGGCATGGTGGTGGTGTCAGGGGTTGCCACACAGTCTCGAATGCTGGCCGTGAAATCAGAGCCGTTCTCACAGGTGATGCTCAACTGCTGCCTTCCGGTAGTGAGCTCTCCCAAACGCTCTCCCAACTCCGCCAGAGCCAGGCGGTCGACATCCAACTCGAGCAGGATGAGGTCGTGGACCGTCATCCCGGATAGGCTGTAGAAGCGGCGCGTCCCGGCCCTTCGAGCGTCATGGTCCGCAGGTGTGCCCAGGATGTAGATCTCGTTGAGTTCGATCCACACGTCGGCCTGCCGGGCAGCATGGGCGACAAGAGACGGTGGGGGAGACCCCGGTCGGGCCAACTTGGTCATGAAGAGTTCAACAGGAATCGCCCCGGCTTCCCAGACTGCACTTGCCAGCAGTGAGGACAACTCCCTCGTCTTGGGTGAGTCGTTCGTGATGAGTACGGTCTCGCCCTCCTGGATGTCGAGAACCTGGTTGGTCACTACGCGGGCGGCTGCAAAGGCTTCGCGATCCATCAGGCCTCCAGACCTTGTCGAATCCGCTTTCCCGAATCTCTACAGGACGCGATCTGCGCCGGTGCAGGATCTGTGACAGGGTTTGTTGGGCAGCCAGACGCCATCTCTAAACATCACCGCGTTGATCGGCCCTTCTCCCAGACGACTGACGACTGCTCGCGAGACGACCCGAGGACCTATTCCTGCCACCTGACAACCCACCGCCCCACACCGGCCACTATCGCATCCACTATGACTGCAAGAACACCGACGGAGAACACGATGGAAAGGATCTCAGCGGTAGCCGCGTACTGTGCGTATACCCGGATCACCCTGCCCGCTCCGATCTGGCCACCCAGAACTTCAGCGATCGCCTGGAATCCCCATCCGAACGCCAGGGCGACCCTCACCGCGCCGAGCACTTCGGGTATCACAGCCGGTCTCACGACCTGGAGAAGCACCCTGGTGGAACTGGCGCCCAGGCTCAACGCGTAGTTGTCGTAGTAATTGGAGATGTTGGTGGTCGCCTGCTGGGTGACCACCGCGACCGTCACCATCGTGTAGAAGATGACCATTCCGTTGGTGGCCAGCCGCCCGGTGCCGAACCAGAGGGAGAGGAACGGGAGCAGCACCAGCACCGGCACGGTTCCGACGAAGAGCAACGGTGGTTCGAGAAGGTTGCGTATGACCCGTACCCGCCCGATCAGAAGCCCGATCGCGAAACCTGCGACAGCTCCTGCCACAACGCCTATGAGCACGTTGAAAGCCGTGTAGGTCAGGTTCTGGATGACCCCGCCGGTGCCGAACGAAGCGAATTCGAGAGCGCGAATCTCGAAGAGATTCTGGCGAATCGCATCGAATACGAGGATGGGGGAGGGGATCCTTACGGGTTCGGTTGCCGCCGCGGCGAGGGCCCACAACACCAGCATGAGACCCACACCGAGTGCTGCCAGGATCAGTTGACGGACATGGCCCGACAGGTTACGCCGCCGCAGCCCGACCGTGGTTCTACCTCGTGCCGTCATCCTGGATTCCCGCCTCCATCCGGGCAAATGTTAGCCATCCGGACTCCTCTCCTTCATGGGATGGAATAGATCCTGTAGGGATGATTCGAGAGCGGAACAGCCCCGTGCTCGTGCAGTGAGTATGTGTTGGCCACCGCAAGCGACATGTCACCCTTCAGGATCGAGGGGTGCAGCGCAATGGTCGTTCCCGCTTCCAGGGGCGTGTGGTCGCCTCGCGAGACCACCGGCGGTTCCTCATCGATCCCCACGCCGTGCCCGTATCCGAATGCCGGACGGCCGGTGGCCTTCACCAACCGGTCGAGCTCGCAGGCAAGACCGGAAGCCTGTGAACCGGCGACTATGCGACGTTCGGCCTGCCGCAGAGTGTCGACGACCTTCTCCGCCAGTGTCCACCGGTCTCCGGCAACCCTGCCGAACCCGACAAGCGCCCCGAGTTCAACCCAGTAACCATCCGCATTGGCGACTTCCACGAACACCGTGACCACATCACCCTGCTCGAGCGATCGTTCCGTGGGTGCCTGGCTCAGATACGGTCCGGCGCTCACGTAGACGAGACAGGTAGGCGCTCCTCCCTGCCGTAGCATCGCCTCGATCATGGCCGCAGCCTCGAGTTCGGTCATCCCTGCGTATGCTTGCGCGACGAATCGATCAAGCGCCTGCTCTGCCACCCTCATCGCCGATCCCATCCCCTGGAGATCGGAAGGGGTCTTGAACCTCTTGATCTGGTTCAGGAGGCGGGTAACGTCCGGAAGACTGGCCACCCCGAGAAGCTCGGTCAAATGATGATGGTCCTTCCACGGTAGGCCGCGCCCTCCGGCGGCGGATACCGCGGGAGGGCTGCTGTCCCGCTGGGCATCGATGAGTTCCGCGACGCGTTCCAGGACGGCAAGGTGGGAGGACCCGGTCGGGTATGCGATCTCCACGAGGGCGTTGCCGTAGAGTTCCCACCTGAGGCGCTCATCAGGGCTTCTGGCAACGATCACGGGCGGAACCTCGCTCCCGAACACGACGTACGCTCCCTTGGGATCCGGAAACGCTCCGGTGAGGTAGTTGGCCAAGCCGTATCGCCCCAAGGCTCCGGACGCATAGACGATGACCGGACCCAGTCCCTCGTTCTTGAGCGCCTCTCTGGCCCTCTCCCAACGCTCGGCGAGGGTGTCAAGCCCGGTCACGATGGTGTCTGGCTCCCCTGCCACGGCGGAATGGAATCGCCCTCTACGTCCTGAACTCTTCGTGGTGGTCGATCCACCAATTGGCGATGTCCATCCGACGAGCGAACCAGACCCTCCCCAAGGCCAGCCCATGCTCTATGAACTCCCTGAGCGCCGAGGTCCGACCGGCTTGGCCCACGATCCGGGGATGGAGACCCACCGACATCATCTTCGGATCCCCGGCGGCCCCCTCCCGCCACAACTCGTCCAGCCCGCGCTTCAGGTATTCGAGGAAGTCGACCGGACTCAAGGTTCCCTGCAGGTCGTTGTAGGTGAGGCTGTAGGGCACCACCAGGTGTTGGCGTCCCCGCACGGTCACGAAGTACGGGAAGTCGTCGTTGTAAGCGTCGGAGTCGTAGATGAATCCGCCATCGGCGACGACCAGATCGCGGGTGTTGACCGACGGCCCGTACCGGCAATACCAGGCACGCGGGCGCTCACCCCAAGTCTTCTTGAAGGACTCGATCGCCAGCCGCATATGTTCGGCTTCTTCATCCCGGCTCAACCGCCAGTGCTCGCTCCATCTCCAGCCATGGGACATGAGATCGTGCCCGGCCGCCTTGGCTATCGTCGCCACCTCGGGATTCAGTTCGAAAGCTGCCGCACAGGCAAACATCGTGGCGTGTACGTCGTATTCGTCGAAAAGCCTCAGAAGTCGCCAGATTCCGGCCCGGCTGCCGTACTCGTAGATTGTCTCCTGAGCGAGGTTCCTCTTGTCGTCAGGAAACGGATAGCTCTCCTCCCCGCCATGGTGCTCGTTTCCCCCGTCTCCAGCCGGAAACGAGTACTCCGAACCTTCCTCGTAGTTGACAACGATGTTCACGGCGACGTGGGCATCATTCGGCCACCTCACCTTTGGTAACCGGCTGCCGTATCCCACCAGATCTCTGGGTGGCCCCGGTGTATGGATGAGTTCGAAAGCCATCTATGACCCCTTTTCTCGTGATGTGACCGGATACGTAATCATGCCGACCGTCCTACTCGCAACGGGGGGTACGCGGTGCTGCAAGCCGCAGGCCGCTACTCCGCCCAACGCGTCAGCCAGGCGAGGGTCTTGTTCGCAACGAGGTAGGTGACCGCTGCAAAGAGGATCACCACAAGACCTGTGAGGGCTACGACGTCGGTTGACGCGTAGTAGAGAGCGCTCTGGAGGACGTGGCCGAGTCCGACCTGCTGTCCTAGGAACTCAGCAGCGAGCGCAGCACTCCACGAAAAGGCAACCGCGAGTAGCAAGCCACCCCTGAGCTGTGGAAACGCAGCCGGGAAAACGACGCGGGCGTATGTCCGCAGGGGAGTGGCGCCAAGGCTTCTGGCGTACTGCCAGTAGTGGAGCGGCACGTTGCCGATCGCGTTGATGGTGATCGCGAAGAGCAGGATGCCGACTGCGAAGGCTATGAAGGTGAGGACGCCGAGTTGGCTGTCGCCGAACCAGAGGGCGAAGAGCGGGATCATGGCCAGCAGCGGCATCATCCGCGCCAGATGGGCTGGGAAGGTCAGCAGGCCCCTCGCGACCTTCGACCAGGCGATCAGGAAACCCAATCCGACTCCCGTGACCACACCTATCGTGTAACCGGCGATCGTTCTGAGCATCGTTACGAACGTGTTGTGGCCCAGCCCCAGAGTGGCCCCCCAATTCGTCGGCTCGGCCCCGGTACGGGTGGACTCGGCCCCCAGGCCCCCTTGCCAGTAACCGGCGTACTCTATGAAGGAGCGGAACACATCCTCGAGGCCGGGCACACGTTTGTAACCCACAGTCTCACCGAGAATGATCGATGCGGCCTGCCAGGCTGCGATGATCGCGACGAATGACAGAATGGCAAGCGGGTGTATCCGGCGGGCCTTCTTCCCGCTAGCGGATTCTTCGTCCCCCGTGGCTTCCCCGGAGCTGTCCTGATTCGACTCCTCGGGAACGGAGTCGATGCTGTTGTCCTTGGAACTCATGCGATCTCGAGATCCCCGAAGTGGAGTACGACGCTTCGACGGATGGCGGACGCCTCCTCGCCGGTGATCATGTAGGTTGAGCGCGGCCTCGGAAGGTCCACCCGCACACTCTCCACGATGCGGCCTTCCTTGACGACGAGGATGCGGTCGCCGAGTGCCAGCGCCTCGTCGACGTCGTGGGTGATCATGAATACCGCTCTATGGCCACCTTCCGCCCACAGGTCCAAGAGAACCCTGTGGAGTTGTGCGCGCCGCAGGTAGTCCAAGCCAACGAAGGGCTCGTCCATCAGGAAGACATCCGGTTCATTGGCGAACACTGCTGCGATCGCGACTCTGCGGCGCATCCCTCCCGAAAGCTGGCGGGGCCACGCTCCGGCGAAGTCCTCGAGGCCGACCGTCTTGAGGTAACGCTCGACTGTCGCCTTGCGCTCCTGTTTGGGTACGCCTCGGGCTTCCAACCCGAAGGAGATGTTGGCGGCGACCCTTCGCCATAGGAACAGAGTGTCGCGCTGGAACACCACACCCCGGTCGGGTCCGGGTCCCTCCACGGGCGCTCCGTTCACGAAGATCGCGCCGCTGGAAGGCTCTATGAAGCCGGCAATCAGGTTAAGGAGGGTTGACTTGCCGTGTCCGGACGGGCCGACTACGCAGACGAACTCCCCTCTGGCGACCGTGAGGGAGGCGTCCCGGACGGCTGTGAGCTCTTCCCCGGATTCCAGTACGAATGTCTTGGTGACCGACCTGAGCTCGATCGCAGGCGGCGAAGGGTCCCTGGGAACTGTTGGGTGACCATCCGTCGATCGAGTTCGGCTCGCATGCTCGCCCGAATCGCCCTGCGACATTGCGCCGGAGCCGTCAACATCCTGCATCTAACCTGTCACCTCCCCAGGCTCGGTGGATCCCGGATCGAGTCTGTCTGAGAATCTACTCCGTTCGGCATCTCCGGGGGGTCCGCGATACCCGATCGTCGTCAGACCGGAGCCCGTACGCCGTTCCCGATGCGCGACCCGGTCGGTAGTTGCCTCCCGAACGCAAGAACGGAAGACGGAGTCCGCAAGGCACGGTGTCCCATGCCCTGCGGACTCCAATCTCCCGCCTCTAGCTTCCTATGGGGTCAGCAGCCGCCTGCGACTGCGGTCTCGAGAATCCGAGCCGCGTCCAGGTAGTTACGGTTTTCGTAGTGGGTGGCTGCGATTGCGGCCATCTCGGCGTACGGTCCCTCAAGGCCTCCTGCCTGCGAAACCATCGAGTCGTACTGGGCGCGCAGATCGACAAGAGTGTGGTAGATCTCCTCAGCCAGTCCGAATCCCAGGGACGGGTCGATGTCCTGGTCGGCCGGTAGGATGCCACCCTCCTGGGCAGCCTCGATCTGGGGCCGGTACACGTTCTTGTAGTGGAACGGGTTGCTCTCGTCGCCCCAGTATTCGGTCTGCTCCTCGAAGGACTTCATCGGGTCGATCGTGCCGTAGATGATCCTCAGACCTTCGATGCCTATCTCCACCGCGGCAGCCGACTCGAGCACCGGAAGGATGTTGGCCAGAGCTACGTCTGTACCCTCGGCTACGTCCTTCTTGATGGCGTCGATCACTCGGTACATCACGCTCGCGACCCGCAGGAACGTGTCGGGGTCCTCCGCGTAGTGGCTGGCTCGAGCTCCCAAACCAGTGTGACCGATTCCGGTTGCACCGCGGGGGTCACCGGGCGGAAGCAGGGCGATCAGGTCGGTCGCACCCAGGATCGGGTACCAACCATCCTGGATCAACTCGGCGTTCTGAGCGCCGCCCAGAGGCTTGACGAAGTCGGCCTGCCCACCACGACCCAGGAGCAGCATGCGAGCGTCGTCGACCGTTATCAACTCAGCGAAGTCATCGGGTGTGACACCGCCTGCTTCGAAGACCGCATCGACGAAGGAGCGGTGCGATCCGGTGTCGTCGATTGCAACACGCTTGCCGACCATCTGGCCGACGACTTGGGTGAATGCATCTTCGTAACTCATACCGGATGCGACCAGATCAGGAACCGTGTCGAGACCGCTGTCAGGAGGTGCGAGGAAGTACAGGCCGACGTAGGCGTCGCTGAACGTTACCTGCTGCACATCCGGCGCTCGGAGCATGCTCTGAAGCTCGTTCGGTCCGTACTGGGTCGTGAAGTCGTAGTCCTCGTTGACCAGCAAGGCCACGATCTGTTCGTACGGAATGGTGGCGAACTTCTCGTTGATGTTGATCCCTACTTCCTCGAACCAACCCTCGGCCATGGCGTGCGAGTAGATCGTGTGGTCACCGAACGGCGCCATCCCGAAGTTCACGCTCACCTCCGGTATGGCGACATCGCACATCGCCATCACTTCGCCGGCTGCCATGGGCGCTGCTTCGGTCGTCGCCGGGGCTTGGGTGGTTGCCGGAGCCTGCGTGGTCGCCGCAGCGGTGGTCGGGGCAGGCTCGTCCTCACCACACGCAGCTGCCACGAGCGCGACTACAAGCAAGACCGCGAGAGTTGGCCACTTCTTGAACCATCTTGACACTGGATACCTCCCTGTTTATAGATGTTTGTTCCCTGCTTCGGCCCCCGGAGTCGTCGTCCAACTTCGCGAGCCGGCAAGAGCGATTACTTACGGGTCTCCGAATCCTCGGTCTTGGGTGCCGGGTTCAAGACGCGTCCAACTCAGAACGCCATCCAGCCTCCGTCGACCAGAAGGTTGTGTCCCGAGACGAATGTGCAGTCGTCGGAGGCGAGGTAGAGGGCTGCTCCGGCGATGTCGTCGGGTCTACCGAGCCGAGAGAACGGTGTCCGAGAGTAAGAATAGGGGAGTTCGGGATCGGTCATGTCGGCTTCGCCGGGATGGGTGCCCGTGATGATACGGCCGGGCGCTACCGCGTTGACCATGATCCCCGCCTTGGCGTAGTCCACGGCGAGTTGCCGCGTCATCTGGGCGATGCCCGCCTTGCTGACCGCGTAGGCGAAGTACTCGGGCGGCCCGATCATGCCGTGCTGGGAGGACAGATTGACGATCCGGCCCCTGACCTCGCCGATCATTTCCTGATCGATCATCTGCATGATCGCCCGCTTGCAGCTGAAGAACTGGCCGCGGAGATTCACGGCCATCACCTCGTCCCAATTCTCCACGGTGGTGTCCAGGATATTGGTGGACTCGAAGACGGCGGCGCTGTTCACCATGACATCGAGCCGGCCGTACTTCTCCACGGTGCCGCTGACGAGGGCGTCCACGCTGTCCCAACTGCTCACGTCCGTCTGGACGTACTCGGCGCTTCCTCCCTCGGCCAGGATGGCGTCCACTGTCGGCAAATCATCGCCCTCGGGAGCCCAGATGGGCGTCTCGCGGATGTCGCTTGCGACAACGGAAGCGCCCTCTCCGGCAAAACGGCGGGCGATGGCACGCCCGATACCCGATGCGGCTCCGGTGACGATCGCGGTGCGGTTCTCCAAGCGCAAGGTGGCAACCTCCTAGTGTGAATCGATGGGTGAACTCAGAGTTCTTTGAAGCCGTCGGGCATGCTGGGAGAGTGTGTCATGAGAACCCCACCCTCCTCGGTCACGAGCGCGTTGTCGGTTATACCGAGCCAGCTGTATTTCTCGAACGTGGCATGATCCTTGAACTCGACCGTGGGGTGGATATTCACCACCTCCGTGTCCTTCAGAACCCGGTCGTTGCCGGGAACCCAGACTCCCTTGATGGCGTCGCAGTCGATACCGTGCAGGCTGAACATGGAGTGTGGATTCGAGGCGTGGGTGTAACCGAGGTGGTACTCGGAGTTCTCAACGAGGTAGTTGTGCACACCCTCTACGAAGGCCGAAGCCATGGCTCCGGGCTTCATGGCTGCGAGGCCGGCGTTGAGGGAATCCACCGAGAGATCCCAGAACTCCTGGGCATCCGGGGTGGGGGGACCGAAGCTATAGCAGCGCCGGTATTCGAGCCAGTAGCCGGTAGGACCGGCCGATTCGATCCACAGGGTTACGATGTCGTCCTTCTCGATCACCTTGGTGGTGCCGAAGCTGAGCGGACCGTAGGGAGAAGTTTGCATGAGGACCATAGGGTCACGCAGGCCGAACTCCCGAGATACCTTGTGGGACTCCGCCGCGAGTTCTATCTCGGTCATGCCAGGGTGGATCCGCGGTTCCAGCACCTCGTAGATGTCGTTGAAGAGTTCCGATGTCACGCGCAGGTAGTACAACTCCTCGTCGCTGTTGGTGTGCCGGGCGTCCTCGAACAGTTGGGTCGCGTCGACTATGTCGACTTCGGGCAGGGCGTCCTTGATCTGCTGGAGATGCCAGACTGCGAACGAGGCATCCGAGAGACCGGTTATTCCCACCTTCGCGCTACCCAGGCCGTTCGAACTGAGCACGTCGGCGATCTCGGTACCCGAAAGGCCGCTCAACCTGAACTCACCCGGCCAGAGAGCCTGTTCGGCCTGCTCGAGGCCGAACACCTGGCCCCCGATGAAGATGGGATCTCCCTCTGGCAGGATCACCACGTGCGTATCGGCCAGTAACTGCCACACATCGGATACCCAGAACGTGCGTCCCCGGTACCGAATGTCATCCCGACCGCAAACCACCAGCGCAGCGAGACCTTGCTGCGCCATCCCCTCCCTAAGGAGGCTGAGGCGCCGCTCCCGCTCCTCTGGCGTGCTGTGGACGAAATCTCCGCGTGGCGGCGGGGCTTTCACAGGTGTCAATGTCACAGTGCCATCTCCTCCGTGCTCACTCGTGACAGACATCCAGCCGACTCTCTGCTGGCCGTCTATTGTCGACAATACGCGTTCGGAACTCTACCGGTAGCAGCCCTAGGGTGCAACTGTCGGAATCGAGGTCCGGTTCCGACCTGCCGCGCCCTTTTGAGCATCATGAACGTCCGTGTCAGGAGATGCTTGGCGGCCCCATACGTATATGGTGACGGAAGGCCTCGACGCCGGCTTCCGTGGCATCGTCAAAGCCAGGGCCGTCATGCAACCAGGTCACTCCCGCTCGGGAGAACTCCTCGATCAGCCCAGGCTGCAGGCCGGTCCGGTCGACCATGCCTTCCAGAAAGATGGACACGTCGAATCCCTTCTCGGGGTCACGGTACCTGTTCAGGTACTCCATCACCTCGCGAACATCGTCCGGAGTCATCTGCTCGTCACCGACTCTCATGGGGAAAACCCCATCCCAACGAGCGGCCCGGCGGAACGGCGCTGTGTTGGGCCACTTTCCTGCAATCCAGACGGGAATGCGAGGCTGCTGGAGAGGACGTGGCAAGAACGAGAAGCGCTCGATCCGGTAGTATTCGCCCTGGTACTCGTACCGTTCACCGCCCCACATCCCGGCGATGATCTCGAGGCCCTCGTCTAGTTTGGCCGCCCGGACCCGTGCATCGGGAGCCTCGCCGAACGCTTGGAATTCTGCATCGGCGGGGTTACCAAGACCCGCTCCGAAGATCAACCGTCCTCTGGACAGGTGATCGAGCGAGGTTGCTTCCCGGGCGACCTTCCATGGCCGCCTCCGGGCAACTGGCGTCACCATGGGTCCGATCCGGATCCGTTCGGTTCGCACCGCGATCGCGGCCAGCGCTATCCAGGGATCAGCAATCGGGTTCCGGTCCCAGAGGAGAATGTGGTCCCAGAGGAAGAACCCGTCCCAACCGGACCGCTCGGCATCGGCTGCCAGGTCCATCAGGATGCCGGGATCCGAGAGAGCACCGAAATTGGGGACATTCAGAGCGAAGCGCATTGCGACCAGATCCTATCGTCGGCAGCCGAGCGTGTCCCTGGGTTCGGGCAATGCGTTCCTGAGCGTGCGGCTTCGGGCATCGTGCGTCGAGCGGGCAGGGTAGAGTCTCTGTATCTTGTCGACAATCGACATAGGAGCGGACATGCCGCCTGCAGAACCTCGCCATCTATCCCCTCTTCTGAAGCGGGCTACTGCCGTACATGCTGCTCGTGGGGAGGGTGTCTACATCATCGATCCCGACGGGAGGCGCTACCTGGACTTCACGTCCGGCATCGGTGTCACCAGCACTGGACACTGCCATCCGAAGGTCGTGGATGCCATCCGCCGACAGGCCGGAACGCTGATTCACGGTCAGTACACGACAGTTCTCCATCCACTTCTCGAGGAACTCGCCGTTCGCCTGACTCGGCTGCTTCCTGGCGAGATCGACAGCCTGTTCTACGTGAGCGCAGGAACCGAGGCGGTCGAGGGCTCGGTCCGTCTGGCTCGAAACGCAACCGGCAAGTCGAACCTGATCGTCTTCCATGGCGGATTCCACGGGCGTACGACGGCTTCGCTGTCGATGACCACCTCGAAGACCGGTTACGGAGACGGTCTGCAGCCCCTTATGGCAGGAGTGTTCGTCGCTCCGTTCCCGTATACGTACCGCTATGGCTGGGAAGAGGACGAGGCCGTGGACTTCTGTCTGAGGGAGTTGGACTTCCTGCTTGCCACGCAGACCGCACCAAACGAGACCGCTGCCATGGTTGTGGAGCCCGTCCTGGGTGAGGGTGGTTTCGTCCCGGCTCCGGATAGATTCCTGCGAGGGCTGCGGGAGCGGTGTGATCGTCATGGAATCCTTCTGATCGTCGACGAGGTGCAGGCCGGGTTCGGGCGTACCGGGAGTTTCTGGGGGCATGATCGATCGGGAGTGATCCCTGATGTGGTCCTAATGGCGAAAGGGTTGGCTTCGGGGATGCCCCTGGCTGCGATGGCGGCGAGCCGTGGCCTGATGGAGAAGGCGTGGCCCGGATCCCAGGGAGGCACTTACGGTGGCAACGCGGTCGCCTGCGCCGCTGCACTGGCAACTCTCGATGTCATAGAGGGGGAGCGCTTGGTGGAGAACGCCGCGGAGATCGGTGCTCGGCTGGTGGAACAACTGCGGGACCTGGCCGGGCGTCACGAGGCCATAGGTGACGTCAGGGGGAGGGGCTTGATGATCGGGACGGAGTTCGCCCGCGCCGACGGTACACCCGACGGGGAGACCGCCACCGCGGTCCGGTATCAATGCGAACGCCGCGGGTTGCTGTTGCTCCCCTGCGGTGCGTTCGGCCAGGTGGTGCGATGGTTGCCTCCCTTGATCGTCTCCGAAGCGCAGGTCAAGGAAGCGGCCGGTATCTTCGACGAAGCGGTCACGGAAGCCTCGGCGTAAGCGGACGCAATAGTCGAGCCGGCGGAGCCTATCTACGAAGCTTCGCTTGGGAAGAGCAATGCCCGGCAGTGCCGCTCCTCGGAGGTCAACCTACGGTGTGGGGTTTCCGGGGACGTATCCGAGCCTCTTGTCGACCACGTTGAGAAGCGGCCGACCGCTCAGCCAGCGACCGAGGTTGACGAAGAACTGGTCTGCGAGCGCTTCGAGCCACCCATGGAAGTCCGCCGACATGTGCGGTGAGACCATGACATTGGGCATCGCCCATAGGGGGCTGTCGGGCGGCAGGGGTTCGGTCTGGAAGACGTCGAGAGCTGCGCCGCCGATCGATCCAGACTCGAGCGCCGCGATCAGGCAGTCCTCGTCGACCAGCGATCCTCGGCCCACATTGATCAACTGAGCCGTCGGCTTCATCAGCGCCAGTTGCTCGGCCCCGATGATTCCCCGAGTGCGGTCGGTCAGCGGGAGGATTACCACCACAAAATCGGCCGCCGGCAAGAGGGAGTCGAGATCCTTGACAGACCGCACTAGTCCGAGGTCAGGGTCGTGCCGCTCCGATGTAGCGACCCCCGTCACGTTGACGCCGAGTGCTCCGGCCGCGCGGCCGATCGCCCGTCCTATCTCTCCGGCGCCGACTATCAGGGCGGTTTGGCCGGCCAGCATTGCGGTGTCGCGGTGGCGCCAAGTCCGCTGGGATTGCAGAGCGATGGTCGTGAGCATGTCCTTCGCAAACACGAGCATCATCCCTACCACGGTTTCTGCGATGGACTGGTTGAACACCCCGCGTGCGTTGGTGACGACCACGTCGCTTGCAGCTATCTCTTCGGACATCACCGCGTCGACTCCCGCTCCCGCGATGTGGACCCAGCTCAGTGCTCGTGCTAGGTGGAAGTGCTGTTGCAGGAGAAGCGAGCTGAAGTCCCAGAGCAGTACGATCGACGCGTCCGGGAGAACCCTCCTCAAGCCCGACTCCGTACGCACGTGGTGAACTCTCACCTGCTCGGCGACCGACTCGATTCCTGGAGGGAGCCGGCCGTTGAGCTTTCCGATGACTACAAGTGTGGGTTGTAGCCCTTGTCGTGTTTCTATCACGGTTATCAGCCAACTGTTTCTACAATCATAGAGTGATCACCGACCGTCGACAATCGACAATAATCAACGGATGCGCTACGGTTCCTGGGGCCATATCTTCGGGAGTTGGAGCGATGACGACCCCGGCCGGGACCAAATGAGACGATCTACAGGTCGACCTGAGGCGAGGCGTGCCCAACCAACAGGTCTGGACCAGTTGGAGCCCATTGCCAGGGCGCCGACTGCGCTCATCATCGCCCGGAGGATTCGAAAGGCGATTCTCGTAGGAACCCTTTCTCCCGGTACCCGAATGGTGGAGACACGACTAGCCGAACAGTTGGGGGTCAGCCGGGCGCCCGTCCGCGAGGCGCTTCAACGCTTGATCCAGGAAGGTCTGGCGATCAACAAGCGGAGGGGTGTCTTCATCAGGGAGTTGACGAGCGAAGATGTCGTCGACGTGTATTTCGCCCGCACCGCCTGTGAGACGGCTGCGGCCGATGCGATCATCGAGGCTCCCCACGACGTGGACTGGGATGTCCTCGAGGCTGCCCTCACGTCCCTTGAGACGGCTGCGGTCGCATCGGATTGGGGGTCGACGCTCGAGGCTGATCGTCTCTTTCACGAGAAGCTTGTCGAGGCGGCGAGCAGCCCCAGGCTGACCAGAATGTTCGCTACGTTGCTCGTCGAGACTGCAATCTGCCTCCGCCGGTTGGAAGGCGCATACACGGAGGGCACCCACCTAGCTGAAGAGCACCGAAGGATCCTCACGGCCCTGCAGGCGGGTGATCGTGACGAGGCCGTGCGTGCGATCACGGCTCATATGGACGACGCTCTCCGGCACCTGACTGAACCGAAGGTGGTGGGGTCTCCCTAGTCGCCACGACGGTGCCGAAAAGGGACGGGACTTGTCCCGCCGTTCGATGAACTGAGCGTTCTTCCTCCACCGTCGGGCCAGTGGGCGGTTTTCTGAGCATCCTCCCGGTCATGTAACCGCTAGGAGGGTGCTGAGCAATCCACCAGCGGCATGCCAACCGCCGGCATTATTCCTGGGCTGGCGGGCGGTTGGCAGGCCCGAGCAATCGTCATTGTTCAGCACCGTCCTAGTGTCCTGTATCTCTGTTTCGCTTGCGTTCCGGGCTGGACGAGCCGAACCGGAACCGGCCACCGTTACCAGAGGGTCGTATCTGTCACAGGCGCGGTGCACAATGGTAGATAGCCGTATACACCGGCGGTTCGTTTCCGACGTCGAGCGGACCGTGGCAGGGTTCATACTGTCCGGAACCGGCCCGCACAGGGGAT
>JAPOQZ010000074.1 GCA_026710435.1 bacterium | reverse complement strand
CTCACGGTTGGTCCCGTCCTCGTTCGCCGACGCCTCCGAGAACTCGATGCCCAACTCCGTCGCGGCCCTGTCAAGACCAGCTGCCGCCGCATCGTTGAACGACTGATCACCCCGACCACCGATGTCATAGACCAAACCGATCTTGATCGGCTCACCCGTAGGGGGCTGGGTGGCTTCAGGAGTCTCGGAGCTCGCTTGGGTTGCTGTCGTGCCCGGCTCCTCTTCGCCCCCGCAAGCCGCTGCTAGCAACGCGAACGCCGCCAACACGGACAACAACCTGGTCTTCATGCGCATGGTTCCAATCCTCCTACTCCGAAACCCTGTCGCAGGGATACCGGTTCCGGCATTCTACGCCGCTCGGAATCCGGTAGCCAGTGCAGAGGCCCGTGCAATGGTTCCACTTCCGCAAGATCTGTTCGCTGCGTCAGGGGGTGCGAGGAGGGTGCTGAGCAATCCACCGGCGGCCTGCCAATCACCGACATGATTCCTGATTCCTCGGTCGGCGGGCGGCAGGCCCGAGCAATCGTCATTGTTCAGAACCCTTCCAGGGAGTCTTTACGACTCGGAATCGACCAGATCTACCGGCGGTATGTCCGGCGTATCCACCATCTCGAAGATCAGCACTCTGCCTTCGGGTTCCGCGTCGACCACGATGGTGCTGCCGGAGGGGTAGTCACCCAGGAGCACCTGTTCGGCCAACGGATCTTCGAGATACCGCTGGATGGCCCGCCTCAGCGGCCGGGCCCCCAACTCCCGGTCATAACCCTTTCTGACCAGGAACGTCTTGGCGGCATCGCTCAGCACCAGGTCGAGCGCCTGGGTCGCCAACTGCTCCCGGTCCCTCACGAGCAACAGGTCGACGATCTGCTTGACTTCGTGCTCGGTCAGCCGATGGAAGACGATGACTTCGTCGATACGGTTCAGGAACTCCGGACGGAAGTGACGCTTCAGTTCGTCGGTCAGCTTCTGCTTCATCTTCTCGTAGCTGACCTCGTCGTCCTCCTGCTGGAAGCCCACCGAACGCTTGCGAAGCGACTGGGATCCCAGGTTCGAGGTCATTATGATGACCGTGTTCTTGAAGTCCACGGTTCTTCCCTGCGCGTCGGTCAGACGGCCATCCTCGAGAATCTGGAGCAACGTGTTGAAGACGTCAGGGTGTGCCTTCTCGATCTCATCGAATAGCACCACCGAGAAGGGCTTGCGGCGTACGGACTCGGTCAGCTGGCCGCCCTCGTCGTAGCCAACGTATCCGGGAGGCGAGCCGACGAGCCGACTTACGGTGTGCTTCTCCATGTACTCGGACATGTCGAGCTGGATGAGGGCATCCTCGTCGCCGAACAGGAACTCGGCGAGGGCCTTGGCCGTTTCTGTCTTGCCGACCCCCGACGGGCCGAGGAAGATGAACGAACCACTGGGCCGCTTGGGATCCTTGAGGCCCGCCCGAGTCCTCCTGATCGCCCGGCTCACAGCCGAGATCCCGTCGTGCTGGCCGATGATCCGCTTGTGAAGTTCCTCTTCCATGTGGACCAAGCGGGCAGTCTCCTCCTCGGTGAGGCGCTGGACTGGTATGCCGGTCCATTGGGCGAGCACGTCGGCGATCTCGTCCTCGTCGATCACCCATTCGTCGGTCTTGCCACCAAGGCCCAACTCCGAACTCCGGCGGGCCCGGTCGGACAGGAGGGAACGTTCCTGGTCGCGCAGCTTGGCGGCCTGCTCGAACTGCTGGGCCGACACCGCCTTGAGCTTGTCGTTGCGTACGGCGCTCAATTGGTCGTCGATCTGCTTGAGATGCGGGCTCGAACTCCTCCGGAAGATACGGTTCCTGCTACCGGCTTCGTCGATCAGGTCGATCGCCTTGTCCGGAAGGAACCGGTCGGAGATGTAGCGGTCAGCGAGGTTGGCGGCCATGTTGATGGCACTGTCGGTGAAGCGAACCGAATGATGGGCCTCGTAGCGATCTTTGAGACCATGGAGGATCAAGACGGTTTCGGCAACCGTCGGTTCGTCCACATGGATGGGCTGGAAGCGACGCTCGAGCGCGGAGTCCTTCTCCAAGTACTTGCGGTACTCCTCGATGGTGGTGGCGCCCACGGTCTGCAGCTCTCCCCGTGCCAGCATGGGCTTGAGGATGCTGGCGGCATCGATGGCGCCTTCGGCAGCCCCGGCCCCCACGAGCGTATGTATCTCGTCTATGAACAGGATGATGTCCCCTCGGGTCTTGATCTCCTTGAGGACTTTCTTGAGCCGCTCCTCGAAGTCGCCCCGGTAACGGGAGCCGGCAACCAGCGCTCCGAGATCGAGCGTGTAGATCTGCCGCGACGTGAGCGTGTCCGGAACCTCGCCGGCGACGATCTGCTGGGCCAGTCCCTCCACTATGGCTGTCTTGCCCACGCCTGGCTCGCCGATCAGCACCGGGTTGTTCTTGGACCGTCGGGACAGGATCTGCATGACCCGCTGGATCTCCGAGAGCCGGCCGATTACGGGATCGAGTGCATGCTCGCCGGCCAACTGGGTGAGATTGCGACCGAACTGGTCGAGGACCGTCGAGCCCGATGCCGTGGAACCCCTGGCGGAGGGAGCGGTGCCGGCCGGTGTGGGCTCGTCACCGGATCCCCCCGAGAGCAGTTGGATGACCGTCTGACGGACTTTGGTTAGGTCGGCGCCAAGTTTCTCAAGGACCTGAGCGGCTACTCCATCCCCTTCCCGGATCAACCCCAACAGGATGTGTTCGGTACCGATGTAGTTGTGTCCGAGTTGGAGGGCTTCCCGCAGGCTCAGTTCGAGAACCTTCTTGGCCCTCGGAGTGAACGGGATGTGCCCGGAGGGCGATTGGTGACCCTGCCCGATAGTCTCCACAACCTGGCTCCGCACCGAATCGAGACGTATCCCAAGGCTTTGAAGGCTCCGGGCGGCTACGCCCTCCCCCTCGTGGATGAGCCCGAGAAGGATGTGCTCGGTTCCGATGTAGTTGTGATTGAGTAACCGGGCCTCTTCCTGAGCAAGGACCACCACGCGACGTGCCCGGTCGGTGAAGCGCTCAAACATGACGTATCACCTCCCCCCGGTGGATGCTTTGCCTCTCACAGGATACAAGCTTAAGCCTCTGGAATCGTTAGTTGCGACTATAACTCGCGTCGCTCGACAGAGCGATGGTGTCGTTGCATGCATATTCCCTTACCATAGAGCGGAACCCTTTCCCTGAAGCGGAGCATATGAGATGGCGACCCCGACACTACGGGATCTTATCGACCTACCCGAGGTCTGGGAACGGGTCGAGGTCGTGGAGCAACGCCTCTTTGAGGTATCGGCCGCGGACGATCCCTTCTTGACGGAGATCACCCAGCACCTGCTGGTCGCAGGCGGTAAGCGGTTCCGACCGCTCCTTGCCCAGTTGGCAGGGGAATTCGGACCCACCCGCGACCACCGGCTGGTCGATGCCGGTGTGGCCGTGGAGCTGATCCATGTCGGATCCCTGTACCACGACGATGTGATCGACGAGGCCGAGACCCGGCGCGGAACCCGGTCGGTGAACACCAAGTGGGGCAACTCGCAGGCAATCCTGGCCGGAGACTTCCTCATCGCCCGGGCCTCGGAGCTGGCGGCCGAGACCTTGGGACTGGAAACCGTGAAGCTCCTGGCCCGGACGTATACGGACCTAGTGGAAGGCCAGGCACTCGAACTCCACCTGACCGGGGACCTGATGCATGGTCCGGCCGATCATTACCGGGTCATTGAAGGCAAGACCGCCAGCCTGATCAGGACCGCAGCACGGATGGGAGCGATCGCGGCCGACGCCCCGGCCCGGTTCGTCGAGGCGCTGTCGACCATCACATGGGAGTTGGGAATGGTGTTCCAACTCACCGATGACGCGCTGGACCTCGTTGCCACCGAAGAGCAAATCGGCAAGCCCGCCGGAAGCGACATCCGCCAAGGCGTCTACACGCTTCCGGTCCTCCATGCGTTGGAAGGACCGTCCGGTCCTCGCATATCGGAGTTGCTGGCCGGGGGAATCCCGTTCTCCGACCGCACGGTCGACACGGTCATCGGCTTGGTACGGGAGGGTGGGTATGTCGACAGCATGCTGGACGAGTGCGTCCGTCGCCTCGAGGTGGCTTCGGTGGCCATCGGTTCCCTGCCGGACATCAAGGCCCGCTCGGTTCTCCAGACGATGGGCAGTTTCCTCGTGGACAGGGTCCATTACGCAGGCCGTTAGCCCTGATCCTTCATGTTTCCGGTTGCCGGCCACACTCACACGGCAGCACGCCAAATCTGCCATATCATCGCGACCTGGCCGGGCCTCACCCGAGGTATGCCGAGCCGAGCCGAGCCCAGGCGGGACTATCGAAACAGCCGCCATACCTGGTCAGAAGCTCGTATCCCCCACCCCGGCTCGCCCACCACAAAGACTCCATCAAGAAAGCGGGGTCGGTCGCCGGCCGATTGTGTTTAGTGGCCTGCGAGTCAGCGTGGCAGTCGGTGGCCACTGCCCACAGACACCAGCTGTCCACCATCGTTGTATTGGTTGACAGACCGCCTGCAGCAGACAGTCAGACGTTTGTCTCGGGTCTCAGGTGGGGGAACAGAAGGACCTCCCGCAGGGTCCTTTGGTTGGTGAGCAGCATCACGAGCCGGTCGACACCGATCCCTAGACCTCCCGTCGGCGGCATGCCTACTTCCAGGGCGCGCAGGAATTCCTCGTCGATGGGATGGGCAGTCTGATCGCCGGCCTGCCGGGCCGCTGCCTGGGCCTCGAAGCGGCGCCGCTGGTCCACCGGATCGTTCAATTCGGTGAAGGCGTCGGCGTACTCACTTCCCGCGATATAGAGTTCGAACCGTTCCACCAACCCGTCGATCGAACGGTGCCGCCGGGCTAGCGGGGATATGTCCAGCGGGTGGTCGATGACAAAGGTGGGCTCCCAGAGTCCGGGCGCCACGAGGCTGTCGAACACCTCCTCCACCAACTCGCCGAAACCCCGGTTGGCGTCCACCTCCAACCCGGCCCGGGCGACGACATCCCGGAGTCGATCAACCGGCATCGCGGGCGTGACCTCCGTGCCCAGAGCTTGGCCGACCAACTCGAGCATCGGTACCCGGCGGTAGGGGGGCCGGAGGTCGAGTTCGCGTCCCTGATACTCCAAGGTGGCGCCACCTACCACCCGTTGCGCTACGGCGGGGATGATCTCCTCCATCAGCTGCATGATGTCGCGGTAGTCCGCCAGCGCCTCGTATGCCTCGAGAGTGGTGAACTCAGGGTTGTGACTTGCATCGATGCCCTCGTTGCGGAACACCCTGCCCAACTCGAACACCTTCTCCATACCGCCGACGACCAGACGTTTGAGATGGAGTTCGGTTGCGATCCGAAGATGCATTTCTATGCCCAGCGCGTTGTGGTAGGTCCGGAACGGTCTGGCCAGCGCCCCTCCCGCCACTACCTGCAGGACCGGTGTCTCCACCTCCATGAAACCCCGGACCTCGAACTGGCGCCGCAACTCCGAAACCGCGGCGGAGCGGGCCTCGGCTATACGCCTGGCCTCCGCGTTGACCAGCAGGTCAAGCTCCCGCCTCCGGAAACGTCGTTCCTTGTCCTTCAGCCCGTGCCACTTCGCGGGTAGGGGTCGGAGCCCCTTGGCCAGGAGCGCGAAGTCCTCGATGTGAACGCTGAGTTCACCGCGACGGGTGGTCATCACCTCACCCTTCGCCCAGATCCAATCACCCTGGTCCAGGTCTCCGAAGGCCGCGAGCCCGTCCATTCCCAGACCGTGCCGGTCCACGAACAGCTGTATCCGTCCTGAATGATCCTGGAGGACACCGAAGAGCAGCCGGCCCAGTCTCCGGACGTTCATCAACCGCCCGGCAACCTGGCAGATCTCTCCCGTGCGTGAGTCAGGTGCGAGCTCGGAGAATCGTTCGTGGAGCCCGGAAGCCGACACATCTCGCTTGTACCCGAGCGGGTAGGGATCGTTCCCCGCCGAGCGCAGGCGCGACACCTTCTCCAGGCGTTGCGCAGTCAATGGGTGACCGGCCAATTCCGAGCTTGCGGGACTGTCGTTGTCTGGGGTCTCCGGCGAATGATTCATCGGCGCCGAAGGGTACAACAGTTGTGTTGATTCAGCGGTTTCGCTCCCAGATGAGACGAAGACCATCGAGAGTGAGGGTCTCATCCACCGTCGAGACGAGCCGACAGTGGGGAACGATCACCGGTGCGATGCCTCCGGTGGCGACCACCGGGGCGGTCTCCTCCGCAGAGCCACCGTACTCTTCCAGGATCCGACCCAACATCCCGTCGACCAGGCTGGCATACCCGTACAGAAGGCCGCTCTGGATGGCCTCGACGGTGCTCTTGCCCACCACCGACCTCGGTGGCGCCAGATCGACCCGTCGCAGAGCAGCGGTCTCCGAGACCAGGGCCTCCATCGACACTTCGAGGCCGGGAGCGATGGCGCCTCCGACGTAGTCACCCCGCCCGTCGACCACGTCGAAAGTGGTGGCTGTACCGAAATCGACCACCACCGACGGCGCGCCGTAGAGTTCGCGGGCCGCCACCGAGTTGACCACCCGGTCGGCCCCCACCTCGCGAGGGTTGTCGATCTTTATTGCCATGCCGGTACGGATACCCGGACCGACCACCAGCACCCGTGTTCCGACCAGGTCCTCTAGAGCCGACTGGAGCGCCTTGGCCACCGGCGGGACCACCGATGACATGGCCGCTCCTTCGAAGTCCCCCGCCCGGTAGTCCGTCGGTGCCAGCAGCCCGCGCAGCAGGATGGCGAACTCGTCACGGGGGCGTTCGCGGCCGCTGGAGAGCCGCCATTGCTGCAGCACGCGCCGGCCCGAGAGGACACCGATGACCGTCTGGGTGTTGCCTACGTCCACGGCGAGGAACATTCGGTCTCCAGTGGTCAATGGTCAGTGGTATAGCACGCTGGGCCGCTCGAGCCAGACTCCTCGATCCGCCTCGGGACCCCGGTCGCCGAAGAGAAGCCTCACGTTGTCGATGAGACGTACGGAGCCGATGCGGGCTGCCACCGCCAGGACCGCCCGCCGCTCAATGAGCGAGACCGGCTCCACCGTTGCGGCGTCAAAGGCCTCGGCGTACTCGATCTCGCCGGCGCGGAAGCTGTCGCGGACCCTGTCCTCGAGGACCGCGGCCTTGCACTCCCCCGCCTCGAACAGGTCCGCTGCGGCGCATAGCCCACTCGATAGCACCAACGCCGCCCGGCGGTGTTCGCCGAGGAAGACGTTCCGCGACGACAGAGCCAGGCCGTCCTGTTCCCTGATCAGCGGGCACCCCACCACCTCCAAGGGGAACCCCAGGTCGTGCGCCAAGCGGCGCACCAACGCAAGCTGCTGAGCGTCCTTGCGCCCGAGGTAAGCCCGGTCCGGCTGGAGCGCGGCGAACAGCCGGGCGACCACCGTCGCCACGCCATCCATGTGACCGGGCCGATGCACACCTTCAAGCCGATCCCCGATGCCTGCCACGGTGACCGTGGTCAGGGGCACTGTTGCGAACATCTCGCACGGATCCGGAATCACCATCAGGTCGACACCGCACTGCTCGGCCAGGGCCAGATCGCGGTCGTGGTCGACCGGGTACCGGGCGAGGTCGGCCGCGTCCTCGAACTGGAGAGGATTGACGTAGAGCGTCACCACGGTCTGGTCGCACTCCGCCACCGACCTGCGCATCAGCGATAGGTGGCCCTCGTGGAAGAACCCCATGGTCGGAACCAGTCCCACCACGCCATGCGCCGACTCCCGGGCTGCGGCGATGGTCGAGACGACCCTCACGCCGGGATAGCCGTTGCAGGTCGCCCGTAACCAGTCGTCCGTTGCAGGTTGCCCGTGTCCGGCGGGCGGTGGACGGACACCCGAGGCTTCACGAGAGCACGTCCTCCATTACCTCCGAGGTTCCGGCAAACGCGGCGGTGGCGCGGGCGAAGTCCCGGAAGGTCTCCGACAGGTGAGGTGCGTGCGCATCCACGGCCTGAAGCTGGCAACGGACTGTTCCGCTGTCTCCCCTCGCGACCGGACCCGTCAGCGCGCTACGGGGCCCTATGTCGAAGGCATTGGCGACTGCGTGTTCAACCAGCGGCCGGGCGACGCGATAGTCGATACCCGCCTCCGCGTACAATCTCTCGGCCACCGAGAGAGCGGTGAGGACGTAGTTGGCCGAAGCTGAAGACGCGGCATGGTAGAGGGGCTTGGCCTCGTCGCTGATGCGGAAGGGACGGCAGCCCAGCGAGCCGGCCAGTTCCTCCAGTAACTTCCCCAACTCCACCCCCGCGGTGATAGCGACGTGAGCGCCACTGAACGACCCGGACCCGGTACGCCAGTCCGGAAAGGTCTGGAGGGGATGGAATGCCCCGGTTGCCAGACCCACATCGTGCAACGGGCCGAGCGCCCCGGTCGGCGCCAGCCCCGACAGGTGAACAGCTTGCGGCGCGCGGACGTTTCGCGCCGCAAGCAACCCGGCGACGTGGCGGATCAGGTCGTCACGGACCGCCACCACCATCAGATCGGCCTCCGGCATGGGATCGCCGATCAGCCGGGCGGCCACACCTAGACGCGTCGCCACTTCTTGGTCGCCGGAACGGCGGGTAATGATCCCGACGATCTCGTGACCCGCCATGTCGGCGGCTACCGCCAACGACCCACCGGCCCTGCCGGGCCCCACAACGATGATTCGCACCTTTACTCCCGGTTCCGGTCCGTTCCTTCGGTACCGTTCCAAGACCGGAGGTTAGCCCGGCGACCGCCGAGGGACGGCGGTTCGACACCTCCGGATCAGGAGCTAATGGGTCGTGGTCAGCGTCGCGGGCACGCCTGAAGTGATGTTGGTGTATGCGGGCGTGTCGGTCCACTCTCCGTGCATGCTGTTGATGTTCTCCGCTCTGACTCTCAAGTCGAGGTTCTCGCCGACATGATTGGACACGTGTCCAGCCATGTTCACCGACCGGTCACTGGTGAAGAGCTCTTCTTGCCGGGACGCAAAACACAACTCAAGGCGGTACCAGTGGGCCTCCCCACCACGACCGGGTGGATCCCAAGAGACCACCCACGACTCCGACACCGCCACATTCAGATTCAGAGGTACCCCTGGCACCACGACCGGCGGGACCACCGTGGCTTCGTCCCCTTCGTACACCGCGCCCACCACCTCGTGGTAGTCACGTAACCCGTTGGCGTCGATGCCCAGCAGCGGGAGCGCGAGGCGTCCCCACCAATACGTCCCCCGGTGGCAACTGTCCGGTTCCGGGCTGCTCATTTTAAATCCCGGACCAGCCGAGCGAGCGGCATATATGCAGCTTGTTGCGCTGCTATTCGGTCCCAGCCCAAATTATCGCCTGCGCAACAACCCGCACTTCATCGCTTCCACCGTCGGGAATCGTGACCGTAGTCTCGAGATCGGGTCCACCGAACTGAGAGCCGACCCCCTGTATTGCGATGTCCCCGCCTCGTTGAACGAACCACATGTGAAAGTGGCCCGGCCATCTCCCAAGCTACCGGAGCCGCCGCTCGTCGATCTGATACGCATTCCACTCCGGATCCTCGATCATCCTGACGTCTTGGCCGGCCACACGGGCGAGCAGGTCGGACACGCGCGTGCCGTCCGGATCGCGCGCCTCGGGCCACACGGCAACCAGAGGTTCCAGGACGAAACGGCGTTCCCGGTAGCGGGGATGCGGCACCGAGACCAGCGCCGAATGAACCACCGAGTCGCCGTGCAGGATGAGATCCAGGTCGATGGTCCTCGGACCTTGGTGCAGCTCCCTTAGACGACCCAGTTGCTGTTCGATCGCCAGCAGGCAGGCCACCAGGGTCCCCGGGTCCAGATCCGTTTCGACTACTGCCACGGCGTTGTAGAACCGATCCTGGTCAACCGGTCCCACAGGCGCCGTCTCGTAGAGTGGCGACACCGCACAGAGTCGGCCGATCCCCGCCAGGCGGGCCACCGCGTCGGCAAGGATGGCGCGGCGGTGTCCCATGTTGGAACCTAGGGAGATGGCCGCCTGCGTCACTGCGGTGTCAGACGCGAGGAGAGTGCCGGACGATGGTCACCGCCACGTCCTCGAAGGGAACCCTGATCGGCGCCTCCGGTTTGTGAACCGTGACCTCCACCCTCGCGACCCGCCGATTCTCCAGAACGAGATCCGCCACCCGCTCGGCGACCGTCTCGATGAGGTTCCACTGCTCGTCCGACACGCGGCGGTGGATCGCCTCTGCAAGAACTCCGTAGTCAAGTGTCTTGGAGAGGTCGTCGGTACGGCTCGCGGCCGACACGTCCAGCCGGACCATCACATCCACCACGAAGGTCTGGCCGGCGTCCCGCTCCTGGTCGGTCACTCCATGACGGGCCGGTATGCGAAGGCCCTTCAAAGTGATCGAGTCGGCGGGACCGCGAACACCGACCGGATCCATCCCGAGTACCGGATCCGACCCGGCTGGGTCCTCGCCCGCACCTTCCGGCAGCAGCCCTATGACCGAATCTCGAATCGCGGGAAGGTCGGCGCCGAGGTTCTCCAGCACCTGGGCGGCGACACTGCCCCTCTTCCGGACCAAACCGAGCAGGATGTGCTCAGTACCGATGTGGTTGTGACCCAGCCGGAGCGCCTCGCGCCGGCTCGACTCCAGCACCTTCTTGGCCCTGCGGCTGAAGGGTATGTGCACGCTTGGGCGCTGCCGTCCCTTACCGATCGTCTCCACTACTTGGTCACGCACCGAATCGAGGCTGATGCCCAGTCTCTGCAGGGCCCGAGCCGCGACACCTTCACCCTCGTGGATGAGGCCGAGCAGGATGTGCTCGGTGCCGATGTAGTCGTGGTTCAGCAGCCCTGCCTCTTCTTGCGCTAGGACGACCACACGGCGGGCGGAGTCGGTGAAGCGCTCAAACATGATGGGGTGCTATTGCGAGGCCATTCGACGGTAGCGTGGCGGCGTGGCCGAGCGGCATCGGGTCAGTCGGCAGAAGGTATCAGCGCCCTTGCACCGGGTCCGAGGGGGCGGCCGATGACCGCCTGTATGGCCATGGTGGCGAGGCGCTCATCGTCGACCAGGCCCGAGTACACGACGTAGCCGGCCAGAACACCCGCCACCGTGTCGTCCACGTAGTTCCGATGTACCAGCACACGGGCGTCAGGCCCGGACAGGGCGTCGTGAATGGTGTCGAATGCCTTCTCCACCACTTCAGGATCGGATTCCAGGTCGACCGGCGCCCGGTAGACGTCCAGGCCTGCTTCCTCGTAGCTGTTCACATTCTGGGCTCCCGGCAGCAACGACACCACCGCGGTGAACTCGGATTGGAGGAGCCAGGCTATCTCCTCCTGGCGTCGCACACGCCTGTGCTCGAATCCCTGACCACCGAGACGCGCCGAAGTGGCGAGCCTCTTTCCGATCACCCAGGCAAAGTCACGCGGCTTGAGACCGGTCGTCTTCATCCTCTCCCATCCTTCGCACCATAGCGTCCGCCAGAGCCACCGCGTCGCGGGTGAGCCCGGCATCGTGAACCCTCACGATCGAAGCCCCGTTCATAACGCAGATCCCGGACGACACCGCGGTGACAACATCCCGCTCTTCCACGGGTAGCCCGCTCAGGGTACCCAGAAAAGCCTTACGTGAGGCTCCCACCAGGACCGGCACCCCGATGGCTGCCAGCGCGGGCAGGCCATTGAGGAGCGCGAGGTTATGGTCGAGGGTCTTGCCGAAACCGATTCCCGGATCGATGGCTATAGCCCTGCGGTCTATGCCGGATGACTCCGCCACCCGGATCCTAGCCCTGAGGTACTCCCCGACATCCGCGACCACATCGCCATAGGTGGGATTCCTCTGCATGGTACGGGGATCACCCTGCATGTGCATCAACACCACCCCGACTCCGGTTGCGGCACACAGATCGACCATGCCCTCCGCCTCCAGAGCCTTCACGTCGTTCACCACCGCGGCTCCTGCCCCGATCGCCGCGGCTGCCACCCCCGGCTTCGACGTATTGATCGACACGGGCACCCCCGAAGCAGTTAGGCGGGTCACCACCCCGATCACCCTGCGCAACTCCTCGGCCTCCCCGACTGCGGCGGCCCCCGGTCGGGTGGACTCGCCACCCACGTCGACTATGTGGGCGCCGTCGTCGAAGAGCCGCTCGCCCTGGGCGACGGCAGCATCCTCGACCAGAAACCGTCCTCCGTCCGAGAAGGAGTCGGGAGTCGCGTTCACGATCCCCATGATGATCGTGCTCTGGTTGGGATCCAGGACGGTGTCCCGAACATGCCAGCCGGGTCGCTTCAATTCCACCCCCGGCTTATCAACGCCAAGGCCTCCGCCCGTGTCGCATGGCTGCTGCGGAACTGGCCCCGCACCGCAGACGTCTGGGTGACCGTGCCCGGCTTCTTCACCCCACGCATCTCCATACACAGATGGCGAGCTTCCACGACCACGAGGACACCGCGGGGCGACAGCACCTCGACTAGAGCGTCAGCCACCTGCGTGGTCAGCCTCTCCTGCATCTGGGGTCGGCGCGCGAAGCCTTCCACGAGGCGGGCCAGCTTGGAGAGACCCGTGACCCGGCCGTCCGGAACGTAGGCGACATGGGCCGTACCGTGGAAGGGCAGGAAGTGATGCTCGCACATCGAATAGAAGGCTATGTCCCGAACCAGCACCATCTCCTGGTGTTCGTCGGCGAGGAACACACGGAATAGGTCCTCCCTCGGGTCACGGTGCATACCTCCGAAGATCTCGGTATACATTCGGGCAACCCGCTCCGGCGTCTCTAGGAGCCCTTCCCTGCCGGGATCCTCGCCGATCGCCTCGAGGATCCGGCGCATGGCATCCGCGATGGCCTGCTGGTCGATTACCCAGCCCGGCACGGGCCTAGCCGGAGCGTGGTGAGACGGGGGCTCGCGCAGCTGCAACCCCCTCGGCCAGCGCTGGGGAAACCAGCGGAGGAGCCTTGATCCGGGGACCTGCCCCTTCCACCGTCTGCCACTTGGGTACATCGTGCAGGATAGCGGTGATCTCCTCCGCTTGGAGCGTCTCGACCTCGATCAGGCGGTCGGCCATACGATGGAGGGAGTCGATGTGGGTGGTGAGAATCCGCCGCGCCTCTTCATGAGCCTGGTTGAGCAGGGCTCGTACCTCGTCGTCGATGGTCGCCGCAACCTCGTCCGAGTAGTCCTGCTGGCTCGAATAGTCCCGTCCTAGAAACACCTCACCGTGATCCTTGCCGTACTTCATCGGACCGAGGTTGTCGCTCATGCCGTACTCCATCACCATGCGACGGGCCTGCTCGGTGGCCTTCTCGATGTCGTTGGAGGCACCCGTGGTGGGATCCGCAAAGATCAACTCCTCGGCGGCTCGGCCCCCCATGAGCATGGCGAGTTGGTCAGTCAGCTCGGAACGCCTCAGGTAGTTACGATCCTCCGTCGGGAGGGCAAGGGTGTAGCCACCGGCCCGGCCTCGGGGGATGATCGTGACCTTGTGGATCGGGTCGGCGTTGGGCAGTGCAAACCCCACCAGGGCGTGTCCCCCCTCGTGGTATGCGGTGACCTTCTTCTCCCGGTCGCTCATCACCCTGCTCTTGCGCTCCGGACCTGCGATCACCCTTTCGATGGCCTCTTCGAGTTCATCGGGTTCCACGCGGACCTTGTCGCGCCGGGCAGCCAGCAGCGCCGCTTCGTTTATCAGGTTGGCTAGGTCAGCCCCCGTGAAGCCCGGCGTCTGCCGCGCTATGAGATCCATGTCCACTTCCTCGGAGATCGGCTTGCCCTTGGCATGGACGTCGAGAATCGCCCGGCGTCCTCTGAGGTCGGGTCGATCCACGACGATCTGGCGGTCGAAACGGCCGGGGCGGAGCAGGGCAGGGTCGAGAATGTCGGGTCGGTTGGTTCCGGCAATGACGATCACCCCGCTGGACACGTCGAATCCGTCGAGTTCGACGAGAAGTTGGTTCAGGGTCTGCTCCCGCTCGTCGTGGCCGCCACCCAGACCGGCGCCCCGGTGCCGTCCCACCGCGTCGATCTCGTCGATGAAGATGATGGCCGGTGGCGCTGCCTTCGCTTGTTCGAACAGGTCACGTACCCGGCTGGCGCCCACCCCCACGAACATCTCCACGAAGTCGGATCCGGAGATAGAGAAAAACGGAACTCCCGCTTCGCCCGCCACCGCTCTTGCGAGGAGGGTCTTGCCGGTTCCGGGAGAACCGTACAGAAGGACACCCTTCGGGATCTTGGCTCCCATCGCCCTGAACTTCTGGGGCGATTGGAGGAAGTCCTTTATCTCGCCCAGTTCCTCGATCGCCTCTTCCAGCCCCGCCACATCCTCGAACGTAACCTTCGGTTGGTCCCTGGAGACCTGCTTCGCCTTCGCCTTGCCGAACTGCATGATACGGCTGCCCCCGCTCTGCATCTGCATGATCACGAAGATCATGAATCCGAAGATCAGCAACCAGGGAAGAATGCCAAGCACCAACTCCCAGAACCCGGGTGGCTCCGGGTCGATCAAGACCTTCACGTCGTTGGCCAGCAGTATCTCGGTGAGAGTTCCCTCGTACTCTGCGGTGTACAGCACCCGGAAGTCGCCCGGTACATCCGCGGGGGAAACCCCTGGCCGCAGCGTTCCCTCGATGGCGTTGGAGCGCTCCAGGATGGTGACCTCGGCCACCGATCCGTTCGTCACCACCTCCTGGAACACGGTCAGGTCGATCTCCTCGGCCCGGTTGGCCTGGTTCAGGAAACGTTGTCCCATCAGAACCAACGCCATGACCACGAGACCGTAAACGAAGATGGTGCGGGTGGTCTTACTCAATGTTCTTCCTCATGCTTGTTTGGTGCCCGGGAGAGGGCGTGGAAACTCCCGCACGCTGGGGCGCGGCGCTGGTGCAACCTCATCCTACGATGCTGCCGAGACTATCGCGGGCGGTTCGCCCCATCTTCGCGGAGAAGGCCACCCACCGTGTGAACCAGTCATCTCCGGCTACGCGGCCCCTCCGGGAGCAACCGGTCCGCATGACCCGGCCCGGCGCCTCCCGAACAGCATATCCAGACAGGTCCTATTATCCCCGGCCGCTCACGTCGCTCCAAGCAGGTTGTGGAAGTCATCCAAAACGGGATAAGAGTTAGCCCTCCATCTGCTGAGCTGTGATTCTTCGGCGGGTGAGGGGTGTTTAAGGCATCCTCTTAAACGAGATGGCCCAGTTCGTGCAGAGTGGTTGGTGCGGGTCCGCAATGCCGATGACAAGTGGGATGCCACCCTGCCGACCCGCGCGAATCACATCGACCCGCCTTCTATCGAACCCGCCCAGGAATAGTGATGATCCGATTCGGCTAGAGTACGCGTGACCCGACACGAAGAGTTGGGCCGATCCATCGGAGGGTCCATCCGTATGGCCATGACAAGCGCTAACGAGAACGTCCGTTACGAGCCCGATGACAAGCCCCCTCCTCTGATCGCTCTCGGGGCCGGTTTGCAGGCTGCGGCGTTGATAGTGGCGCCGGTAGTGCTGACCGTGGTGATCGTGGCCAGGATCGCCCAGCAAGCGGATGGGTACATTTCCTGGGCGGTCTTCGCAGCCCTTCTGATCAGCGGGATCACAACCGTCCTCCAAGCGGTACGCGTGGGCCGGTTTGGTGCCGGGCACGTGCTCATCATGGGTACTTCAGGAGCGTTCATCGCTGTGTGCGTAGCTGCTTTGCTGGAGGGCGGGCCATCCACGATGGCAACCCTCATCGTCGTATCTTCGCTGTTTCAATTCCTGATGGCTTCACGCCTCTCCCTGCTACGCCGAGTGTTCACCCCGGTGGTTTCAGGCACCGTCATCATGCTCATAGGCGCCACGGTCGTACCGGTGCTTTTCGACTCTCTCGGCGACGTTACCCCTACGGCCTCCCGCTCTGCTGCCCCGATAGCCGCCCTCGCCACCCTGGTCACGGTGACCGGACTGGTGTTGCGCGCCCCAGCCGCGTGGAGGCTCTGGTCACCGGTAATCGGCATCGCGGTTGGCTGTCTGGTGGCTGCGCTCTTCGGCATTTACGACACCCAACCGATTCTCGATGCCCCCTGGATGGGAGTGCCCGTCGACTCCTGGCCCGGACTCGCAGTAACGCCGGGTGCGGAGTTCTGGGCGCTCCTCCCGGCGTTCGTCGTCGTCACGATCGTGGGCGCCATCGAAACCATCGGAGACGGGGTTGCCATCCAGCGCGTGTCCCGGCGCAGCCGGCGGGCGACCGACTTCAGGGTGGTGCAGGGAGCGCTGAATGCCGACGGTATGGGGAACCTGCTATCCGGCCTGGCGGGAACCCTCCCGAACACTACCTACTCGACCAGCATCTCCCTTGCCGAGGTAACGGGAATCGGGGCACGGCGAGTAGGTGTCATCATCGGAACCATATTCGCGGTCGTGGCGTTCTTCCCCAAAGTCGCAGCTGTGCTGATCGCCATCCCGGCACCCGTGGCCGCTGCCTACCTTCTCGTACTGCTAGGACTGCTGTTCATCCAAGGTATGAAGATCATCATCCAGGATGGGGTTGACCACCGGAAGGCCGCTGTAGCGGGGGTGTCGTTCTGGATGGGTGTGGGCTTCCAGAATCAATGGATATTCCCGGATCTCCTAGGTGAGGGATTCCTCGCCGTGCTGTTTGGCAATGGCATGACGGCAGGCGCCATCATCGCCATCGTCATGGTCTTCTTCATGGAGGCGACGGCCCCGCGGCGAAGTCATCTGGAAGTTGCCCTGAACATGGAGGAGCTTCCCAAGCTGGGCGCCTTCCTTCGCGGGTTCGCCGACAGTCAGAGCTGGCAGCAGGCCGATGCGGAGCGGCTGGTGCTGGTGGGCGAGGAAACCCTATCCGGCCTGCTATCGCAGGATTCAGACCCCTCGGAGGGTCGCCGCCGCCTGCTGGTGACTGCCCGCCCTGACGGAGGCGGAGCCGAACTCGAGTTCCTGTGCGCATCGGAGGGGGAGAACCTGGAGGACCGCTTGTCGTACTTGGGGGAGGCGCCCGACATAGCCGATGTCCGGGAGGTCTCGTTCCGTTTGTTGCGCCATTACTCTTCAAGGGTCCGCCACAACAAGTATCACGACGTGGACATCGTGACGGTGACAGTCGAGGGTCCGCGGTAGCGATCCGACCCTGAACCGGCAGAACAGCCTTGCCGTCCCAGGACCACCCTTCAGCCCCATTTATTCATGCGGGGGTTTGTATTGGGCGAACGCGGTGTGGGACATGAGCTTATGAGCAGGGATTACCGCCCTCTCGGTAGTTCCGTCTCGCCCCGGTGACGTTTACCCGTCAGGTGAAGCCCGGCGCGGTCACGATGAGGTAGTCGATGTGGCGTGATGCCGTGAGTGCGTCTGGAAACATGAAAAATCGGGGCTAGAGAGAATGCTGGTCCAGGACTCCGACATACGGCAGGTTCCGGTACAGCTGGTCGAAGTCGAGTCCGTAGCCGACCACGAACTCCGGCCCGATGGTGAAGCCGACATAGCGGACATCCACCGGCACCCGTTGCATGTCCCCTTTCAGAAGAAGGGTCGCCACCTCCAGGGAGGCGGGTCTGCGGAGCTTGAGGGTTCTCAGGAGGTACTGAAGGGTGAGGCCCGAGTCGACGATGTCCTCGACAACAAGCACATGACGACCAGCGATCTCCTCGTCGAGATCCTTGAGGATCCGCACGACTCCTGATGTCTTGGTCGCCGACCCGTACGAGGAAACGGCCATGAAATCGAACTCCGTCGCAACCCGGATGTGGCGGGCGAGGTCGGCCATGAACATGAATGCGCCCCGGAGGACACCCACGACGAGCACGACCTCCCCTTCGTAGTCCCGGGTGATCTGCTCGCCCATCTCGCTCAACCGCTGTGCGATCTCTTCCTCGCTGATCAGTACCCGACCGGTCTCCACGTTGCCTCCCGAGTGGCTGAGAGCAGAACGTAGCTCATCGTATCGGCTGTGACCCAGCCCGCATACGCTCTCCGAACGCCTGGTATCCAGACTACCCGTCCACCGACCTCCAGTAGCGGCCACTCCGACCGATCCGCTGCAGTCATGCCCGCCTCCGCCATGGCGTCCAGGACACGCTTGTGGCCGATGCGCATGGCTATCCGGTCGTCCGGGACGGGTCTCCTTATCACCGGCTGCTCCCCAGCGAAGACCCTCCCATCGAAGACCTGGCGCCATGCGGTGAATGGGAACGAGTCGGGCCGGCCGTTGAACTGCGAGGCCTCCCAAGTCCACTCTCCCCAGCGAACCGGTCGAAGGATGCTCCAACCGAGCGGTCCGTCTGCGATCGGTGGGGAAGAACCGATCTGCACGTACGAGCCGGCTCTCGTCACGAGGTGGCCTCCGCCAACCCAACCCGGCGTGCCATCGCGGGCCGCTCGCAAGACGGTATCGACATCGCGCCTGGTGCCGGGATGCCCACCGCCCAAGGCTCTGAGTCCGCGGCGCACAACCCTAGCTCCCAGTGCGGGCGGCAGCGTACGGAGGATCGGTGCGGGAATACGCACTGCGCCATCAGCCTGTTCGATCCGCTGGCCGGCCGAGAACTGCTCCAACAGGCCCAGATCCCCTTCCACCAGTCTGGCGACATCGGCCAGCCGGACGGCCATCCCGGGGGCCAGCTGACGCTCCCACTCGGCCAGCGCCCTGCGTATGCGAACCCGGCGGAAGGCGACATCGTAGTTCGCGGGATCGTCACCGAACGGTATGCCCAATAGGCACGCCAACTCTCTGGTCTCTGCCCTGCTCACTTCTATCAGGGGACGCACCAGGTTGTTCCGGCGCCGGTGAATCCCCCGCAGCCCATCAAGGCCGGAACCCCAGATCAGGTTTCCCAGCACCGTCTCGGCTTGCTCGGTGAGCGTGTGGCCTGTGGCGATCAACTCGCCTTCACGGACGATCCGACGTACCGCCTGGTAGCGGGCTCGCCGCGCCTCCCCTTCGGGCGAACCGGGGCCAACCGCATCGACCCTCACCCGCTCCATCTCGATGTCGAGGTGGTCTGCGACTGCTACAGCGGCAGCCTCCATCCGATCGGAGTCCGGCCAGCCATGGTGCACATGGATCGCACGAGCCTCTCTAGCGTCCTTCTGGATCGCCCACGCAAGCACCGCGCTGTCGGCCCCCCCGCTCAAGGCAACCAGCAGAGGGCGCCGATCGTTACCGAGAAACCTGCTTACTCGCTCGACAACCGAGGCCCCGAGTGAGGTCAGCCGACGCGAGCCAACCAAGATTCGGGTGCTCGTATCTCGGACCTGGTGGGAAGGGTCTCGGGCGACTGCCAAGCCAGGTCCACCGCCGACCAGCCGGCTCGTCTCTCGACGTGGAGAATGAAGTCCCTTCCCTCCTCGTACTGCCGGAGCTTCATCTCGAGACCGGTCAGCCGCAGGAATGCCGCCACTCTCGGGGTGTTGCGGCGCTTGGTGACCAGTGCCGACATGCGGCGCCAGGTGAACAGGTGGCGAGACGCGATCCGATCCATGACGACATGTCCATGACCCTCGAGCAAGGACATCAGCGCCTGCACCTTGTCCAGGCGCGCCAATTCATCCGGCGTCGCCATGAGCCCGGGGATACCGGCCTCGCCCGGTGAGAGAAGACCGCCGACCCCTTCCCTCTGGATTCCCGACACGAGCACCGCCAGGCGCGACTCGTCGGGTTTCGACACCGACACCAGCGAAGAGGCGATGTCGAGAAAGTACGACCGCAACCAGGGCACCCCGACAAACTGGAGCAGGTGGGTGGCTTCGTGCAGGACGACCCAGAACCGGAACTCGGCCGGCCGGAACTGATACCTGCGCTCGAACTCCAGGATGTTCGGAGCCGGTAGGCAAACCTCATCACCTCCTTGCGGAGAGACGATCATCAACTCGTACTGGCCGAGCACGCGGTGGGAAAGCAACCCGAGGAGTATGCCCATTTCCAACGCGACGATACGTTTGGAAAGGCTGTCGCCTATTCCGCCCTCTACCAGACCAGTCTCCACCTTGTCCTCGACCGGCGCGAGCAGAGCCGAGAAGGAGGCCAGGTTCCTTTCCACCCATCGAAGACGGTCGATGACAGCCACCCTCGGTTCGGACACGCCCGAGAGCCCCGTTTCCTCCTCCACGAGGCTGACTGCGCTCCTTAACATGGACGGAGCGGCCTCCTCGAGAACCCGCCGCTGGTACCCGTCGGCGAGCGGGTACGAGCCTGCCAGCCATCCGGCGATGCGGGTTGCCTGCTCGAAGTACGCCCCCTCTAACATGTGCCCACCTTGCAGGTCCTCGGTAGGGGACTTCTCCGTGTGTTAGCGAGCCTCACCTGATCACGCGGTAGCGGTTCTTAGTGACCCTCACAAAGTACATGATGATCGCGCCGACGACGGCCACGGTACCCAGTAGCAGCGTCGCCGGAACCAGGAAGCGGTACGACCACTCCGGATCGGGCTGAGTCGGTGCGTCATCGGGAACCGGTACCGCGGGCTCGGGAATCTCGGAAGCCGGTGCTTGGGCCGGCTCATCGTCCTGGGCAGCAGCGGGACCAGCGAGGGGGCTTCCCAGCCACAGCAGGATAAGCATGAGGGGTAGCAGCATCGGAACCGTGGCGATCGGTATCCGGGATCGGGCTACGCGTGACACGACATAACTGTACCATCCGTAGGAAGGTGCTGAGAAACGAGTCTTGGGGGGTTCGACGGTTAGCAGTCCGCTCGGGCCGAGACCTGGGGCTAGCCCTCACTATTGGGGGTCGGACAACACGCCGCCCGCAACACAGACCGACCACGAACAAACAAGCAAGTCCCCACGCTACGCGCAGTCGTTACGGTACCCCGACTCCCGTGGTACAGAGCCGACGTTCTGTGGGAGCGGTGGTAGGAACAGTCCCGAAGGAACCGGGTTTCCCGTCCGGATGAGCGCCAGCCGCCACGACGGAGACGAGCCCATTGCCCACCTCAGGAAGGTAATAGCCGCGAGACACGCTCTCCTCGCTCCCGGTACCCGTCGCAGGCCGAGAATGTGGCGGATCCGGACCGGCACTATCGCTACCGCTCCTGCGTACAGGAGGCGGTAGCCGACCTTCTGGAACGGGGCCAGCGGCGGATCCTTAAGGAACTCCACGGTGGACCGCATTCCTGGCGACGGGTCGAGGTCCGGATGCTCATCGATCCAACTGCGCAGCGAGCGGGCGTCGACCGGAACCGGCTTGGAGTGGAGCATACGACCGATCTCTGCCTGTTCGAGTACGAAACGATCATCCTCACCGGAGACGAGGGACCGGGGACCGTAGGCACTGTAGGCAGCCAGGAACGAGTCGGTCAACACATTGTGGACCCATGCGGAAAGGGCGGGGCCCGACGCCGAGTACGGGCGTCCGCGATGAGATCTTCCAACCACGTCGGCATGCGCGTCTCGGACGACTGCGATGGCAGCTTTCACTTCCGGCAGGGCGCCGAAGGTCGTAGCGGTGACGTATGCCGACGTTCGGGACAGACGGCCCAGTGGATCCTCCTGGAATGTGGAGTGATCCGCCACTCCGGCGACTACCTCGGGATGGGCGCTTTGCATAAGCAGGGCCCTTATTCCACCTACGAACGCGGCAGTATCTCCGAGGATCGGCCATGACACCGAGCCGGGACCGCAGACCCCCGGATCCCCCGGGTAGTGCAGGGTATTGCGAAGCGGATAGGCAACATGGCTGAAGAGGCCGGTGGTAGATGTTCGTATCCGGTTCCGGAGGGTAGCCAATGCCCGCATCACCGGTCCGGCTGGATCAGTGGCGTCTCAGATCGCGGATAGACGTGCGGATGCGCTCGACAACCTCCGGCGGCGCTTCGACACGGATGCGCTCCCGGACGAACCTCATCAAGCGTTGCTCGAACTCGTAGGCGCGCTCGCAGTTGAGACATTTGCGCAGGTGTAACCGGATTCGCACTCTGCGCATAGCCCGGATCTCCCCGTCAAGATACGAGTGGACCCGGGAGAGCGCCCGGACACATCTCTCTTTATCCATCACTGCTGTCCCCGGTCGGGGTGACGATCCCCTGCTCCCTCGCCTGGTCCCACAATAGCTTCTGCAGCGCCTTTCTTCCCCGATGAAGGCGGGACATCACCGTACCGATCGGAATATCCAGCATTGCAGCGGTCTCCTTGTATGAGAAACCCTCGAGGCCGGCTAGGAGCACCGGCATCCGGTAGGGCTCCGGAAGCTTATCGATGGCCCTTCGGACATCTGCCCCCTCCAGGGCCTCGAAGACCTCGTCCTCTGCCGAACGGGAGACCCGTCTGGTCTCCGCGGGCGCCAGCCGACGGTACATGTAGAGATCCTCCACCTCATCGAGTTCGACCTCGTGGGGCCTGCGCTGCTGCTTGCGATAGCGGTTGATAAACGTGTTGGTGAGGATCCGGTACAGCCACGCTTTGAGGTTGGTTCCTTCCGTGAACTTGTCGTAGCCACGGTAGGCCTTCAGAAAGGTCTCCTGGACCAGGTCTTCGGCATCGGCCGGGTTCCGAGTCATCCTCAGCGCCGCCGAGTAGAGCCTGTGGGCGTGAGCCAAGGCATCACGTTCGAAATTCGCCCTATCCGCCATGGTCCCACGCCTTGGTCGACTGCCACGCCACCGCTACGTCCTCCGTCCCCGTCCGCCGGTTCCCGGACTTCCCCGGTAAACGGGCGCGGAGGGAACCCGGAGCCGGAGAGGGGAATCGAACCCCTGACCTGCTCATTACGAGTGAGCCGCTCTGCCGACTGAGCTACTCCGGCACGACGGATGATTGTAACCATACCCCTCCCGGTCGGTGACCGGAGCCCTCACCATTCCTGGCAACGGCTGGACCGGAGGGTCTCTCGCCGCGCAGATGGCACCTGACACAGTCTTGTCAGAACCTTGCGCCGTTCCCACGCAGGCTGACGCCCTCAACATCCGCCCCTGTCGGGCAAGGACTTGGCCGGCTCTTGATTCGGAACGCGGATCACCGCCGGCGATCATCCCTTAGCCAGAGTCCGGATCTGCCGGTCCAACTCCTCGGTAACGGCCCGGGTGAGAGCCCGTACCTTGTCCTGGCACTCCGCGAACTCGCCTGGTGCGATCGGGCATCCGACCGCCACCCGGATCGGCGCCCTGTGGAGGCGCATAGTGTCGAGCGGCATGGCATGCTGCGTGCCCCAGATAGCCACAGGAACCAGCGGAACGTCCGCCTTTACCGCCAACCAGGCCGCACCCCTGGTGACGGGAGCGTCTCCCCAGTTGTGGACCCGCCGACCCTCGGGAAAGACACCGATGATTCCTCCGGATTCGAGGTGGCGAATTGCTTGCTTCAGAGCACCGATCGGGTAGCGCCCCTCCCGCGGGAACGGTATCGCTTCGAATGCGTCGAGGATGCGGTCGAGGATGGCCGAGTTGCCCCAGAGTTCGTCCAGGGCCAAATATCTGACAGGCCGCCGGAGTGCCAGGCCCGCAACCGGCGGATCGAGGTGCGAAAGGTGGTTGATGACCGCAACGTAGGCACCTGCCGGAGTGGCACACAGCTTGAAGGACGAATACGGGAACCAGGTGGCGAGCAGTCGAGCCGGCAGCCAGCAGAGTGTCCACAGAATCCGGCTCACCAGTCCCGGCTCGGCAATCAGCCGGAATGCTCTCACAACTCCCGCGCCTGGACGCGCAGCGCAGCCAACTGTTCCTCGGTTCCGAGCGAGATCAGCCGGTCGCCCGGCAAGAACACGAAGAGCCCGGGCGGATTGGTGATGAAGTCGTTGCCTCTCTGCACGGATAGGACAGTGACGCCGGTCCTGGTGCGGATCGCGCAGTCGGCTAGTGTGCAGTTTGCGAACCCCGAGCCATCGGTGACAAGAACCTCGGTCAGCCTGATCTCGAATTCACCGTCGTGCATCACCACGTCGAGAAACTCCGCCACCTCCGGATGGGAGACCAGGGCGGCCATGCGAGCCCCTCCGATCTGTTGCGGATTGACCACTCGATTGGCCCCGGCCCGCCGAAGCTTTGGGATGGTCGCCGACTCATTGGCCCTGGCAACGATGAAGAGGTCGGAGTTGAGAGCTCGGGCGGTAAGGGCTATGAACAGGTTGTCGACATCGGAATCGAGGGCCACTACCAGCGTCTTGGCTCGATCCAGGCCTGCTTGGAGAAGGATCGAATCCTCCGTGGCATCCCCCAGCACCATCCGATGCCCTTCAGGGAATCGTCGGTACACGGGTTCCTGAGAATCGATCGCGACCACGGCCTCCCCGGCCTTCAGCAGCTCATCCTCGATGGCGCGCCCAACCTGCCCGTACCCGCACAGGACCACATGACCCTGCAACCGATCGATCCTTCGTTGCATACGACGTCTCCGGAACTGGTCATCTAGGCGACCCTCGAACATCGTCTCTATCAGCACACCAAGCGTATACAGGCTCGTGCCGGTCCCGAACAGGATCAAGAAGACCGTGAACACCTGGTAGTCCTCGGCGACCTCCCCGATCTCCCGGTAACCCACCGTCGAGATCGTAATGACCGTCTGGTAGATGGCGTCGAGCAGGTCGAGCCCGAGCACGACGTATCCGCCCGTTCCCACCACGATCACCAGGATCAGAAAGCCCACGCCCCCCTTGAACCGACCCCAGGGATCCCTGGGAGCGCCCTGCCTGGGTCCTGTTGGCGATGTGAACTTCACAACGGCGGAGGATAGATGGCATGTGTCTGGTTGCTACTGCCGGCTGCGGGAGGTCGGGCAGGCTACGAACCTCTTGCAACCGGGAAGACCTAGGTCGCGGATGGACTCATAGCCGGGAAGACGGCAACCGCTTCAATTCGCCGTTGAAAGGATCGACGTGTACGCAGGCCGACTCCAGCACCGTGGCGCCGAGGAGCGGATCGGCACGCGGCTCGCCGAAGACCACCGTCGCGCCAACCGTCTTGCCCATGATCTCGAACTCGGCAACCGCGAGGTCGAACGTGACCTCCGTCCCGTCCGCCAGCTCGTACACCTGCGTACCCAATGGCTCGAGACCGATCGACTCCAGCCACGGCCGCGGCACCAACGAATCGATCGCTCCAGTATCCACCAGGAACCTTCCCCTCCACTCCTGCTCTCGATCAGCCGGGTTTCTTACAATCACATTGGCATAGGTCATTCCCACATTCGCCCCTTCCAGTGTCCGGTCGCCGGAAGATCACCGCGCCGCACAGGCTGACGCAGTTGCATGATGACGACAGAAGCTTAATGGATCACCACCCATCTTAGGCACTCGTAAAATACGATTTCAATTCACTAGACTTGGTCGGCCGCCTCGACACGGTGGACAGAGTAGGCCCTCTGATGCGATGCTTGCAATGACCAGCCAGGCCAGCGACCGGTGCGCATCGGTCCGGGAGGCTGGGAGGGTGCTGAGCAATCCACCAGTCGCCTGCCAAGCGCCGACATGACTCCTGGGTCGGCGGGCAGCAGGCCCGAGCAATCGTCATTGTTCAGCACCGTCCCGCTAGCGTCCCGCGCACCTGAACGACCACCCGGCGAGGCGTCCCATGATGGAAGACCTGATCGCTAACACCTACAAAGTGTTAAGCGACCACCCGATCCTCGAAAGTGAGACCTTCCGGGTCACCCACCTGCAGCGCACGGAGAGATCCACGAGCGCGGTTTGCTCGATCGAGGTGGGAGGGGGGCTGCGACCCCACATCCACCACCAACACGACGAGATCATCGTCTTCCTGGAGGGCGAGGCCGATTTCCGCCTCGGCGACGAAATGCGGCGGGTGAGCGCCGGTGACGTGGTTGTGGTGCCGGCCGGGACCGTCCACGCCACAATGAACGCCGCCACCCGTGTGATCATCGCAGCCGTGTTCGCTCCCAACTTCGATCCCGAGAACGAGGACCGCGAGTACGTCGATTGAGCCGTGTCCGCCTCCGGCCAGCCGGTACACCTTTCTATCGCGACTGGTTGGGAAACCGACCAGCAGGCCACGTAGGCTGAAGCCCATGGTTTCTCTGGAACCACCGGGTTCGCATCGCAACTCCGGGAACGCCGGGGCTGAGACCGGGTTCCTGGACCGGTTGATCAGCCTGCGCAGGGAGTTGCATCGCCATCCGGAGCTTTCGGAGCAGGAGGAGCGAACGGCCGGCCTTATCTGCTCCTTCCTGGAGGATCTCGGGATCTCACACCGGGCCGGAGTGGGCGGATACGGCGTGGTCGCCCAAGTGGATGGTCGCAACAGCGGCCCAGTAGTGGCTCTCCGAGCCGACATCGACGCCCTACCCATAGGAGAGGAGACCGGACTCCCATTCGCGTCAGCGACCGATGACGTCATGCACGCATGCGGTCACGATGGCCACACCGCCATGCTGATGGGAGCGGCCATCCTGCTCCGGGAGCGACCTCCCCCTAACCCGGTACGGCTCCTGTTCCAACCTGCCGAGGAGCGAGGGACCGGGGCGAGGAGGATGATCGCGGAGGAAGCGATCGAGGGAGTGTCCGCCATTTTCGGCGGGCACCTGGACGTCAACCATCCGGTAGGCGCCCTGGTGGTCACCGAAGGCGTGGTCAACTCCGCATCCGACTACTTCACGATCTATATCAAAGGCAAGATGGGTCACGGGGCCCGACCTCATGAGGCGGTGGACGCGGTGGTAGTCGGATCGTCGCTGGTGAGCGCGCTGCAGACGGTCGTCTCTCGAGAGGTGAACCCGGCTGATCCAGCTGTGCTGACGGTGGGAAGCTTCAACGCCGGGAGTGCGGAGAACGTGATTGCCGGCTCCGCCATATTGACGGGGACGATCCGTACGCTAGACCCCGAGGTCCGTCGGCATCTGTGCGACTCGGTGGTCCGGATGGCCACGGCGGCCGGTCGACTGTATGGCTGCGGGGTGGACACCGAAGTACGGGAGGGCAACCCGCCCGTCATCAACGCACCAGCGATGACGGAACTGGCCCGGCGGGCCGCGGTGGAGGTGGTTGGAAGAACCAATGTTCTGCGGATGCGCACACCCAACATGGGGTCGGAGGACTTCGGAAGGTACTTGGAGAGAATCCCGGGCTGCTACATCCGGTACGGCGGTCTCACTGCCGGCAGCGATCCGTCTCCGGCTCATTCGAGCCGCTTCGACTTCGACGAGCGAGCGCTGGCAGTGGGGGCTCGCTGGCTCGACACGGTCGCCCGGTTGGCGGCCCAGGAACTGGCCCGGTAGGAGGCTCAGCCCTCCAGCGCTCCGATTACCGCCGCCATGAATCGGCGCCCCTCGGCGCCATCGATGAGGCGATGATCGTAGGAGAGGCTCAGGGGGAACTGCCGGGCTATCACGATGGCGTCGCCCCTCACCACTGCTCGCGACCTCGAACGTCCCACCGAGAGGATGGCGGACGTGCCGTAAGGGATGATCGGAGTACCGCGGCCCCCTCCGACCGCTCCGATGTTCGACACTGTGAACGTCTGGCCTCGCAGCTCATCGACCTGCAACTTCCGTGCTCGGGCTCCCGCGGCAAGCCGGCGCACCTCTCCGGCTAGCTCGTCCACCGACAGCGTGTCCGCATCTCGAACCACCGCCACCATCAACCCTTCGGGGGTGTCAACCGCGAAGCCGATGTCGTAGAAACGTCGTTCGAGTATCTCGTCACCCTCCACCGCGCCGTTGAAGCCTGGGAACCGGACCAGGACCGGAACGAGCCGGGCGATGAGCAGGGCCTCGACCGGCGGCTTGCCCAGTCGCTCCCGGTGGGCCATGAGCGCGTCCGAGTCCGCGTGCCCATAGGTGGTTACGTGAGGTATCTCCCTCCAGGAGCGGGACAGGCTCTCCGAAATAGTCCGGCGGAGGCGGGACATCGGCACCCGCACCGTGGGACGGGTGGATGCCGCCGCCCGGACGTCCGATTCGGTGATGCGTCCCAGCGGGCCGGTCCCGGATATGGCGGCGATGTCCACCCCCAGTTCTTCGGCCAGCCTCCGTACCAGGGGCAGAGCGAGAGGTCGGCGGGGCACACCGGACTCCGCCCCTGGAAGGACACCGACCACGGGGGCGGACCGCTCGTCGACCTCGGGTAGCGTTCTAGCGGGCGCTTCCTGCCATCTCTCGCCGGGCTCCCCGATCACCGCGAGCAGCGATTCGACCTCCACCGTATCGCCGTCCTCTCCCCCGCGGTGCAGCAGCACGCCCTCGAACGGCGAAGGGATATCGATAACTGCCTTGTCGGTTTCCACTTCAACCAGGGGTTCGTCGAGCCCGACCTTCCCACCTACTTCGACGTACCAGGAGGAGATGACCGCCTCGACGAGCCCTTCTCCTACATCCGGCAAGTGGAATTCGTGCGCCATGTCAAGTCTCCATGGCGTGCCGGGCCGTCGACACGATCCGGTCCACCGACGGCATGTAGTGACGTTCGGCGAGCCTCAGGGGAACGACGACATCCCATCCGGCCACTCGCTGGACGGGCGCACGCAGCGAGTAGAGGGCCCGTTCCTGGATGAGGGTTGCGATCTCGGAGCCGTAGCCACCGCTGAGGGGTGCCTCGTGGATGATGACGGCGCGGCCGGTTCTCTCCACCGATGAGACAATCGTATCAACGTCCAGCGGCACCAAGGTCCGGACGTCTATGACCTCGGCGCTCACGCCGTCTCCAGCTAAGCGGGAGGCCGCCTGCCGAGTCTCGCGCATCATCGCGCCGTAGGAGATGAGCGAAACATCGGAACCGTGCTGCTCGACTTCAGCCGAACCGATGGGCGTCGTATACGGGCCGTCCGGTACGTCGCCACGCGCTGCCCGGTAGAGGCGGATCGGCTCCATGAATATGACCGGATCGGGATCGTCGAGCGCCGCCAGCAGCAGGCCCTTGGCATTCGCAGGGGTGGAGGCGACCACCACTTTCAGTCCGGGGATGTGAGCGTAGACCGCTTCGGTGGATTCGCTATGGTGCTCGGCCGCTCCGATCCCCGCCCCGTAGGGGAGACGGATGACCATAGGGGCGGTAAACCGGTGCCGGGACCGGTTGCGGATCCGGGCGACGTGGTTCACGATCTGGTCGTAGGCGGGATACGAGAACCCCATGAACTGTATCTCGACGATCGGCCGCAGACCGGCAACGGCCATGCCGAACGCAGCCCCAACGATTCCGGATTCGGCCACCGGAGTGTCGATCACCCGCTGCTCCCCATACTTCTGCTCGAGGCCATCGGTTATGCGGAAGACGCCGCCGGTCTTCCCGATGTCCTCGCCGATGACGACCACCAGGGGATCCTGGAGAGCTACATCGAGAGCCGAGTTGAGCGCTTGGGCCAGGGTCATCTCGGTCATCGGGAACTCCGCTCGGCCAAGTCTCGCTGGGCCACCAGGGGTGGCGTCGGCTCGTAGTACATCGCCTCGAAGATCTCGCCTGCGGTGAATGGATCGATCGCTTCGGCTTCCGCTACCGCCGCCTCGATCCGCTCCGACGCCTCCCTTTCGATCTCCGCCTGCCATTCCTCGTCCCAAGCTCCCTGACGTTCAAGCCAGAGGCGGACGCGCTCCAGGGGATCCCTACCCAGCCAACTCGCCACCTCGACCTCAGCCCTGTAACGCCGGTGGTCGTCTGCGGTCGTATGGCCGTGGATCCGGTAGGTGAGAGCCTCGATCAGGGTCGGCCCGTCGCCTGCGCGAGCCCGCTCCACCGCCTCGGAGACCACCTGCTCCACCGCGAGAACATCGTTCCCGTCGACCACCACACCCAAGAACCCGTAGGCGACCGCCTTCTGGGCGATGGTTTCCGACGCCGTCTGGCGGACTCTGGGCATCGAGATAGCCCAGCCGTTGTTCTGGCAGAAAAACACTGTCGGCGTGCGGTAAACCCCGGCGAAGTTCATGGCTTCGTGAAAGTCTCCCTCGGACGTGGCCCCGTCCCCGAACATCGTCAGGGCCACCGCGCCCGTGCCCAGAAGCTGTTCGGCCCACCCGACACCGACGGCATGAATCATGTGCCCACCCACCGTGACCGAGGGTGGCAGTGACTTGACACCCTCCGGGGGATGGCCTCCCCGCTCGTCCCCCATCCTGGTGAGCAGCAGATTCTTCCACGGATAGCCATGGAACCTCATGGCTGCGGCGTCCCGGTAGCTCGCCACCAACCAGTCCTTCGGCCTCAGCGGCGCGACGGCTCCGACCTGGGCCGCTTCCTGGCCCTCGTACGGTGCATACGTGGCCAACCGTCCCTGGCGCTGGAGGGCCGAGGCCTTGCGATCGTAGAGGCGGGCCTCCACCAAAGCGCAATAGGCGGTGCGAACGGTGCCCGTATCAGGTCCCGGTGGATCGGTGCGACCATCGGGAGTGAGTATCTGGCGAGGCTTTAGGTACATGGTCCGGAAGGCTACAGTGTCGATAACGAAACGCGATGTCGGATGCCGAGCCGATGCGCCATCCTGACCGGTACACGCCAGGGTGCTTCTAACGAGGGCACACCGGAGATTCCAAAATGGCGGACATCGTCGAACGCAAGATCGATGACCTGACCATCCGCATAGATCGCGACCTCTGCGTGGGGTTCGAACACTGCACCGACGAATCACCGACAGCTTTCCGGCTCGGCGTTCACGACGTGGTCGAGTTCGCCCGACCCGAGTACGAGAAGAGGTCGCGGCTGGTAGACGCAGCCGGCGTCTGTCCTGTCGAGGCTCTCATCGTGATCGACTCCGAAGGCAACCAACTCGTTCCCTGACAACCTGAAGGAGACTCGTTGGCACGCCGGATCACGGATGGCGTAGCATTGGAGCAGGATCTATGGAAGGGACTTGGAATGGGTGACGGAGCGCTGGTGGCCATGACACCGATCGCAGCCGAGAAAGTGATCGAACTCGCCGACGGTGAAGCCGACCGCGCCTTCCTGCACGTGTATCCCGCCGGGCAGGGATGCTGCCGCACGGTCTACGGCCTCGCGTTCTTACCCGAGGTAGACGACGAGTACGAGGTGGCCGAGGCTCACGGCGTCAAGGTCGCGGTGGCGACCGCCGCTCGGGAAGCGGTACGCGGCGTCGAGATCGACTTCGTGCAGACTCCACAGGGCGAAGGTTTCGCGGTAATGAACCAGAATCCGTCCGGAGGGGGCGGCTGCGGTTGCCACGGGGGTTAGCCCCGCTCTTGGCGCGCGGTTCGTAGTGGGCGCGGCGATGTGGGGGATATGAGCTTCTGACCAGAGGATCCGGCCGTTTCGATAGTCCGGTCCCCGGTCCAGCGCGACCTTTACCGGACCCGTGGAGCCCAGTTCGCATCGCGATGACATGGTTGATGTGGCATGCTGCCGCGGGTGTGTTCCTAACCCCGCCGTAGGATCCGGAAGCGGGACGCCCGGAAGGGCACGACATCAATGGAAGGGTCCGGGTTCGACACGAGTTGCCCGATGATCTCGCCGGTGATGGCCGCCAGCGTAAGCCCGATGTGGCCGTGGCCGTACGCCAGGAAGACGTTGGTGTGACGGGGAGCCCGGCCGATCACCGGCAGCGAGTCGGGGTGCGACGGCCGGTAGCTCATCCAGCGTTTCGCTCCGCGAGTCCTCAACTCGGGGAACACCAGCTTGGTGGCCTCGACCAGCTGGTCAGCGCGCCGGTAGTCGGGCGGCGCGTCCAGGCCGGCCAACTCGTCGGTACCAGCCAGGCGAAGGCCTCCGGCGAGGGGGGTCATCCCGAATTGGTAATCCATGGAGATGATGGGGAAGGGAAGCTTGACGCCCGGATCGGGCAGGTCGACACCGTACCCTCGTTCGGTGTCGAGCGGGGTCGTGAAACCGAGCGTCCTCGTAAGCGACTTGGACCAGGCCCCGGCGGCTATCACGACAACATCGGCCTCCATCCTCCCGCTGGTTGTCTCAGCCGCTGTCACGCGACCTCCGGATCGGACGAATCCGGTGACCTCTCCCGCCACCCGGCGACCGCCCGCGGCCGCCATACGGTCGGTCAGTACCGCGCACAAGAGTCGCGGGTCTGCCCAGGGACCCCTCGGGATATAGACGCCATGGCGGAAGCGACCCTCCAGGATCGGTGACAGCTCGGCAACACCTTCCTCATCGAGTACCCGCATGTCTATTCCTCGCCTCCGCCTTGTCTCGATGGCGAAGACAGCCTCGGCGAACACAGCGTCGGTTCCGTAGCCGAGCAGGTGCCCTCCCTCGATCACGACCCCGTCGGAATCGTGGGCGGGCAGCACATCCTCCCAGGCTCTGAGTGCCTGGTTGACCAGGCTGGCGATGGCGACCGACGCCCGCTCGACCTGGGCCGGTCGTCCGGCGGCAATGAAGCGCAGCAGCCAGGGCACCATCCGCGGAAGGTAGCGCCAGCGGATCGCCAGGGGCGAGTAGGGGTCGATCAGCATCTTGGGGACCGACCGGATCACCCCTGGAGTGGCCGTAGGAAGGCAATTCCCCACCGAGAACAGCCCGGCGTTGTGGCCCGATGCCCCGTCGCCGGGTGCACCACGGTCCACAACCGTCACCTCGTAGCCGCGGCGGAGAAGGTGCATCGCGCAGCAAAGACCCACCGCTCCGCCACCGACCACAACGACCCGCTTCCGATCCTCGGACAGCACGATCCAACCTCCGATATTGGGATGCGACTCGAATTCCGAGAATTATGGTACGACCCCACCGGACTCCGGATTTCATCAAATGGTCGCTAGCAGACCACCGCCCGCTGCGGTCACGATGACCACCATCCAAGGGGGAAGCTTCCAGAAGGCCAGGAGGCCTAGCGCTACGAGCGCCAGCCCGAAGTCCTCCGGGCCGAGGATGGCACTGGACCAGAGCGGGTCGTACAGGGCTGCCAGCAGAATCCCTACCACGGCCGCGTTCACCCCTCGGAGCACCGCCTGTACCTCCGGCCGGGCGCGCAGGGCGCCAAAGGTCGGAAGTGTGGCGACGACTATCAGGAACGAAGGCAGGAAGATGGCGACAAGAGCAAGCAGCGCACCGGCTATCCCGTTGGGCTCCGTACCCAACGAAGCGCCCAGATAGGCGGAGAATGTGAAGACCGGACCGGGAACCGCCTGAGCGGCACCGAACCCGGCGATGAAGGTGTCTTCGTCGACCCATCCGGGTCCCACAACCTCGCTCTCAAGCAGAGGAAGGACCACCGGGCCTCCCCCGAACACCAAAGCTCCGGAACCGTAGAAAGCATCCGCCGTGGCGACAGCCGGAGAACCGGACACGGCACGAACCACAGGAAGCAGTGCCAGAAGGCCGAAGAAGAGGACCGCACTCAGCACGGCGGCCCTTCGACCGGAACCGAGCTGGTACGACCGGGGGGTGGAAGCTTCCCGCCACAAGAAGAACCAGCCGACGATCCCGCCGATGACGATGACGATGACGATGGTCGTACGGGCGGAGGACGGGAACGCTATCACCGCGAGGGTCGAGAGGACCGCGATGGAGCTCCGGAACCTGTCGGGAGCGAGCTGGCGCCATAGCTTCCAGACCGCCAGGCCCACCACCGGAACGGCTACCACCACCAAGCCGTGGATCCATCCGGCCGCATCCTCGGTGAGCCGGGAGGCCGTGAGCCCGAGCACGGTCATGATGACCGCGGAGGGCAGGGTGAACCCGAGCCAAGCTATCACCCCGCCCCACAACCCTCCCCGAGCCATCCCGATGGCCATCCCGAGCTTGCTGCTTCCGGCCCCGGGGAAGGCCTGGGAGAGCGCAACGAGATCGGCGAAGGTTTCCTCGTCGACCCATCGCCGCCGCTGCACGAACTCGTCCTGGAAGTAGCCGATGTGGGCGATCGGCCCACCGAAGGAAGTAAGCCCGAGACGCAAGGCCACCCAGAAGATCTCGATCAGGGAACCCCGTTCGGGGGTGAACGCCGGCGCCGGGGACGCAGGCTGTTCCTGGGTGCCGTTACTATCGTCCGTCAGTAGTCACCCCCTCGGAAAGCATCGGGCGGCAATATCGGGCTACGATACCAAGAGCAGCCCAGGGTGGAGTCCGAACCCACAATCGGGACTGGATCTCGTCCGAAGCCTGACCTGCCGACCCTGAAGGAAACGGACTGGAAGCTGCATGAGCAAAACCGATCGCATACAAGGACATCCCACCTTCAAGACCCATAGCAGGCTCTTTCGCGACATCCTGCTCGGCTTGGTGCGGGTCCATGTGCTCCACTGTGCGAGCAAGAGTCCCGTCTACGGAGTTGCCCTGAACGAGGAGTTGGCCATCCACGGCTACAACCTGTCACCTTGGCACGCTTTACCCCCTTCTGCACGGACTTGAGGAGATCGGGTTCCTAGAACGGTCTCCACAGGTGGTCGGAGGCAAGGTCCGCAAGTACTACTCGTTGACCGACCGGGGGCAGCAGGCTCTGGACGATCTGCGTTACAAGATCCGCGAGTTGGTCACCGAGGTCCTCGACGACACTATGGTCTCTACCCGCTCCGGGTGGGTTCGCCCTTAACGCGACTCTCCGGGAACGAAGGTCGGTGTCGCCATCACCAACTCGGTCCCGCTCATGCCTCCCTCGGGTGGTACCGAGGCACTGCTCGGGAACCAGGCCTTCGCGATCGGTGCGCCGACGCGTACCCACCCACCGCTCATCTTCGACCCGTCCACCACCGGTTCGCGACTGGTCACCGGGGGACCCCCAAGAACGGAGACCGGGCGCTCGGGTCAGACCTTCCGGGCAAGCAGCAGCCCGTCGCCGATCGGGAGGAGAGTCACCTCGACTCGGCTGTCCCGGCCAGCCATGTTGTTGAGATCTCGCATGGTCGAGGTGATGTCGCCCGTGCGCTCCGGGTCCGCTACCCGGCCACCCCACAGCGCGTTGTCGACCAGCATCAAGCCACCGGGCCTCAGAAGACGCAGGCAGCGTTCGTAGTACCGCGGGTAGTTGCCCTTGTCCGCATCTATGAACGCCAGATCGTAAGTGCCTGACTCGTCGTTGGCGATCATGGCGTCGAGCGTGTCCACGGCGGGACCAATCCGCAGGTCGATCTTTCCCGACACTCCCGCCCGCTCCCAGAAACGCCGGGCGATTCGCGTGTACTCGACGCTGACGTCGCACGCCACCAGGATGCCGTCATCGGGGAGCGCCCGTGCGACGCAGAGGCTGCTGTAGCCGGTGAAGACACCCACCTCGATTGCCCGGGAAGCACCGACCAGCCCCGTCAACATGCCCATCAACTGGCCCTGATCGGGTGATATCTGCATTCCCGATTCGGGATGCTGCGCAGTCTCCGCTCTCAGGTCGGCGAGCACCGCGTCGTCCCGGAGAGTGGTGGCGACGATGTAGTCGTACAGTTCGGAGGAGATGAATGCATTGCGGATGCTCATAGGGAACTCCGGTTCTGGCTGGACGGCAGGGATAGAGGACCTGCGCGATATCGCTGTCCCTCGAGACCAGAATCAGGCGTCGAGGGGCGCGGATCGAGTATAGACCCGACCAGCATGCAGGTTCCCAGCCCTTGGACAGGTCGAAGCGGTGCAAAGTGGATGCGCGCCGTCGGCCGATCCTCCCGTATTCCGACCTAACCGAGTCCCGCGAACAGCCAGGCAAGCACTAACCTCGGTCGCTGGTGGCGCCGGATCTGCACGGCGGCGTCCATGACCAGTCCAGCCGAGTGGACCGCCCGCGCGATCGGAATCCTGGCCAGATCGGTAAGGGCTACGTCCGGGTTGCGGAGCGGTCCTCCGTACTGTACGGAGACAGAATCGAGGTACCAGGAGGCGAGCATCTCCAAGCCGGCAACCAGCAGGGCGTTGCCGGTTCTACGCAGGGCGCTGTCGTGGGCTGCCAATAGGGCCTTCGGGACGGCGTAACCCCTGGACTCCAAGTCCTGCTTCTCTCTCTGCCTGCGCTCCTTGACGGCGGCGAGGAGAGGCTCGTGAGCGCCCATCATTTCATCTGCCAGCCGGAACCCGTCGCCCGGCACGGACGTCACGCGTCCGGGGACCTCCAACCAACGCCGGCGGAAGTCCCGAACCGCCGGGTTCGCCACCAGGTCCAGCGCCAGACCGGGGCTTCCGCCGGTGATCCGGGCCGTGACGGTCGCCTGTTCCTCATCGATCCCTCTCTCGACAAGGGCCGTCACGATATCCGCCTCGGATACCCGTCCGAAGCGGACCACGCGGCAGCGGCTTGCCACCGTGGGTGGAAGATCGTCTTCGGAGCCCACGACCGCAATGAACACGGTGCCCGCCGGTGGCTCCTCGAGTGTCTTGAGCAGGGCGTTGGCCGCCGCTTCGGTCATGAGTGACGCGTCGTCGAATATGATCACCTTCCGGTCGCTCTCCACCGGTCGGAGGCTGGCTGCTCCTATGGCACGGCGGGCTTGGTCAACGCCCAACGACGATCTGCCCTCCGGGGTGATCACCACCACGTCAGGATGGCTGTGGCGCATCACTCTGCGGCGGCTGTCGTCGGAGGTACTGATGAGGGCCGCCGCGAAGGCGAGCGCCACCGTCGCTCTACCTACGTTGGGAGGACCGGCGAAGAGGTAGGCGTGGCTGGGTGCTGCTACTTCCCGCTCCAGATCAGCAATCGTTGTTCGGTGTCCGACTATCCCCGCGCCGAGGACTCCCGGCATCATCGTCACAACCCCACCGCCTCCCAGACGTCTTCAACGACCAGCGAGCGAGGTCGCTCCGCGTCCACTACCACGAAACGATCCGGGTTCTGGCGGGCGAGGGTGTCGAAGGCCTCGGCAACGGTCGACAGGAGCGCGTGCCCGGACGAGCCGATACGATCGGCCTGCCGCTGCCTGGCCAATCCGGTCCGCGTACTGACGGCCAGCAAGATGACCAGGTCGGGCCATCTTCCGGCCAGACCCGGTTCGTTGATTCTTCTGACCCGGTCGATACCCAGTGCCCGCCCTGCTCCCTGGTAGGCAAGAGACGAGTAGACGGAGCGGTCGCTGACCACACAGGCCCCCCGCTCGAGAGCCGGGCGTACAACGTCAGCCATCAGTTGCGCCCGATCCGCCGCGAACATGAGAGCCTCGGCCCATGGCGAGACCGGGGGCCCATCGAGCAGCACCCGCCGGAGAGACTCACCCAGAAGGGTCCCACCGGGCTCTCGGACGGCAACGACCTCGATGCCGACCGACTCCAATCGCTCTCTCAACGCCGCCTGGATGCTGGTCTTCCCGGCCCCGTCTATGCCTTCCAGGGCTATGTAACGGCACATCTCGGTCCGGTTCCCGGTTGCCGGTTCCCCAGGGGAGAAAACCATCCCCGGCCGGCCCTCCTCCGTCAGCCCCGACACAACCAGCCGGTCGGACAGCGGTGGGCCTGCGAACGTCGCCGTTGCCGGCGTCCCGGCATCCGTGTCTGGCGGCGCTGCCCGTCATTCATCGTAGGTCCTCCCCCGACTCTTTCCCTTCATGAGGCCGAAGGCGTGCGAGGCATCGCTGATGGAGCGGCGGACCTGCGGGGTCAGGTGCGGTCGGGCCAACCCGTGGCGGATCGCCGCTATCGACAGGAGTCCGGTTCCCAGGATCAGGACGCCGGCCAAGGCGAATACGTTCCGGATGCCGTTGTCGAACGGGGCTCGCAAGACTCCATCCAGGGCAGAGGCCACCAGCACCGCCAAGGCGAACGACACCAACATGGCGGTTCGAACCAGGGTGAACAGAGCCGCGAAGGTACGACCCCGTAACGTGTCGTCCACAACTTCATGGAGGTGGGTGAAGCCCATCACGTAGGCGTATCCGGTGCCTACGCCCGCCAGGAGTACCCAGCCCGAGGCTCCGATCACGGTTCTCGTGAACGCCGCCAAGCCGATCGCCAGCCCGGTTATGCCCAGGCTGAGGGCGTAAGTGAGGTCGTATCGGGTCCGGTCGGTACTGAAGAAAGCCACGCCGAGCATACCGAGCCCTACCCCAACCCCCAAGGCCGTGACGAGGACTCCGAAACCGGCGTCGCCGCCACCGAGCACCTCCTGGGCAAAAGATTGTCCGAGCGGCAGCAGGGCGCTCCCCCCGAACAGGGCAACCGCCATGCCGAACACGACCCGGCGAACCGTGCGGGTCTGGGTCACGAAGGCAATCCCCTCTGCCAGGTCCCGGAGCGGCTGCCGCCAGTCTCGCTCCACGGGCCCATTCTCGGCGAGGGTTGGCTTCGGAATGCCGATAGTGGCCACGATCGCACCGGAGACGAGAAAGGTGAACGAATCCATAACGAAGGCCAGGTCGGGGCCACGGTCGATGGGACCCCAGCCACCCAATGCCACGAACAGCGCGGCTAGACCGCTCCAGGTAGCAGCCCCGATCGGCGCGGTGCCGTAGGCGGCGGCGGCGGAGAAGCTGTTGGCCGTCACCAGGTCCCCGGGCGCGACCAGCGTGGGTACGGCCGCCTCCCGGGCCGGCTGGCGGATCATCGTCAGGATCTCGAGAACCGACGAGATGATTGCGATCTTTATGAGATCGTCGGCCAGAACGAATGTGAGAACCACTAAGCCGCGTCCCCCGTCCGAGAGGACCATGACCCACTTGCGGTCCAGCCGGTCGGCGATTACGCCGGCGAACGAACCGAGAACCAAACCGGGAATGATCCTGCTCATCAACGGAACGAGAACCGCGGTGGTACCGCCTATCTGGCTGGCGAGAGCCAGCGTAGCGAAGAAGGTTATCCAGTCACCCAAAGAGGAAGCGGCACTCGCCCACCACAGCCGCGAGAAGGGTCCCCTTAGCAACAGTTCGATCAACAACCCCCAAACCGGTTAGACAGAACCGCGAGACGGCCCTTACCACGATGATAACTGTCGGCGCCGGCATACACCGATAGGCTCGTCTTGACATGGTCGCCCGAATCAGGGTAACTATTGACTATGGCAAGACCTCTGATCATCGTTGAATCCGCGACCAAGGCACGAACGATTGCCGGCTATCTGGGCAGCGGGTACCGTGTCGAATCCTCACAGGGCCACATCCGTGACCTACCGAACAACGCGAAGCAGATCCCGGCCCGCTACCGGAGCGAGAAATGGGCCAAGGACTGGGGAGTGGAAGTGGATCGCGACTTCAGACCCCTTTACGTCGTTCCCCCCGAGAGTCGAAAGATCGTGCAGACGCTGAAACGGCTCCTGGCGGAAACCTCCGAGTTGTATCTGGCCACGGACGAGGATCGGGAGGGTGAGGCCATCGCGTGGCACCTCGAGCAGGTGCTCAAGCCCAAGGTCCCGATGCGGCGTATGGTGTTCCACGAGATCCCCCCCTCGGCCATCCGCAATGCCCTCGCCAATCCTCGCTCGATCGACAGCGACCTGGTGGATGCTCAAGAGGCCCGCCGGACCCTGGACCGGCTGGTCGGTTACGGACTTTCGCCGGTGCTGTGGCGCAAGGTAAAGCGCGGCTTGTCGGCCGGCCGGGTCCAGAGTGTCGCCGTCCGGCTGGTCGTCCAACGCGAGCGCCGCCGGATGGCCTTCCGCTCAGCCGGTTTCTGGAGCGTCGACGGCACTTTCGCCACCGATGCATCGGAGCAGTTCACCGCTTCCCTGGCAGCCGTGGACGGTGCCCGCCTCGCCCGCGCCCGGGACTTCAACGAGAAGGGCGAACTTACCTCCTCAAAGGTCGTGCGGCTCGACGAAGCACGGGCCGGTGCTCTGGCAGCAGCAGCCGATGGCAACCGGTTCAGGATCCGCTCTGTTGAGGCTAAGCCCTACACTCGCCAACCCTACGCCCCGTTCCGAACCTCGACCCTGCAACAGGAAGCGTCCCGCAAGCTTCGCTTCGGCGCCTCCCGGACGATGAGGGCCGCCCAGAGACTCTACGAGCAGGGCCATATCACGTATATGCGCACCGATAGCACCAACCTCTCTGAGACAGCCCTCCGGACGGCTCGAGCCGAGATCGAGAAACTCTACGGAACCAACTACCTCGCCCCGAAGCCCCGCAGATACACCAACAAGGTGAAGAATGCCCAGGAAGCCCACGAGGCCATCCGCCCGGCCGGCGACTCCTGGAAGACCCCGCGACAGATCGCCCCGCAGGTCCGGGACCGAGACCAGCAACGTGTCTACGGGCTCATCTGGACGCGCACCCTCGCCTCGCAGATGGCCGCGGCCCGAGGGGAGCGCACCCGCGTCCGGCTGGGGGGTACGGTCGCGGAGGGCACCGACTTGGAGTTCGGCGCCTCGGGACTCACGATCACCTTCCCCGGATTCCTGCGGGTCTACGTGGAAGGCCGGGACGATCCCCAGGCGGAGTTGGACGGCCGGGAGCGACACCTACCGTCTCTGAAGGTGGACGACGCGGTCCTGGCTCGGGACGTTGAGGCCAAGGGCCACGAGACGCAGCCCCCCCGCCGGTTCACCGAAGCCTCCCTGATCCGGGAACTCGAGGACAAAGGCATCGGTCGTCCTTCGACATATGCCTCGATCATCTCCACGATCGTCGACCGTGGCTACGTGTTCAAGAAGGGTGCCACCCTGGTGCCATCCATCACCGCGTTCGCCACCACCCAGTTGCTCGAGAGCCACTTCGGGAACCTGGTCGACTTCGGATTCACTGCCCGGATGGAGGACGACCTCGACCGGATCGCCAGGGGCGAGGAGGAGAAGGTGCCGTGGCTGCGGCGCTTCTTCCACGGCAACGGCACTCCGGGACTGCTCGGTCTCGTGTCAGGCGACCATGTCGACGGGATCGATCCCAGGGAGATCAACTTGAGCCTGGGCGAGGACGCCCAAGGGGTTCCGGTGGTCGTGCGAGTCGGCCGGTACGGACCGTATATAGCCCGTGGCGACGACCGGGCATCCGTCCCCGATGACTTGCCTCCCGACGAGTTGTCGGTGGAGAGCGCGATCGAGATACTCGAGAAACCGAAGGGGGACAAGATTCTGGGAACCGACCCGGATTCCGGCCTCACGGTCCTGGCCCGGGTGGGTCGGTACGGACCCTACGTGCAACTCGGCGAGGACGAGGGGCAATCCGGCAAGAAACCCAAACGTGCCTCGCTGCTCCGGAACATGGTGATCGACGAACTGGGTATCGAGGACGCTCTCCGGTTGCTCTCCCTGCCGCGGCGGGTCGGCAAGCATCCCGACACGGGTAAGGTCATCGTGGCTTCCAACGGTCGCTTCGGTCCTTACCTGAGGATGGGGAAGGAGTACCGTAGCCTCGAGGATCCCCTCCTTCTCTTCGGCATCACCCTCGAAGACGCGGTGACCGTGATGAACACCCCCAAGCAGACCAGGCGACGGGCCGCCGCCCCTCCGCTCAAGGAACTCGGCAACGACCCGGAGTCGGGAGGCAAGGTAATCGTGAAGACAGGTAGGTACGGACCCTACGTGACCGATGGCGTCGTCAACGCGTCGGTGAAAGAGCACGCAATTGCCGAACTCGACCTGGACCAGGCTGCCGTCCTGCTGGCCGGCCGCCGCGAGAAACTCAAGGAGCAGGGAAAGTGGCCCCCCAAGAAGCGCCGGTAGGACCAGCTGCCCGCGCCCTCCCTCGCCGTCGGTGCCGTTGGACCCCGCTGGGCCTAGCGTCGGCTGGCATCACATCCTCGAAAGGACGTAGCGCTCTCCGGCGGTGAGGGAACGCGCGCCCGCTCCCAACGCCAGCAGCACCACCCCGGCTCCGAGACCGGCGTAGGGAACCCAAAGCAGCAATGCCGCCAAGGGGATCACCGGCAGGACGAAGGCCCCGTAGTCGCTCAGGCGACCACGGCTCACGACCCGCCCTGCGAAGATCAGGACCGGCAGCGGCGCCGTAAGTACCAGGAACAAGAGCCAGAGCACCACGAGTGGCGCCATGGCGAGACCGAACAGGGTCAATCCGATAGCAGCCTTCGGCGTTCCCCAGACCACACCGGCTGCCGCACCGACAATGGGCAGCGCCAGGATTCCCACCTGCGCCGCGCCCCGTCGCAGGCATCGAATCGGGTGATCCGCCAGACGGGTGATCGAGCGCTCCATCTTGTCCGGTGCGACCCCGATCATCACGAGACCGTAGGCCAGCAGCAGTACCGATGCGATGAACCCGAAAAAAAGGCGGACCGCCCGGGCTCGAAGGTCGGGAGCGAGGGGGGTCCGCTGGACCACCGACCCGTCGATGACCGCTCCGGGGTGGATAATGGCCTCCCGTGCGCTCCGGTATCCAAGATCCTGGCCGATGTGGGCGTCTTCGAGCACCCACAGCCTTCCCACGGTCATCTCCACGTCCCGCCCGACACGACCCCCGATCGTCATGCTTCCGAAGGTTCGGCCACCCATGTCACGGCCGATCTCACCTCCAGCTATCAGCGATCTCGACCACACCAGGGAGTCCTCCGCCACCGACCCGCCGAGGTACACGTCCCGGCCCAGCCCGACGACATCCCCACCGGTTTCGGAGCCCATGTCGAGGTCGACCCCGGCCAGTCGCACCGACCCGGTCACAGCGCCCGTGAGCCTGGCTGTGGTGGCAAAGCCGATGACATCGCCCTCCACCCGACCGGTCACCTCCAGGTGGTCGGTGGCCACCACGATGAGATCACCCCGGATGGTTCCGGCGATCCGGACGAGAGAAGCCGCGACGTAGAGGTTCTCCTCCACAACCTCCCCCTCCCGGATAAGGAAGATGTTCGAAGAAGCGGTCCGGAGCGCCTGGGGTTCGCCCGCGCCCACCAGCAGAAGAAGAGCCAACCCCAAACCTGCCAGGGCTACTAGCGGGTGCCTCCTAACCACCGGCCCGGGTGAGCCAACCCAGCAGGGGCGAGGGGAACACCCCGAACGCCACCGTCGCGGCTGCCGAGAAGAGCAGGACCAAGCGCATCTGGCCGGAGGGTGATGGATGGTCCTGCGTCCTGTCGCCGGGCCGGAAGTACATCACCACCACCAGGCGCAGGTAGAAGAAGAACGCCGCCACCGAGCTGAGCAGTCCCACGATGACCAGCCAGCGATAGCCCCCGTCCCAGGCCGAGCTGAACACCTGGAACTTGCCGATGAAGCCGGTCGTCAGAGGCATCCCGGACATGGCGATCATCAGGGTTGCCAGCACGGCGGCTACCAGCGGGGACCGCCGGCCCAGGCCCCGGTACTCGTCGAAGCTGCTTCCGGAGGAGGCCGGACCGCTCACCACCGTCACGGCCGCGAAGGCACCCACGAGCATCACAGAATAGGTTCCCAGGTAGAACAACACACCAGCCGTCCCCGCCAGGCCGGCAGTCATCCCGGTGAGGATGAACCCCGCATGGGCCACACCGGAGTAGGCCAGCATCCGTCGCACGTCGGATTGCTGTATCGCCAGCAGGGTCCCGTAGCCAACCGATACCGCGGCCAGGACCGCCAGACCGTCTGCCCACGCTTCCGTGTACCGATCGAAGCCGATTATCAGGATGTTGATGAGGGCTGCGAAGCCACCAACCTTGGCTGCGGCCGCCATGAAACCAACCACCCCGGCGGGCGCGCCCTGGTACACATCGGGCGCCCATGAGTGGAAGGGAGCCGCGGTGACCTTGAATCCCATCCCCACTACCAGCAGCGCCATCCCGATGAGGAGAACCGCCGGCCGGGCTACATGGTAGGTAGCCATGGCTGCCCCCGCCTCCACGAGGTTGGTGGTGCCGGTCCCGGCGTAGGACAACGCTCCTCCGTAGATGAATATCGCAGATGCGAAGGCTCCCAGCAGGAAGTACTTCATGGCCGCCTCGTCCCCGGCTCGGGACGTGCGAACGATTCCGGCCAGGACGTAGAGCGCGATGGAGCCGATCTCGAGTGCTACGAAAACCATGACCAGATCCGCCGACGCCCCCATCAGCATGAATCCGGCGGTGGACACCATTACGAGGCTCAGACCCTCGGCCATCCTCCGCCCGAGGCCCACCAACATATCCCAGGCGGTGGCCGTCCCGAGCACTGCCACGACCAGGAGGATGCTCCGCGCAGTTACGGACAGGTTGTGCAGGAAGAGGGTCCCGCCGAACGATGTGCCCACACCGTCGACGCCGATCCTGTGCCACTGCGCACCGATGACCACCGCCACGGCCAGGAAGGTCACGGCGGTGATCCAACCGTGGATCCGTGGCTTCGGGCGGGCGAACACGTCGACCATGAGAACCGCAACTGCCCCCACCAGCAGCAGGAGCTCCGGGGCGATGGCGAGATAGGAGACGTCGGTCATTCGCCGCCCCCTGACAGCACCAGTCCTGGTCCACCGGGCTCGGGCGCCTCGTACCCCGTGGTGGCTTCGATCCGGCTCAGCACCGCGTCGGTGGACGGTCCGATCACGTCCAAGGCCACCTTGGGATACACGCCGAGGAGGATTATCAACGCTACCAGCGGGACGAACACCAGCACTTCGCTCACCGACAGGTCGGACACCCGCTGGTTGGCAGGATTGGTGAGCGGGCCGGTGAAGACCCTCTCGTAAGCCCACAAGAGGTAAACGGCGGCCAGTATCACCCCGGCGGCGGCCACCACCGTGTAGAGAGGAAGGGTGGGATAGCTTCCGATCAGGATGAGAAACTCGCCCACGAAACCGTTCAGTCCGGGCAGACCGATGGAAGCAAAGGCGATGAACAGGAACATCCCGGCGAACACCGGCATCGAGGAGGCCAACCCGCCGAAATCGGCGATGAGCTTGGTGTGGCGCCGTTCGTAGATGATCCCTACGAGGAGGAACAGGGCACCGGTAGTGAGCCCGTGGTTGATCATCTGCACCACTCCCCCCTGGAGGCTCTGAGATGTGAGGGCGAAGGTGCCCAGCACGATGAAGCCCAGGTGACTCACCGACGAGTAGGCCACGAGCTTCTTGAGGTCGGGTTGCACGATCGCCACGATCGCCCCGTAGATCACTCCGACGACGGCCAGGGTGGCCAGCACGGGAACGAAGTCCAGCGCGGCCTCCGGGAAGAGCGGAAGGTTGAACCGGAGCAAGCCGTAGGTCCCGAGCTTCAGCAGCACGCCGGCCAGGAGCACCGATCCGGCGGTCGGGGCTTCGACATGCGCGTCCGGGAGCCACGTGTGGAACGGGAAGACCGGGACCTTGATGGCGAAGGCGAGCGCGAAGGCTCCGAACAGCCAACGCTGGGCAGTGGTTCCGAGCTCGAGGTCGAGCATCGCCAGGTACGAGAAACCCAGTTCCCCGGTCTGATCGCGAAGGATGAACGCCAGGGCAATGATCCCCGCCAGCATCAGCGCAGACCCGAAGGCCGTGTACAGGAAGAACTTGACCGCGGCGTAGACCCGGTTCTCACTTCCCCAGATTCCGATGATGAACGCCATAGGGATCAGGATCACTTCGAAGAACACGAAGAACAGGAACAGGTCCAGCGACAGGAACACACCGATCAGGCCGGCCTCGAGCAGCAGGTTCATCGCCACGAAGAGCCTGACCCGATGGTCGATGCGCATCGACGCCCCGAGAGCCACCGGCACGAGCACGGTGGTCAAGACCACCAGCAGGAGCGAGATCCCATCTACTCCCAGGTGCCACGCCACTCCGAGCTGCTCGATCCACACGACCCGCTCCACGAACTGGAACCCGGCCTCCCCGCGCTCGAACTCCATAAAGAGAAGGAACGCCAGAGGGAGCGGCAACAGGCTCAGGATCACACCCAGCGGGCGCACCAACTCGCGGCGCCGCTCCGGAATCAGCATCACGAGCACGGCCGCGGCGGCCGGAACGATAATGAGAGCGCTGAGGGTCGAGAATCCGGTCATGCCGAACCGGGTCCGGCAATCGACCGTGTGCTCCCAACGGGTCCGCTAACACTTCCCGCACCGGAATGCAGGTTGCAGGGGGCCGAGCACCTGCGGCTCTGGTCGGACGTCCCCCGGGCCGGGAGGGAACGAGCGCTCCTGCCCCGTATCCGCAGAACCGGACGGGCGTAGGTGGGAACGCCTTCGATCCTGGCGCTGATGCCGGGGGCGGGCCCGATGCAGGACACGGTTCGGGCGGTTTGCGGGAACTGCTGCCCGGCAGCCGGGGCCGCCGGCGCCACGGGTTGGCTTTCTCTCATCTCACAAGCCCCGCACGACGATCCAGACCACGGTGCCCACGGCGCCGGCGGCTAGCAGGGCGCCGTAGGAACGCACGAAACCGGACTGGAGCGGTCGCAGACCCTGGCCCAGCCGCCGGACCGCGCCTCCGATCCCGTTGACCAGCCCGTCGATGGTCTGCTGATCCACCACCTGAGCGCTCCACACCGCGATCCGCATACCCGGCTGAACTATCAGCCTGCCGTACATCTCGTCCACCCAGTAGCCGTGCTCCCAGGCCGTCATCGGGTGCCTGACCCTCCCCAGGAGCCGCTCGCGCGTCTGCTCCGGGGCCTTGTGGTAGAGCAGGAACGCGATCGCGATACCGACCACCCCGGCGCCCACCGACACCAGAGCCAGGGCCGCCACGAGGAAGCCGTCCTCGGGAGCGTGAGCCAGGTACACGCCTTCGAAAGCCGGCTCGAGGAAGTGTTCGAACCCGAGCCGGAACGGGGTGTTGATGAATCCGACCACCAGCGTAAGCAGCCCGAGAACGATCAGCGGGCCGGTCATCATCCGGGGCGACTCGTGCGGGTCGGCCCCGTCATCCCACCGCGGTGCCCCGCCGAATACCAGGAAGTACTGGCGGGCCATGTAGAAGGCGGTCAGGAGCGCGGTGAGCAGCCCCACCGCCCACAGAACGACGAAGTACCCGCCCTTGGCAAAAAGCACCGCCAGTATCTCGTCCTTCGACCAGAAACCGGCCAGCGGTGGGATGCCGGCTATCGAGAGGGTCGCCACCAGCATGGTGATGTGGGTGATGGGCATCTTTGCGCGCAGACCGCCCATCCTCGTCATGTCCTGCTCGTCGGCCATCGCGTGGATGACCGAGCCGGCACCGAGGAAGAGCAGCGCTTTGAACACCGCGTGAGTCACCAGATGGAACAGGCCGGCTACGTAGCCTGCCACGCCGACCGCCATGAACATGTAGCCGAGTTGGCTGATGGTCGAATATGCCAGAACCCGCTTTATGTCCCGCTGGGCGATGGCGATGGTGGCGGCGAGGAGCGCTGTCAGAGCGCCCACGGTGGCGACGATCCCGCCGGCGACATCCGAAAGACCGTAGATCGCGCCCGTCCGAGCCACCATGTACACACCGGCGGTGACCATGGTCGCGGCATGGATCAGCGCAGAGACCGGAGTGGGACCCTCCATCGCGTCGGGCAACCACACGTAGAGGGGAAGCTGCGCAGACTTGCCGGCTGCACCGACGAGCAGCAACAGTCCGATGGCTGTGGCGGTCGCTGCTCCGATGACCTCTCCCGGATCGTGCAGAACCTCCGTGTAGGAGAGGGTGCCGAACGAGGTGAACACCAGCATCAGGGCCACCATGAACCCGAAGTCGCCGATCCGGTTCACGATGAAGGCCTTCTTTCCGGCCGCGGCCGCCGATGGCCTCGTGTACCAGAACGAGATGAGAAGGTAGGAGCAGAGACCCACCAATTCCCATCCGACGAACAGCAGGGCGAAGTTGTTGGCTAGAACCAGGATCAGCATGGAGGCGATGAACAGGTTCAGGTAGGTGAAGAAACGGCTGAAGCGAGGGTCGCCGTGCATGTACCCCACCGCGTAGATGTGGATGAGGGCGCCCACGCCGGTCACCACGAGCGTCATCGTGGCTGAAAGGGGATCCCACAGGAGTTCCGCGGTGGCGCCCAAGCCGGGTATCCAGTCGAAGAGGTGGACCACAGCGACCGCTTCCTCCGAGGAGCGTTCCGAGATGAAGAAGTCGAGGGAGGCCGCCGCCGCATACCCGAAGGAACCCAGCACCGCCAGGATGGCGGGACCCGCGGCCAGGGGCTCGCCGAGCCGGCGACCCGCGAAGTGGTTGAACAGCGCCGCTCCGAGCGGCAGGGCTATGACGAGCCAGAGGTAGTCAGCCACGCTCGGGCCTTCTGCCCTGTAACTCGCAATCCGGGCGACCGGCCCCACGCGTGAACGACGTGGCCACGCGGATCATCCTGCTAGCTCTGACAGGTCGTCGACCGAGGCCGTCTGGCGGGAACGGAAGATCGACACGATGATCGCCAAGCCCACGGCCACCTCGGCCGCCGCCACAACCAGGACGAAGAGCACCGCCATCTGGCCTCCGATGTCTCCGTGCGCCCGGGCCGCGGCCACGAAGGTCAGGTTCACGGCGTTGAGCATCAACTCCACTGACATGAACATCACGAGGGCGTTGTTGCGCAGGAGCAACCCGCCGGCTCCGACGAGGAACAGCACCGCGGCCAGGGTCATGTACCAACCGGCCGTGACGATCACGGTGCCCTCCCTCCCGTGTCAGTCCCTTTGAGACCGTCGTCGGCGCCTTCCCGGCGCCGGGGACGGTAGAACGCCAGGGAGATAGCACCGACTGCCGCCACCACCAGCAGGAGGGAAGTAGCCTCGAAGGGAAGCAGCCAACGGGAAGCCCGGGGATCCCCGGGAGCGTCAGCGACGATCAGGTTGGAGCCTATCTCCTCGACCGTTCCACTCACGGCGGCCGGCTCGCCCCCGGTGGTGATCACCCAGTCGAAACGATCCGTGAGAACCAGCACCCCGGCCAGCACCACGACCGCCACGAGAAGCACGAGAGCCACCGGTCGCTGGACCGAAAGCTTCTCGGTCAACCGCTCGGCCCGGTCCACCCCCACGAACATGATCACGAACAGGAACAGCGTGATCACGGCACCGGCGTACACGATTACCTGGACGGCGGCCACGAAATGGGCGAGGTGCACCACATAGAAGACCGCCAGGGCGAAAAGGGTGGCCATCAACCCCATCGCCCCGTACACAGGGTTGCGCGCTTTCACCACGGCCACGGCTCCGCCCAGGGTCACCGCTCCCATCAGAACGAAGATGACCAGTTCGACCATCAGGCGTCCTCCGTCCGCGACCCTGATTCCCCCTCTTCGGCGGCGGACTGGCCCACCTCGGAGGGCCGCACACCGGCACCTGCCGATCCGGACCAGGCAACCTGGCCCTCGTAGGCAGCCCGGCCCTGCGGGGAGGTGGCCCGCATCCACCCGTCCGCCTTGCTGAGCTCCTCGAAATCAGCGAACCGGTCGGTCTCGAACATGTGGTTGGGGTTCCCGCTCTCATCCACCAGGAGTTCCTTCTTCGTATAGATGGCGTCCGAGCGGTTGGTGGTGGACATCTCGAAGAGTTGAGTGTGGGTGATGGCCTCGGTTGGGCAGGCCTCTACACAGAGCCCGCAGAAGATGCAGCGGAGCATGTTGATCTCGTACACGAAGCCGTAGCGCTCGCCGGGACTGACCGGCTGGTCGGTCGGGTTGTCGGCGCCCCTGACGTATATGCATCGAGCCGGACAGGCGCCGGCGCACAGCTCGCAGCCGATGCACTTCTCCATCCCGTCCTCGTAGCGGTTCAGGACGTGGCGTCCGTGGAAGCGCTGCGGTTTCTCCCGCATTTCCTGGGGATACCTGGTGGTCACCAGACCCTTCCCGAACACGGTGGCGATGAACTGGCGTCCGGTTACCGCCATGCCTTTCAGGAATGCCTCTACAGGTCCCATTTCAACTCCAAGGAAGCCCGAATTGACGGTAGGCCAGTGCCCCTCCGATGCAGAACAGCCAGACCAGGGAGGCCGGGATGAGCCGCTTCCACCCGAGGGTCATGAGCTGGTCGTAGCGCAGGCGGGGAAGGGTGGCCCTGAGCCATACGTATACGAACAGGAACACCAGCACCTTCAGGAAGAACCAGACGGTGGGCAGGAGACCGCTCACCAATGCGGGGAGCGACCCGTCCCAGGTGGGTCCCGCCCAGCCGCCCAGGAAGAGGGTCACGGCCAGCGCCGACATCGTGAAGATATTGATGTACTCGGCCAGGAAGAAGAGCGCGAACCGCAGTCCCGAGTACTCGGTGTGGAAACCCCCCACGATCTCCTGCTCGGCTTCCACGAGATCGAACGGGGCCCGGTTGGTCTCGGCCACCGCGGCGATGAAGAAGATGATGAACGAAGGCGCCAGGACGAACAGGTTCCATGCGGGCAGCCCTATCGCCTGGTTGAAGAAGGTGAGGGTGCCCGACTGGGCGGCGACTATCTCCGAGACGCGCATGGACCCCACGAACAGCACCACCGGAACGAGTGAGAGCCCCATCGCTGCCTCGTACGAGATGGCCTGGGCAGTGGCGCGCACCCCTCCGAGCAGCGGGTACTTCGAGCCGGAGGCCCACCCGGCCAGCACCACGGCGTAGACGGCCACCGACGACATGGCCAGGATGTAGAGGAGCCCTACGTTGAGGTCGGCCCCTTGGAGCGGAACCGTCCGGACTTCCCCGCCGAGGGTCACCTGGAAGGGCCTCCCGAACGGGATCACCATGAACATGAGGAAGGCGGGGATGGCAGCCAGCATCGGTGCCGCCAAGTACAGGCCCAGCTCCACCTTCCGGGGGGTCACCTGCTCCTTGAAGAAGAGTTTGACCCCGTCGGCCAGGGTCTGGAGCACGCCCCAGGGTCCGGCCCGGTCCGGGCCCACGCGGTTCTGCATACCCGCCACGACCTTGCGCTCGAACCAGATGAGCAGCACGGTCACTCCGGTTAGAAGGCCGAACACCACCAGCACGCGTGCGACGACGAGTGCCACGTCTATCCAGTCCATCAGGCCCATCCCCCGACTTCGAGGTTCCTGCCGCCCAACGGCGGCAGGTCGGCCTGGTTGAACGGTACGTAGACGGTCCCCTCATGGAGGGTCGGGTCCAACCGCACAGGCAGGGTCAGCGAATGTTCGCCTATCCGGAAAGTGACCGGGTCACCTTCCCCGACCCCGACCGAAGCTGCATGTGCCGGTGTCAGATGAGCGGAAGCGCCCGGTGCCTGCCGGGATAGGGATGGGCAGTGCCGCAGGAGCACTCCGTCGTCGTAGAGGGTGCGGGCCAGATGGAGCGAGTAGCGCGGCGCCTCCTTCGGCGAGGTCCGGCGGCGTGGCTCGTAGGTGACCGGCTGGACGGCGCCATCGATCGGCACCACCGCCCCCTCCCGGGCATCCCATTCGAGATGATCCCAGGTGATCCCGGAGTAGGCCGGAGCCACCCTGGAGATCTCCGCGGCGATCTCCTTGCCCGACGCCAGTCCGATGGGACGCCCCATCCGCGTCGCCAGGTCGTCGAGAATCGACCAGTCCGCGCGGGCCTGCCCGGGTCCGGGTACGAGGCGGTTGACCATCTGCACCCTTCCCTCCAGGTTGGTCGCCGTGCCCTTCTTCTCCGCGAAGCCCAGTGCCGGAAGAACCACGTCGGCCCGGCGCGAGGAATCGGTGAGGAACAGATCGAGGGCGACCACGAACCCGGCACTGGACAGGAGGGCACGTCCGTCGGAGCCCACAAGGTCACGGACCGGGTCCGCGCCGCACAGCATGAGGACGGCAATCCCGCGGGCGGCGGCACGGGCTGCGATGCCCAGAGCGTCGAGACCGGGCTCGCCGGGTATCGAACGCCAGTCCGACAGCAACTCCGGTGCAGCTCCCGCCCCCTCGAGGAGCACCCGACCCGGCAGCAGGTCCGGGGCGACACCCATATCCAGCGCTCCGAACGTGTTACCCCGATGGACGAGCGGAAGAACGCTCGCCCCGAGGCCCCTCGCGAAGGCGGCCACCGACTCGGCCAGGCGAGCATCCTCTCCGAGACCGGGGCGGCCGACCAGAGCAAGCAACGGACCACGCTCCATAGCGGTCCGTACAGCGCCGAGTTCACCCTCCCCGGCTTCGACCCGCTCGAGCAAGGCTGAACCGGTGCCGGGCTGGTAGGTGAGCTTGTGGGTGGTCCGATCATCCAAGCCGGTACCCCTCGGATGTACGACGATCAGGGTGGCGCCCAACTCCTGGGCCGCTCTACGAACCCGCAGGTAGAGGATGGGATGGGTCTCCTTCACGTCCGGTCCCCACAGCAGGATGGTGCGGGCCGACTCGAGGTCGTCGATCCGCCCCCGGCCCGCCAAGGCGGCCAGGAACCGAGCGTCGAGCCCGTCTCCCAACTGCGCGTCGAGGTTGTTGGAGCCGACCGCCACCCGCATGAACTTGGACAGGGCGTACGCGTCCTCGTTGGTGCCCCGCGCGCCGCCGAGGGCGGCCACCGAAGACCCTCCCCGGTCGGCAATTGCAGCGGTGAGCCGCTGCGCCACCAGGTCGAGGGCCTCTCCCCATCCTGCTTCGCGGAATCCGGACCCTTCCCGGATGAGGGGTGTGCGGAGCCGGTCGGGCGAGTTGACGAACTCGAAACCGAAGCGTTCCTTGTCCGACAGCCAGCCTTGGTTGGTGGCACCGTTATCCACACCGAGCAGTCGCAGCACCCGATTCTGCGAGGCATGGACTGCCAGGCGGCTCCCCTCGGTATGAACCATGCCGGTGCTCTCGGCAACTTGAAGATCCCAGGGACGGGCCCGGAAGCGGTAAGGCACGGCGGTCAACGCTCCAACGGGACAGATCTGCACGGTGTTGCCCGAGAAGTAGGAGTTGAACGGCTCGTCGGGGAAGGTCAGCACCTGCGTGTAGTTGCCTCGGTTTTGGAACTCGATCAGCGGGTCGCCCGATATCTCGTCCGCGAACCGGGTGCAGCGGGCGCACAGTATGCATCGCTCGCGATCCAACAGCACCAGATCGCTGATCGGGATCGGCTTGGCAAAGTGGCGCTTCTCCTCGACGAAGCGGCTCTCGCCGGGTCCGTAGGACATGGTTTGATCCTGGAGCGGACACTCGCCGCCCTTATCGCACACCGGGCAGTCCAAGGGATGGTTGAGGAGTAGGAACTCCAGCACCCCCTCCTGTGCCTTGCGAGCCGCCTCTGATTCGGCGTAGACCACCATGCCGTCGCTCACCGGCTGCATGCAAGACGGAATGATCAGGCGGCCTCGGGGAGTCTCGAGTTCGACGAGGCACATCCTGCACATGCCGACCGGGTTCATGCGCGGATGCCAGCAGAAGCGCGGAACGTAGGTTCCAGAGTCCTCAGCGGCCTTTATCAGTAGCTCGCCGGCTGCGGCCTCGACCTCTGTTCCGTCGATCGTGAGCCGCACCACCGGACGCTCCGCCGTGGTCAACGCAGACCTCCGATCATTACCGGGATCAGGTTGGCCTGGCGTACGTAGGCCTCTATCTCCTCCGGAAAGTACCGGAGCAGGGAAACAACCGGAGAGACAGCGGACGGCCCCAGCGGGCAGATCGTGGTCATCGCCGGGGGCCAGTTGAGTCCGGGCGAGATGTTGTCCGATACGTCGAGTAGGAGGTCGGCGTCCACCGGACGACCCTGCCCGTCCATGACCCGTCTCAGGATCAAGTCCAGCCAGACGGTTCCTTCCCGGCAAGGGGTGCACTGTCCACAGGACTCGTGGGCGAAGAAGCGGACGAGGCGCTCCGCCGCCGCCACCATGTCGGTCGTCTCGTCCATCACGATCACCGCTCCTGACCCGGTCATCGAGCCGTGCCCGTCGATGGCTTCCTTGGTGACCTCGGTGTCAAGGTGGAGTTCGGGCACGAACCAGGGAGACGATGCGCCTCCCGGCACCCAGGCCTTGAGACGGTTGCCGTCGCGCATGCCTCCCGCCACGTCGAAGATCAGGTCCCGCCAGGTGAGGCCCTCTACGATCTCGTAGTTTCCGGGCCGGTTGACGTGGCCCGAGATCGAACACATGCGGCGTCCCGGCGAGGCCGGCGGACCGATCGCCGCGTAGGCGGGCCCGCCGTTGTTGATTATCCATGGGATGTTGGCGAGGGTCTCGACGTTGTTGACGATCGTGGGCATCATGTAGAGGCCCTTCGCAGCCGGGAAGTAAGGAGGTTTGAGACGGGGTTCGCCGCGACGACCTTCCAGGCTGTTGAGGAGGCCGGTCTCCTCGCCGCATATGTACGCCCCCGCCCCGACGTGCACCGTCACCTCCAGGTCGTATCCGGAGCCGAGGATGTCCCGGCCCAGGTAACCGGCTGCGTAGGCCTCGTCGACGGCGTCCTGGACCCGCCTGGCAGCCCTCGGATATTCGCCACGCACGTAGATGAAGGCGTGGTGGGCCTCGTTGGCGTAGGAGGAGATCACAACACCTTCGACCAGTTGGTGGGGGTCTCGTTCCATGAGCTGGCGATCCTTGAAGGTACCCGGTTCGGACTCGTCGGCGTTCACCACCAGGTACGAGGGCCGGGGGGGCGCCAGGAAGCCCCATTTGACGCCGGCGGGGAATCCCGCCCCGCCCCGCCCGCGCAGCATCGAGGTCTTGAGCTCGGCGGTGATGTCGCCAGGTGCGATGCCGGGCTGCTCGAGGACCTTGCGGAGAGCGGCGTAGCCGCCGGTGGTTTCGTAGGTAGTGAGCATGTGGCTGGTCCGGGGGTGCTCGTTCATCCGGGCGGTGAGGATCATCGGAGACTCGCCGTTGCCGGTCGTCGGAGCCACCTCCTGCGGATCCGGCTCCAGCAGCCCGGCAGGTACTTCCGTTCCGAACGCAGAGAATGCAGGGACGGGCCCGCCGGCACCCACCGCATCGGGTATCGCCCACGGGAAGGATGTACGACCCCCGAAGCGTTTCTGGAGTTCGTCGCCGGTCACCTCGAGGGGCCGCTCGGTCCGGAGCCACCTGACCATCTGCCGGGCCTTGCCGGGGGTGACGCCTTCCACGAACTCGTAGTTGACCTGAAGTGCCGGCGCTCCCGCGCAGGCCCCGATGCATTCGACGTGCTCGGGAGAGATGAGATCGTCGCTCCCAGTACCGCCGGAGGGAGCACCGGCCTCGTCCTCGACCGCGTGCAGGACGTCGTCGGCGCCACCCAGCCAGCAGGAGAGTGAGGTGCACACCGACACGAGATACCGGCCTACCGGCTCCCGCTTGTACATCGTGTAGAAACTGGCCACCGCCGAGACCTGGGCTGGTGTGAGCCCGACCAATTCAGCCACCCGGCGCATCCCTTCCGGCGTGAGCCGGTCGCTGCCCTGATCGAGATCCTCCCGCATCGCGATGTATAGCAGCGGCATCACAGCAGAGCGCCGCTGGGGATAGGAGGCTATGACCTTACGGGCACGCTCCTCCGCTACCGCCGACCAGGTGTAGGACATGGCCAATTACCGGTCCACGTCGCCCATGACGGGATCAAGCGAGGCGATGCAGGCGACCGTATCGGCCACCAGCGAGTCGGCCATCATGATCGGCAGGGCTTGGAGGTTGGAGAATGACGGTGCCCGCGTGTGCATCCGTAGCGGGGATCCGCCCCCGTCGGACACGAGGTAGCAGCCGAGTTCGCCCCGGGGGGACTCGATCGCCACGTACGTCTCGCCGGCCGGGACCTTGAAACCCTCGGTGTAGATCTTGAAGTGGTGGATCAGCGCCTCCATCGACTCGTCGATCCGGCGCCGGGGAGGTGGCGACACCTTGCGGTCCCCTGTCCTGTAATCGCCGCGCGGCATGCTGTCGGCGACCTGGGCCACGATCCGCAGCGACTGCCGCATCTCGCCGATCCTCACGCGGTAGCGATCGTAGACATCGCCTCGGCTGCCGGTGACGACGTCGAAGTCGTACGATTCGATACCCGAGTAGGGCTGCGAGCGGCGCAGGTCCCACTCCACTCCGGTCGCCCGGAGAGTGGGACCGGTGATCCCGTAGGCGAGGCACTCCTCGGCGGTGATGATCCCGATACCCTGGGTTCGTCCCTTCCAGATCGAGTTCTCCTTCAGCAGATCCTCGTAGTCCCGCATGGCGGCAGGTATCCGTTCGAGGATCTCCTCCACGTCGTCCTCCCACCCGTCGGGGAGATCGGCAGCAACCCCGCCCGGTCGGATGTAGTTGTGGTTCATGCGCAGGCCGGTGGTCTTCTCGAAGAAGGCGAGGACGAGTTCCCTCTCCCGGAACCCGTACATCATCATGGAGAGGGCGCCGATGTCCATGCCGTTGGTGGCGGTGGCCACGAGATGGGACGAGATCCGATTCAGTTCGGTCATCAGCACCCGGATCGCCTGGGCTCGGGGAGGGATCTCCACGCCGAGCAGTTTCTCCACCGCCAGTGAATAGCAGAGCTCGTTGTGAAGGGGCGCCAGATAGTCCATCCGGGTCACATTGGTCCCACCCTGCAGGAACGTCAGGGTCTCGGCGGTCTTCTCCATACCGGTGTGGAGGTAGCCGATGACCGGCTTGATCCGGCGCACGATCTCGCCCTCCAACTCGAGGTTGAGCCGCAGAACCCCGTGGGTGGAGGGATGCTGAGGGCCCATGTTGACGGTCATGCGCTCGTCGTCCGCCACCGCATCGTCGATGACCCAGTCGTCGACGACCCGGCTGCCTCGCTGCTCCACCGCCCGGTCCCGGGTCTCCTCCCGGTTCATCTCCTGGGCGCCCTCGTCGGTGCCCGCCACCATCCACTCGGGTACCTCCGGGACCTCGGTGCCGGATACCCAGATGTCGGTGGTGGCAGGGTTGCGGGACATCAGAAAACCTGGTGGGCTTCTTTGAACTGGACCGGCACCGCCCCGACTCCGAAGTCACGACGCAGCGGGTGCCCTTCCCAGTCGTCGGGCATGAGGATCCGGGTGAGGTCCGGATGGCCCTCGAAACGGATCCCGAACATGTCGTAGACCTCCCTCTCGAGGAAGCCGGCGCCCGGGTAGACGGCTACGAGGGACGGAACGGCAGGATCATCCTCGGGAACCGCTGCGAGGATACGGAGGCGGCGGTTGAGTGAGAGGGAAAGCAGGTTCACGACCACTTCGAAGCGGGTTCGGCGTATCCCCAGGTAGTCCACCGCGGTGATGTCGGAGCACACCTCGAATCCGGCCGCCCGAGCCGCACCGGCCAGCCGGGCCAGATCGTCGGGCGCCACCCGGATGACCTCGTCCTCCAGGGAGGTCTCGGGACGCGCGGAAGCCACCGCATTGAGCAGCCCGCTCGACAGGTCGTCTCCGCCGACCGCCACGGGATCCTTTCCGGCGGCCATCAGCGGGCCAACTCCCCGGTCATCACCTTGTCCTGGAGGGTGAGGATGCCGTGCATCAACGACTGTGGACCGGGTGGACACCCGGGTACGTAGATGTCTACCGGAACGATCTGGTCAACCCCCTGCACCAACGCGTAGTTGTTGAACATCCCGCCGGTGGAGGCACACGCCCCCATCGAGATTACCCATTTGGGATCGGCCATCTGGTCGTAGACCTGCCGCAGGACAGGGGCCATCTTCTGCGAGACACGCCCTGCCACCACCATCAGATCCGCTTGGCGTGGCGAAGCCCGGAACACCTCCATCCCGAAACGGGCCAGGTCGTTGTGGGCGGTCCCGGTGGCCATCATCTCGATAGCGCAGCAGGCCAGCCCGAATGTGGCCGGCCACATCGATTGCGTCTGCGCCCAGCGCATCGCCGTCCCGAGCGTCGTGGTGAGGAGGTGAGGTGGTGTGGTGAGCCGGGCCATCAGGCAACGTACTCCCCGGCGGCCCGCGCCGTCTCGGGCCGGTAGCGGGCGCGACGGGACACGTTCCAGTCCAGTGCCCCGCGCTTCCAAACATATCCGAGGGTCTCCACTATGAGCAGGGTGAACACCGCCACCGCAATCACCCCGGGCCATCCGAGGTCACCGAATACCGAGGCCCAGGCGAAGAGGAAGATGATCTCGACGTCGAATATGACGAACAGGATCGCCACCAGGTAGAACTTGACGGGGAACCGCTGGATGGGTTCGGCCTCCGTGACGATCCCGCATTCGTAGGGCTCCAGCTTCTCCGGAGTCGGACGCTTGTAGGAGATCAGGTAGGAGACCACGAGGGAGACCCCTGCGAATGCCGCAGCCAGCAGGAACATCACCGCGATGGGGAGATACTCAGACAGCTCCAACCCGTCCCTTCGTTAGACATTTCAGCCTAGGAAAACGGGACGGTCAGTGCCAAAACGACCGGCACGTAAGTCGCCACCCACCGACGTGCTCGGAAATGAGCCCGGCGGCGGCCGGATCCTGGTCGACACCACTACCAAGCAGAGCTAGCCCTGCTTGGTAGTGTTTCCAGACATACACATTGCAGTGTTGCACATCAACCAAGTCATCGGAACCGGGCCCAGCTTCACCAGACGCGTGAAGTCGCGCCTTCCGAGACGGGACCATGGAGAACGCCATAATCCCCGGCCAGAAGGCTCACATCCCACACCCCGTTCGCCAATACAAACCCGCGGATGACGAATCGGGGCTAACCGAGCCAGTGCTCCCCCGCGACTGCCTCTCCGGTGCTGAGGAACGCGTCCAGCGCCAGTACCAACCTGCCCGCCGTCCGCCGGCTTGCCCTCGGAAAGGCCCTATTGCTGGTGAAGACGAGCCCGGGATGGGCCCGCCCGGCTCTGGCGTCTGTGGCAGCCGGCGGCCGGTAGTCCAATACGTTCTCGGTAACGATGAGCCGGCTTTGCCGGCGTGCTTCCCGGTATGTCGCGTCGTCGGGACTACCCCGGAGCTCGGGAAGCTCCGCTACCGCCACCACGTCATGACCTCGTTGACGCAGTGCTCGTGCAAGGGTCGGCAACCACATCTCGTCGAAGAGAAGCTTCACTTGCCAAGTAACTCCTGGCCCCTCCGCCATCGCACCTCGGCGCGCTCAGCCTCCTCGTCCAGTCACAGGAGCCATCCGTCAACTTCTGGCCCGTGCTCTGCGTAATACTGCAGGGCGATCGTTACCTGGTCCGCCGTCAAGCCCATCCGGTCCCGGATGGCGTCCAGCCTGTTACGCGGACCGAGCTTTGGGCCAGGAATCGCTCGCACAACCTCCCAAACGTCCGGCCCGCCGATCAAACCGGCCCGCCGCCCTCCCGGACCGGATCGGAACACGATCCCGGGATGATCCTCCGTACGCAATCCCTCTCGAAGCAATCGCTTCCTCGGCGCGGATCTTGACTCTCCGCTTCTCAGGCAATGCGCCTCCAACCGTTCGAATATATCATCCCCGACCGTACCGAGAGATGTCGCCTCACCTGAATGCTTGGAACTTAACACTTTCCTGTATAAGCCGACTGGTTGAGATAGAGTCGATTTGTTTATGTCACACCCTGCTGATATTATACGAACGTATGTACGGCTACTTACTCGACTATCCGCACCAGGAAACGGTCCAACCCGGGCACACTTTCCTGGGCGCTTCCAAGCCCGACCAGTTCGCCAGCCGCTACCAGAGCGAACGGCAGCGGGTATACGACCGGGCGCAGCACATGGTGAGCACCGGAGACTATGCGCACGCAGACGTTGAGGATGCGAAAGCCGAAGCCGGGCTGGTCAAGGCCGAAGCCCAGATCAGCCGGGCCAGGGGCGACCAACTCCAATGGATCAAACACATGCTGCGACGGGGTGCAGTGGCCCGCATGGGGTACCGCACCCCCGCCGAGATGGTCGCATCCCAGCTCGACACGAGCAGGTCCACCGCCCGGGACCTGGTGTATCTGGCCAAGCTCCTAGGAGCCGACCAGATCGAAGACATCCGGCAAGGCGCCGTCTGCTATCAGCGGATGCTGGTGGAGACCCGGCTAGCCGAAGCGGGCGCCACCGAAGATGTCATCGAGCGTAGCCGGGACTTGGACCTCGAATCAGTCGCACGGCTCCTGCAAGCGCACCGCAAGATGACCCGGACCGACGAGCGGGGACTATTCGAGAGCCAGTACCTGAGCCTCCAACCGTCCCTCGACGGCACCCATGTGCAGGTGAGAGGACGCCTCGGCGCTCTGGAAGCGGAGATCTGCCGCGAGGGTCTGGACCGCAGAGGCGAGAAGCTGGTACCGGCCACAGAAGCCCGTCCCGATGCGAGACAGAGAAGAGCTTTGGCGCTCACCACCCTCTGCCAGGACGAACTGGACCGGCATCCCGAACCGGCCAAGACAACCTCGGATCGGATGCGGGAGGCTCGCAACCGGCGGGAACCGTCGCTCATGGTCGTAGCCCAGAGCCCTCTTGCCCGAACGTCCGGATACGAGCGGGGCGTTGCCGTCCTTGGAGGAGCCCGGGTCGGACCCGACACCGTCGACCTCATCCAATGCGTGGGCCGCACCGAGGCGATCACCACGGATGGACAGGACATCGTCCACCACGGAACCATCGCTTCGCTACGGCCATCGGTTCGAAGGGCTGTCCTAGGACGAGACGACGGCTGCACCATCGACGGATGCACCTCCACCTACCGTCTCGAAGTCCACCACATCACCCCGCTGTCCAGAGGCGGGAACCACTCCCCCGACAATCTCACCACGTTGTGTTGGTGGCACCACCACGGCGCCATACACCGCCGAGGCCTACGCATCGACCCTCAATCCCCACCCAAACGGCGGCGCCTGCTACCACCCAACCGGACCTGTGGCTACCAGCCGCCCGACCCCGACCCCCACACACTCGCCATCCTCAGAGCGCTCCACGCCGATACCAACCGCGCCCCACCCTGAGTTGACGGCCATACCCAGACTCATCAACCCCTACGCCGCCGCGCAAGCGCCGGGCTAAGGGTCAAGCCCGTAGTACTCGCGGGCATCCGCCACTTCCTGCGGTGACAGCTCGCCGGTCCATCGGGCACACGACGCAGCGCCGACGGCACACTTAAGCCTCTCCCACAAAGTCTCTTGACTACTCGACCAGAAGACGTGGCTGGCTCCTCCAACTATCCCATGGGTCGCACCGCCGCCGCCCTCCCCGAGTAACGGCACTCTCCCGTCCCGAGTACAGCCGATGTAGTTGGACTCGACCACGAATCGCTCCGATGGTCCGCCGCAACGCAGATCGACCACGACCAAACTAGGTGGTGTAATCGGCGTTGATGCGGACGTATCCGTCGGTGAGGTCGCAGCCGTACACCGTGAATAGGCCTCCGCCTTCACCGGGTCTGATCCCCAGACTCACGTGGATGAGTATCTCAGGCTCGGCCAGGTACCGCGCCAGCCCTTCAAGCATCTGTGGCGTCGCCGGCTCCGGATAGACCTCGGTCTCGCCGAACCGGATCACCACGCGGTCCTGATCGATATCGCGATCGTTGCACTTGCCCACCGCCATCGCCACCCTCCCCCAATTCGGGTCGCGACCATGCACGGCGGTCTTCACGAGGGGAGAGTTGACTATCGCCTTCGCCACCCGTTTGGCCTGGGTGTCGTCCCTGGCGTCGTCCACGGTGACCACGATCAGCGTCTCGGCGCCCTCCCCGTCCGCGGCCAACTGGCGGGTCAGGTCCAGGCACACCTCTTCGACGGCCGCCTCCAACTCCGTCTCGTCCACCGGCCCGGCCGTACCGGACGCCAGGATCACCGCTGTGTCGCTCGTAGAAGTGTCGGTGTCGATGCTGAGAGCGTTCAATGTACGATCCACCACCCGCCGGAACAGGGCATCGAGAACGGGAGACGGCACCGCGGCATCTGTCGCTACGAACGCGAGCATGGTGGCCATGTCCGGCTCGATCATGCCCACCCCCTTGGCGATCCCCACCACCGTCGCCGGAGTCGCCCGAGCTTGAGCCACCTTCGCATGGGTGTCCGTGGTCATGATCGCTTCGGCTGCAGTGGTGGCGGAGCCGGGGGTGTCGAAGGCCTCCGGATCACTCGCCAAGGCGGTCATGTACCGCCGGATGCGTTCCATCGGGTAACGCACACCGATCACCCCGGTGGACGCCACCAGAACGTCCCTCGCGTCGCAACCGACCACCCGGGCGGTCAACTCAGCCAACTCGGCGGCATTGGCCACCCCGACTTCACCGGTTGCCACGTTGGAGTTCTTGGAGATCACCACCACCGCTCGGCCTCTTCCATCCGCCACGTGCTCGCGGCTAAGGATCACGCTCGGACCGGAGAACCGGCTCCGCGTGAACATCCCGGCGGCCGTGGTTCCCTCCACCGCCGAGAGGATCATCACGTCCCTGGTTTGGTCCTTGATCCCGATGTTGCCGCTGTGCAAGGCGAACCCCTGGGGCAAGTCAACTTCGGGGACCGAGATGCTTGCCCGGCCCGACATCCAGGGGGGTGCATCCGGGGAACCGGTCGGATCCGTGTCGCAACGGGTCTCGTCGTGGTGTGCGTTCACGCTTGCGATGTTAGTGGCGGCGGCACTCGTGCTCCGATTGGTGGGTTAACGTAGCGTCGATGAAATGGGGTTTACCCGTAGCCACCGTGGAGCGATTGCCGCGCTACCTGCGTTGCATCGAACTGCTGCCACCGGATCAACCGACGATATCGTCCAAGGATCTGGCTCGGCTCAGCAATATGAATGCGGCCGGTGTCCGCAAGGACCTATCACTCCTGGGGTCCTTTGGCATCCGTGGGGTTGGCTATCCCGTAGATGAGTTGGCGGCCCGGATCCGGAAGGCGCTGGGACTGACCAGGGACCGTGACGTGGTCGTGGTAGGCGTAGGCAATCTCGGCTCGGCTCTCGCCAACTACGGCGGCTTCGGGAAACGAGGCTTCCGGATTGTCGGTCTCTACGACGCCGATCCTTCAAAGATCGGTAGCACCGTCGCCGGGATCGTCGTGCGCCCGGTGGGCTCGCTGGCCCGAGACGCCATGGAGTTGGACATCGCCGTCGCGATAATCGCTACGCCTGCCAAAGCCGCCCAGCAGGTAGCCACCCTACTCTCCAAGGCGGGAGTACCCTCGATCCTGAACTTCGCTCCGACCGTATTGAACATCACGGGGAACACCTACCTGCGCCAAGTGGACCTAGCCACCGAACTCCAGATCCTGAGCTTCTATCTGGGGGGTGACCGGTAGCGCTTCCCTGCTAACCCGATTCTTCATTCGCGAGGTCTTCTGAGCGAATGGGGTAACAGTTGGCAGACTCTCGACGGCGATAGCGGCGGACTCGACAAGCCCGCCGGCTGAGAGCGACGTTCACCCGTGGGGTGCATGTGAACAAAGCCGCGACAACAGGCTTGAAGTGGCCTCCCATGGGTATGTCGGGGGACACCAGGATTCAGGGTTAATCGCGTTCCTGGTCCCGTTCGTAGCGATGGAGTGCGACCAGGAACATGGTGAAGAGAATCGCGGAGGCGGCAGTGAAGGCACCGGGGATGATCCGGATTTCGAAAGCGTTCAGCCCTTCGAAGTCCACGGGTCGGGGCCCCCGGGGGGCGTAGAGAACAAAGAGGATCGAGTTGATCGTGGTCCAGCCGAAGATACCCGCACCCGACACCAGGATCGCCAGACGCTTGCCGAGGTTTGTGTATTGCAGCAGGTAGACGCTGCCGAAGAACACGAGGACGGCTGCCACTGTGAGAATGATCCCCGTGAACAGGAGGTTCTGCGACAGCAGCGCCCGGAACAGCTCCCGCATTAAGCCTCCCCTCCTTCGGCTCCATCGATGTATTCAACACCATCGAGAGTGGTACCCCTCAGGTACCGGACTATGAGTGTCAGGTCGTCCTCGGACAGCACCATACCGAAGCCGGGCATACGACCCGATCCGACTCCGTTGACGCCGTAACCCACGCCCTCGACCGAACCGACGGAGATGAACTCGTACATGTCCTCGGTGGTGAGGAACTGGGTAAGGGACCGTCCATCGCGCAGCGACGGTCCGAGCGCCCCCGAAGCCTGGGTCTGCTGGAAGGCGGGGCCGGCCGAGTATCCGGCCGTGTGGCAGCGTGCGCAGTAGGAGTTGAACAGGCTGATGGCCCGGGTAGCCGCCTCCTGATCCCCATCGAACGACGCTTGCGCCACGCCGCCGATGTCGACCTCCCAGCGTGCGTTGCTAGCCGCCTCCTCGAGGAATCCGAGGCCGAACCGGGCCTGTTCGAGCAGAACTTCCTGGTTCTGGAAGGTGATCGTAAGCGAGGTGGCGGTGGATTCGAGATCGCCGACCGCCCTGGCAGCCGAAGCGGCGTCCCGGATGCCTATCAGTGTCTCGGCGTTGCGGGGATCGAAAGACAGTTCCGTCGCGACGAAGCCGGCCCCGAACGCCTCTTGGAGCACCGCGGTCAGCCCGGTCTCGGTGACGTCGGAGAGGCCGTCGCCATCGGTGTCGATTCCCGAGCCCGCTCCATCGAGCAGATCCCTAGCCTGCCCCGCGATGTCCGACGCCGCTTGTGAGGTCTCCCCCGAGGTCCGGATCGTCTCGATCAACGCCTCCTGCTCGGCTATCTGGGTGGAGACCGAATCCGCCGAGCCATCCAGGCGGTTCACTGCCCCGTTCACCAGACCCTCGACCTTGAGGAGAGCGCTGGTCTGGTCGACCTGCCACGATGCGATGTAGTTGAGGAGGTCGTCTATCTGCTGAGTGTTCAAGGGCCCACCACCCTCGAGACCCCAGGGGGGCATCGGCGTGTTGGCGCGGCCGTAGGCGATCCAGAACCGGGCCTCGTCCCGGTCGTAGCGGTAGAACAGATCGTCGAGCGCCGGGCTCGCCCAACCCGCGACGTTGACCTGCGATCGCTCCTCCAGGAATGCGGCCACACCGCCTCCTCCTGCGGTCCCGTGGCAGTCTCCGCACCCGAACTCATCCCACACCTCGTGTCCCCGCTCCAGCGAGGCGTCGCTGAACTCATGGACGAAGCCCTCCTGGCGGTCCAACTCGCCGAGGTAATAGATGGGCATGGCAAGCGTGAGGAAGCCGGCGGTCACAACCGCTCCGGCCAGCGTCCGGTCGAGGCGCTTGGTCTCCAACTCGTCGTCGGTCTGCGAGGCAGACAGGTTGGCGGGTACCGGGTCACGGCGGTCTCGCCGCGACCCCGAGCCCACCAGGTAGGCGACCCAGCCGATCGCGCCGAGGGCCACGATCGTTACAACCAGGGTGGCCACCGGCTATGCCTCCTCGTCGGTCGTGGTCAGGGCGATGCAGGATGGGCCCTGCGGGTATGGGACGGTCTTGGCTATAGCCCGTGCCGTCTGGAAGATGGTGCCGGTCTTGACGATGTAGCGCCCGTTCTCCTCGAAGACCTCGAACCGGTCCAGGTTGCGCGGGGCCGGACCTGCCTCGTACTCGCCCGCGTAGTTGTACTTCGAGCCGTGGCACGGGCATTCGAAACCCTGCGACGTCTCGCACCAGGGAACCCGGCACCCGAGGTGAACGCACCGCTGGAACAGGGCGCTGAGCCCGCCCACCACGACCGGCATCCCCTCGAACTGAGAACGGGAGATGTCCGACTCGGCGAATGGGACGATGTAGGCCCGCGCCTCGGGTACGAACTTCGGAAGGATGGATCCGTCGCTGAGAATCACATCGGTCTGGAGGTCGGCGACGGCCCCCACGTCGATGTCGGACCCGAAGCCACCAGAGAGGCGGGGCCACAGGAACGCCAGATAGGAGATGGCATTGAGCCCGAGGAACGCCCCGAAGGTGATCCCGAGCGCCCTGGTGAAGAACTGGCGACGGTTGACACCGGCCTCCTGGGGAGACAACTCCTCCACCTGCATGACCTCGACGGTCTGGACGGCGGCCGGGACGACTGCTTCGGGCGCCTCGGAAGGAGCCTCCTCGACCTCAGGCTCATCCATGGCCGGTTCCGGTTGCCGTACTACCAGAGGGGACGGGATCCGGGAACTATCCGCCCGGCGCGTTTCGCGGGAGACTCCCGATCTCCAGGCTCCGGACGGTCTAGGACTCTCACCCGAACGGCGGTAGGCGATGAGGAAGGCGCCGAGCACGCCGAGCACCACCACCGCGGAGATCGCCACGATCAGCAGTTGCAGGGCCGTCATTCGAAGTGCACCCAATCCTTGAGATCGTCGAACCATATGCCGTCCGCCCACGGGTATGTGAAGTTGAACCCGGGCCCGCGGAACAGCGTGCCGAGCAGCGTCAGCGTCGCCGAGCCGGCTAGGAACAAGGTGAACAGCATGATGGCGAACTTGCGATCCGACGGCTTGGTAGATGGGTTCCGGTCCACGTAGGGGATGGCCATGAACCCGACCAGACCCGTGATCGTCGGGATGATGACACCGGCGACCTGCGGGTCGTAGTAGGACAGCAACTCCTGCAGACCGAGGAAGTACCACGGGGCCTTGGACGGATTAGGTGTCTGGTTGAAGTTCGCCAACTCCAGGAGCGGTGCCTGGAGAATCACCGATAGGACGATCAGGGCGGCCGTGATGACCATGAGGGCCGTGAACTCGGCGATCATCAAGTGGGGCCAGGTGTTCACCTTGTCGGTTGGCGTGGCCTTTACCTGCTGGATGGCCCTGGCCTTGACCACGGTGAGTAGCCGCTGCGGTCGAACACCCTCGGGAATCTCCTGGGGCGGGGCCACCGGACGGGGCGTGACGGTGGTGGCGGCGCCGTTGTCGGACAAGGGCGGGGCGACGGTGGTCGCCGGGCCGGCGGGTGGCTCCGGAGTAGCCGCGGCGGGGGCCGGCTGCCGTGTCTCGGCTACCGGAGCCACCGGTTCGGGAGCGGGTCCAGGCGATGCCACGGCGGGCGGGGGCGGCGGGGACTCAGGTACCGAGCGTTGAGACGGAAGCACCGGGGCAGGAGGCGGCGCGGTCGGCTGCGCAGGCGGGAGCTCCCCCCGCATCTCGGCCAGTACCTGATCAACCGGTACGCCGAGCGCCTTAGCCTTCGCCTCCGCGGAGCGTTTTAGCAGATGTTCCGGTATCTCGACCATCGGTCCTCAACAGTTCCTAAAGGGGCCCCGATATCCCACCGTCCTTCCTGACCCGCCAGAAGTGAACGGCCATGAAGATCACGATCACGAACGGAAGGAATAGGACGTGCAGGACGTAGAAGCGAAGCAGCGTATTGCCGGTCACCTCGATGCCTCCGAGCAGGGCGAATTTCACCTGGTTGCCGAATACGGGCGTGAAACCGGCCATGTTGGTACCCACGGTGACCGCCCACAGCGCCAACTGGTCCCATGGCAACAGGTAGCCGGTGAAGGACAGCAGCAGGGTGAGCAGCAGCAGGACGACGCCGACCACCCAGTTGAACTCGCGGGGCGGCTTGTAGGCACCGTGGTAGAAAACTCTCGACATGTGGAGAAACACCGTCAGCACCATCAGGTGGGCGCCCCACCGGTGGAGGTTGCGCACCAGCGAGCCGAAGGCGACCGAAGTGGACAGGGCCTCCACATCGATGTAGGCGGCCGGGGAGGTCGGCCGGTAGTAGAACATTAGGAAGATGCCGGTGATCGTTAGCAGGATGAACAGGAAGAAGCTCAGACCGCCCAAGCACAGCGTGTAGGAGAGGCGGACGGCGTGCCGTTTCACCTTCACCGGATGGAGGTGGTAGAGCACGTTGTTCATGATCACGTAGGACCGGTTGCGGGGACTGTCGCTGTAACCCCTCTTGAACGGGGATCCGGGCCGGAACATCGACTCCCAGAATGGGCTCCTCCGGAATGAATCGGCCGCTTCGGCCACCCTTTCCCGCAGTTTCATACCGTTGCCGATCACCGAAAGCCTCCGTTACCAGCGCATTCCGTAGGTATAGCCGTTCTTGAAATCACGGGCGCCCGTGTCCTGATCCCATGGCGCCTGACCGATGAGCCCCGAGTTGAGGGCCGTGTCGGTCACCGAGCCCTCGAACTTACCGATCGAGATTACGTTGGTAGGACACCGGTCGATGCACAACTGGCACCGGGTGCACTCGTACTCGTCGACGACGAAGAACCCCACGTTGTCCGAGCTGTCCTCCGGGTGGTCAACCCCGTAGGCCTCGTCGATCGCGTCCAGCGAAAGGTAGTGGATGCACTTCCAGGGGCAGATGTCCACGCACCCCTCGCACAGGATGCACTCCGCCTGGTTGATATGCAGAAACTGGCGGGGCCGCACCTGACCCTGGACATAGCTGGTCTCGACCATCGCCAACTGGTAATCGTCACGGAACGGGGGTGTCTCGAACCAGACTTCCGACTTGGCCATCTACTTGGCTCCCTTAACCAGCGGACGCCCGTACGGCGAGACCATCTCCGAGGGCCTCTGCTCAGGCATCGGCCCACCGAACCCCTGAACCCATCGGGCGAACAAGATGATAAAGGTGAGCGCACCCATGTTGTAGTTGATCGAGATGAAATCCTTGATCGCACCCCAACTGACTCCGACATCGTTGCCGAGAACCAGAGGCTGCCAGATCGCGAACGCATCGTTCTGTTCGGTCCAGTTGAGCGGTCCCTGCGCCAGGTTCAGCCACTCGGACGCAACGTTACCCAGCAGCATGACCAACTCGAACATAGCCAGGAATGCGGCTAAGGCGGCCAGCGACCAGGTCATCCGACGGCCCAGGATCACCGCGATGGCTATCCCCACGAGCATGATCTGGCTTCCGCCGAACGCCACGAGGTGGCCCAGGGTCGACCACGGTAAGCACCAGTCGCTGCCCTGGAGCATGCAGTCTCTCGGTAGCCAGCCGAACGTGTCGACATCGACCGCAAGGTCCACCGGGACCTGGGGAACGGCCGGATCGACCACCGGGGTAGCGGCCACGGTGCGGGCTTCCCGGTCGAATACGACCTGGTCCCCCACCTGAAGACCGGTTGCATCCTCCACAGCGATCGTGACCGTCTCCATAGAGGGAAAGTTCGAGTAATGGTTGAACCACACTCCCACCACGACCGCCCCGAGGCCCAGGAGGAACAGACCCCAGCCGGTTAGCGCACGCGTCTGGTCGGTCATCTGCCGAAGCATGCGTTGCAGCATCTGGTGATTCGCCTCCGTTTCGCCTCGACTCGAGGTGTCCCCGCCTGCGCCGCCTCTACCGGTTGGCAACCCATCGGGATTACCTTGGCGAGACGCGGGCTGTTACCCGACTCGGTGGATACCATTGAAGCAGAAAGGCGGTCGCTCGCTAAACCAAGCAGGGCTTCGAGTGGAGTTCGCTCGGACGGGATCGCCAGCCGGACGGATGCATCGGGCCGCGGCGGACCGAGGGGCCTCGTCATGGCATTAGTCTACGCTCTGGCAAGCAGGAGCGACCCGGGGGAGCACCGGATTGGCGACCGGAGAGACGAGCATACGCGAAGCGGCTGAGATGGAGAGCGAGCGGGAGACCGCGGCTTCCGGTCTCATGCTGCTGTCCTGCCTGCTGCTGCTGGCGGGAGTCGCCTTGCTTTGCCTGACGCTCGTGAAGCTGGCCGTACCCACGCTGTTCGCGGACACCACCTTCCTGTCCTACGGTCGTCTCCGGCCGGCCACCACATCGCTCCTCGCGTACGGATTCGGAGGTACGTTCGCTCAGGCTACCGCGTACTACCTCACACCGCGGCTAGTCGGGACACGTATGGAACACCAGTCCCTAGCGTTACTGGCGGGCAGCGTCTACGGCTTGCTGGTACTGGTCGGCACCCTCATGATCCTGTTCCGGGGCCCATCGGGACCCGAGCTTGCCGAGTTCCCCCCACTCCTTGACTGGCCAATCGCGGCCCTCCTGCTGGTACCGGTTCTGCTCGTAACCTCGATGATCCGCGGTCGGAGCGAGGACGGCTCCTACGTGTCGCTTCTCTACGTCATTGGAGCCGTTTGGTGGTTTCCGGCGCTTCACATCACGGCCTCGATTCCAGGGCTGGCCGGCATGGGTCCGTTTCTCCAAACGAGCCTGACTTCAGGGGGGATGTGGACCCTTGCCTTCCCGGCCGCGGCGTTGGGCGGCGCTTACTACGTCCTGGTCAAGGAGAGTGGACAGCCACTGTTCTCCGGTCCTCTCGCCCGGGCAGGATTCTGGACCCTCGCAGGAGTGGCGCTGCTGGCGACGCCGGCACGTTTCCTGAGCGGCCCGGCACCCGACTGGACGGAGACGGTTTCGGTGGTCGCCTCCATGGGTCTCGCTCTTTCCGCCTTGACCTTCGTCGCCACCGTGAGCCTGACCCTCTCGGGCGAGTGGCAAACTGCCCGGGAGAGTCCCGTCATCCGTCTCCTGATGGCCGGCACTGTCGCCTACACCATCCTCACGGTGCTGGTCGGAGTTTCCGGATTCCGCTCCGTGGCTGCCGTGGTGGGTCTGACCATCTGGCACGACGGATTGGTCACCGGGCTGTCACTCGTGGCAGTACCGGTGCTGGCGATGGCATTCATCTTCTACGCCTTGCCGCGTACGACCGGACGGGAACTTTCGGACCCGCGCCAAGCGGCCCGCGGTCTCCGGCTCACCCTCTGGGGCGGGGGCGCAACGGCGGCCGCTCTGATGGTCAGTGGGCTCGTCACCGGCGTGACCTGGAATTGGGCCTCCTCCTCGGGCGCCCGCGCCAACGTGGGAGAAGGCTTCTCCGAGAGCCTTGCCGGTGTGGATGTGCTGTTCACGCTCGGGGCTCTCGCCTCGGTCGTGGCGTTGATCGGGATCGCTCTCCTGGTATGGACCGCTGCGGGCACCTATCTGGCCGGTCCCGCCCGGACAGTGGAGATTCTCATGCCGGTGGCCGCCGTCGACCGCGAGGAGACCGGTGATGAGTGACCTTCTCGCCGCGGCGGCAGCTGCCCTCGGGGCGCCCGAGCACTTGGTGGAGAGGGCTGCCCAGGCCAGGGCCGAGGCCGACGGCACCAGCTACGAGGCGGTCCTGGGCGCCTGGAGCGGTGGGGCGCCACCGCCGACTCCCCCGGCTCCCCCTCCGCCTACCGAAGCAACTCCACCGCCGGCTTCCACTCCCGAACCGGTTGCGCAGCCTGTGGCTGCCGCGGCGGCCCCCGCTGCCGTAGTGGCCACTCTCCCTCCGGTGGAGGAGCAGCCCGTAACCACCGGCCCGGTCCGGAGCAAGGCAACCCCGATCCTCGAAGGCCGCAGATACCGTCCCGTACGGACCTCGATCATGCTGGGCGGCCTCTTCCTGCTCGGACTGGTCATAACGCTGATCGGTCCGTTCAATGCAGGAGGCGACTACCGGCACCTGGTCTTCGACTCCCCAATGAGCAGCCTCGGACAGGCAGGCAGATCGGTCTACCTGAACCAGGGCTGCGGGTACTGCCATACCCAGTTGGTGCGGCCCGTCCTAGCGGATGTCGGCCTCGGGCCGGCCACCGAGACCTTTGCCGATGCGCTCCGAACCGCCACCTTCGGGGTACAGAGGATCGGACCCGATATCGCCCACGTAGGGTCCCGGCCTTCCTATCGCGATTCGGAGACCCCGGTGACCGCCGATGATTTCGTCGCCTTCCTGACCCATCCCGAACAGGTCTTCCCGGACGGGATACACCCTTCCTATGGCCACCTGTCCCAGCGAGACCTGGATGCGCTCGCGACCTACCTGGCGGAATTGCGGTGACGGATGGGGGTGCCGGCATGAGCCGCGAGGTGTTGCTATGAGCGATCTGCTGGCCGCGGCTGCATCCAGGCTCGGGAGTCCCGAACATCTGGTCGAGCGATCGGCAGCCGCCAGGGCCGAGGCCGACGGACTCGCGGTCGAAGACGTGCTTGCCGCGTGGGCAGGTGGAGTAGCAGCCCCTTCGGAGCGAGGACCTGCGGACCGTCCGGCCTCCGCGGCCGCACCTCCGCCCGCCACAGCTGCGCCTCCGGCACCCGAACCCGCACCTACGCCGTCCGCCCAACCCGCCGCGGTCGCCACCGTCGCCCCGCAGCCGGCTGTGGCCGCGGCCGCATCGTCGGCGCCTCCGCCTCCCGAGCGGGTCACCGTCTCGGAGGCACTCGACTTCGAGGCGGTGATCACCGGTCCCACGGCGGGCATCACGGAACGGATCGCGGCCGCAATCCCCCGCTGGCTGACGATGCTCTTCTTCGCCGTGCCTTTCGTAGGTCTCGTGTATCTGGTCACGTTCGCCCACGGTCCGACCTGCGGGGCGGGAGGCCAATTGGCGGTCGACCGGCTGACCGGGATGGTGGAGAACTGCGACGGGTCCGAGTTCGCCGCAGGGGGAGGCGCCGGCGGGGTGGATGTCCGCGCTCTGGTGAGCGAAGGGATCGTCGTTTACAACGAGCCATCGAGTTGCGCGTCGTGCCACGGCGCGGGAGGTGAAGGCGGATCGGGTCCGGCGCTGGCAGGTGCGGTACTCGAGACCTTCGCGATGTGCACGGACCATATCGAGTGGGTCTCGCTCGGCACCACCGGGTTCCAGGGCGCCGGCCGGGCTACGTACGGCGACACCGGCAAAGCGGTGGGGGGAGGCGGCCAGATGCCTGCCTTCCAGGACACTTTGACCCCCGACCAGATAGCCAAGGTCGTCTTCTACGAACGCGTGGTCCTAGGCGGCCAAGACCTCGAGGAAGCCGTCTTCGACTGCGGGTTCGCCGAACCGGAAGGCGGACTAGAGTCCGAGCTAGCATCCACCACACAATCCGATCAAGAACTCGTCATCGGCCCCTAAGCTCAAACTGGGCCAAGATACATTCGAAGGACACACAATGATGATAACTCTTAAGCGGGCCGTTGCATTCGGTGTAGCCTTTGTGTTATTGGTCCCGGCCTGCGGTGGTGTGACCGATTCCACGACTTCCACAACATCTATCGTAACTGCAACGGCAGATCAGAATGCAAACACAACAACCGCGGTCTCTGCGAACCCTTCGACCGCTTCTCCTACTACCTCTACTACCGTACTAGTTGGAGGCTTTGATGGCCTATACTGTGAGGATATCGTAAGCGACGTTATCGCATTGAGTGAGGAACAGCCAGGGCCCTTCTCTACAACGATCCTGAAGATCTATTCTCCTACTGAATTAGGCAGAGACGACACAAACCTGAATTGCGAAGGTCGAGCTCTCACATCAACGGGTGGTGAAGTAATGATCGACTTCTACTTATGGTCGGACGATGAAGGCGACCTATTCATAGGATACGAAAGCCGTGGCGAGACCAACCAGGGTTCTCCTGCCACGGATATAGGATCGCGGGATAACCCTATATCTATCGGTGAAGTTGTTAGCATTGGTGACTGGGATATCTCGGTCCTCTCTGTCACACCGGATGCGGCGGAACTTGTAGCGAGTGAGAATCAGTTCAACGCACCTCCAGCACCAGGCTACCAGTATGTATTGGTGCTGATAGAGGCTAAGTATAAGGGAGCGGATTCTGACTCCCTACTGTGGTCAATGAGCATGTCAGTTGTGGGTGAGTCAGCGGTTGTTGTCTCTGATCAGTGTATGGCAGTAGTCCCCAACGAGTTAGATTCGTTCACCGAAGTGTTCAGTGAGGGGATCCTCACTGGAAATCTCTGCTGGGAGATCTCGTCTTCTGATGTAGACAGTCTCGTGTTGATTATCGAGGAGAGCTTCTCATTTGATGGGACAAGAGCCTTCTTAGACATAAGCTGAGGTGGCTCCAGGTCCTAGTTGGGTTTCCCCGCATACAAGAGAGCCCGTATTCGGTAGTTCGCGAAGTTGCGGAACCCGAAGGCGGCCCGTTTCATGCGTTTGATACCGAAGATCTTAACAACCTGTGATCAGGTTGTTAAGATCTTCGGTGGCATCTGTTGGTCACGTTCAAGATGTGCCAATTGGTGATCTGGGGACACCAGCGGGCGAAGGTGCGACCCAGCTTGTTGACCGTAGGCGGGCAGGATTCGTCCTCAACGTCGTCGGCGAGCCGGGTGGGTGTATCGGAGCGCGACGGCGGGGCAGGCGATCTCGTAGATGCCTCGTACGGTTTCGGTGGCGTGCCAGGCTGTGCAGACTTCTCCGTGGGGTCACCGGCATTGAGGAGGCCCGGAGGCGGGGTTCGGCCCCGGTCGCTGATGCGTCCGGAAGCAGATGTCAGGAAGCGGGGGTCCGGCTCTACGCTGCTAACGGGTGTTTGCGGCCCCTATGCCCGAGGGTTTCGTTCTAGACTCTCTGCGTACTTCGTCGAGTCGCTGATTTGGCGAGGGGCTTCACATGGAATGGGTCCGCGACTTGCAGCGCGTTGGGAAGGACCCGGTCGTAGGCCGTGCGATTGGGCCCGACATGTCCAGGACGGCCCGGCGGATCCACTTCTTCGTACGGAACTGGCCGCGCCGCCAGAATAGCGATTCTTGTCCACGCCCACAGCCTCGACCTTACCTACCCGGTCGGCGGACCTCGCGGTTCACCGTATGCCTATCACAGCCCAGATCTTCGGCGACTTCTTCAACGGAGCGGACCCGCCGCCTGACCCCGATGGTCGCCCATCTTGCTGCTCGGGATGTCAGCAACGCCCGGGGCGGACCGATGTGGCGTCTTACTCGACGAACGACTTCTCCGCACAGTCGGGGTTCGGACACAACCAGCGGCGATTCTGCGCCACCGCAGACGCACCGGACGACCGAACGCCAGCAGATCAAGCTCGCCCAGACCTACCAACTTCTCGCACATGCGCGCAGGGATTCAGTCACCACAATGGGTGCTGGACAGTTTCGAGTGGCTAGATGGTTCAGGGTCTCGCCGTACCGCGCCGCGAGATACAGCACCCCCCTGATCAGCGGCCCCGGCCTATGACCCCTCTCGTTTCCGGAGACCTAGCAGAGTAGCATTCGAGTGGTGGTTGCCCGTCGCCGAAGGTAGCCTCGCTTAATCTTGAGACCAGGAACAGCTTTCACCCTCCTCATCCTTCTCGGCATCATCGGGCTGGCTGGGATCGTATTCGTGATCCAACTGTTCAGTCTCTGACCCTCGGCTCACCGCCCGCGACGCAGACCGACCACGATCAAACTAGGAGGGTACTGAGCAATCCACCAGCGGCCTGCCAACCGCCCGCAAAATGCCTGGGTCGGCGGGCGGCAGGCCCGAGCAATCGTCAATGTTCAGCACCCTCCTAGGACGTGATCACGACAGACGTTCCGGCTCCCAACGTGAAGTGCTCGTCGGCCCGGCCTCCCCGGACCGCCAGGGCCATCAGCCCGACCGAGTCGATGTGCATGAGCGGGCGTCCCTCTGCTACTTCTGCGTAGCTTCCCACCCACGGAACCCGGTACTTCATGAGCCCAACGCGCACCGCGACGTCCTGCCCCTGCGACATCCCCGCCTCCTCCAGATCCTCGGGTGAGATGTTGGTCTGCACGTTTCCGAAAGTGTCCACCCACCAGGCCTGACCCTCCACGTGGCCGTCCGACACATCGGAGAGAGGAAGCAGGAGCGGTTCGAGAGCATGCGGATCGACCTGGGGACCCAATTCGTGAGGGTCTGCCTCGCCCGCCGCGAGGACAGCTGCCGCGGGAGCAAAACGATCCCTCCCCTCGAAAGTCCGGCCTCGAGCAGGAAGCATGACATCGGGGTTCTCTACCGAGAATGCCCGTGTGGCGCCGCCGACGAGAGCCACCGCCGGCGATAGGAGCCCGTTGTCGGGCCCGACCATGTATCCCCAGGGAGTCTCCACCACGACCGCCCGGCGGCTGGTACCGACGCCGGGATCCACCACGGCAAGAAGCACGCCGGGTGGCATGTACTGGATTCCCCGCAGCAACGTGAGCGCCCCCGATCTCACATCGCCCCTCGGTACCCGGTGGTTGAGGTCTATGACGCGGCACATGGGAGCGAGGGTGGCGATCACTCCGTGGACCACCCCGACAAACTCGTCGTCCCACCCGAAGTCGGAAAGGAAGGTGATAGGCCGGGGAGCGCCACTCGTCATGCGAGCAGCCTAGGAGGGTGGTGAGCAATCCACCAGCGGCCTGCCATCGCCGGCATGACTCCTGGGTCGGCGGGCGGCAGGCCCGAGCAATCGTCATTGTTCAGCACCCCTCCCAGGGGATCGAACGATGCACCAACGGGCACCGGCGAGCCGCAAGACCCCACCCGCAGTCGCGCGAACGGCGGAGGCCGCGCGCCGGCCATGTGGGCACCTCGTTCGGAGTGATCCGACGGTGTAGCCTTGGACGCTCGCCCAAGAGGTCGAAACGTGCCGTCCAGACAAGCATCGCCACTATCCGTCAGCAAGGTCCTGTCGGCGGGCATCTCGGGCTTCCGGAGGCACGACAAGCGGCTGCTGGCCCGCTCCTCGTATCTGATGGCGGTGCCCGCCCTGGTGCTACTCGTCAATCAGGCAACCGACAGCTACTGGTTGAACTTGCTGATCTGGCTACTCGGCCTCTCCCTGGGCGGATACGCCGCATGGCCTCTCTCCCGGACCGCTCTGGCAGCCGTCTCATCCGACCGTTCCGGCCGGCCCCCCAGGGACGACTGGTGGGTACGGGACGGGTTCGTGAGAGCTTCGGCGGCCTTCTTCCTCACCGTCTCGGTCGGAACCGTGTTCCTCGTCGTGCCCGGGATCATGGTGCTGATGATCTATAGCTTCTACCCGTTCCTGATCGTCGAGAGGCGGGCCGGCGGCTTTCAAGCACTCGCCCTCAGTTCGGAACTGAGCCGGGGTAACCGGATGAGGCTCCTGAGACTTGTGCTGGGCTGTTCTGTGTTCTTCGGTCCCGGGTTGGCGTTGCTGTACCTGTGGAGTTCGAGTCCCTGGGGCGCGATCGCCTTCTGGGTACTGGGTACGCCTGCGCTCGCTGTAGCCGCCGTCATCATGGCTACTGCTTACCGGACAATCGTCCGCCGCTAGGAGGGTGCTAAGAAACCCCCGCTAGCCCGAAGGTCGACGACAAACTCCCGGCTCAGCGAACGCTGCGACAACCCTCATAAGCCATTCACCCCTTGTTCTAGGAGGGTGCTGAGCAATCCACCAGCGGCCTGCCAACCGCCCGCAAAATGCCTGGGCTGGCGGGCGGCAGGCCCGAGCAATCGTCATTGTTCAGCACCCTTCTAGATGCTGTCTCACGCATACGTGGAAACCCTCCCGCCCACATCTCCAGAGCAAAAAGTCGGATCCGGGGGACACGATCGTGTCGGCAGGCATCGATACCCCACGTCGAAGAACGCCGCGGTGGTTGCATCACCCCGCGGTAGTTGCATCACCCCCCCTGTCGAATCTAGGCTGAAAACGTATCCACTTACATTCGGGAGGAGGTCGGATGCTTGCACGTCTTCAGAAATTCGGGGGGTATATGGCGGGTATGGTCATTCCCAACATTGGCGCAATTCTCGCCTGGGGTTTGATCACCGCTTTTTTCATTCCCACCGGATGGACACCCAATGAGAGTCTCTCCGAGCTGGTAGGACCCATTATCGTCTACCTGTTGCCTGTATTGATCGGGTTCACAGGCGGCAAGATGGTGTACGGGCATCGGGGAGGCGTGATGGGCGCCATCGCGACGATGGGAATCGTCATCGGCGCCGACTTCGAACTGGCTAGCGGCGCCGTCGGCGATCCGCCCCAATTCCTGGGCGCGATGCTGGTCGGCCCCTTGGCCGCGTGGATCATCATGAAGATCGACGACGCCTTCCAGGACAAGGTCGCAGTCGGGTTCGAGATGCTCTACAACAACTTCTCGGCCGGGATTCTCGGCTTCGTACTGGCCATTCTCGGCAAGTTGATCATCGGCCCGATCATGGCCGCAATCGCAGCCTTCTTCGGGAACCTGGTCGAGTGGGTCACCGACGCCGGGCTGCTACCGCTGGCGGACATCCCCATCGAAGTCGGGAAGGTGTTGTTCCTCAACAACGCCATAAACCACGGCATCCTGGGGCCGCTAGGGGTTGAGCAGGCGGCTGAGTCAGGACGATCGATCTACTTTCTCCTGGAGACCAACCCCGGGCCCGGTCTTGGGTTGCTTCTCGCGTACTGGTTCGCCGGCAAGGGCCTGGCCAAGCTGTCGGCCCCCGGCGCGATCGTCATCCACTTCTTTGGTGGGATCCATGAGGTCTACTTCCCGTACATCCTCATGCACCCGATCATGATCCTGTCGGTCTGGGCCGGCGGCATCCTCGCCGACATCGTCTTCGTGATATTCGATGCGGGGCTGACCGCAACACCCTCACCCGGCTCGATCTTCGCCTACCTGGCGGTAACTCCGAGGGGTCAACACGTCGGTGTGCTCTTAGGAGTGGTAGTCGCCGCAGCCGCGGCCTTCGTGGTGGGAACGCTGCTGCTGCGGGTATCCCCGGTGAAGGAGCAAGAGGGAACGGAGGACATGATCGGCACCATGCCCGCCATCCCCACCGGCTGAACACCCGGAAGGAAACCCTCTAGAATGGGAAGAGCCTCTCCACGAGAGGCTCTTCCCGTTTCGCCAACCAGAAGGAACATCGTCATGAGTTCAGTAACGAAAGCGGCAGCGGATGTCCGCTGGATCGTCTTGGCCTGCGAGGCGGGGATGGGTTCGAGCCTGATGGTCACGAACTTCCTGAAGAAGAAGATCAAGAAGGCCAAGCTCAACATCAAGGTCACCCACTCACCTGTCCACGACATTCCTGCGGGCGTTGACGTTGTAGTCACCCACGCCGGGCTGGCCGCCCGGGTCAAGCAGGTCGCACCAGGCGCGGCAGTGGTCGCGTTCCGTACATTCCTCAACGACCCGGCCCTGGTCAAACTCGTCGCGGACCTGACTGCAGGCACCGACGTCGAGGGAATCTGAGAGCTGATTGCCAATGGTCACAGAATCTGTAACTGCGGTCGAGGCCATCACTCTGGGCGAGCAGGGAAGCACCCAGAAGGCAGCTATCGAACGTGTGTCGGGGATGTTGTTCGACCTAGGGGCGGTGGAGGCCGGGTACGGGGGGTCGATGCTCGCTCGCGAGGCCGTGATCTCAACGTACCTGGGTAATGGCATCGCCCTCCCCCACTGCACCTACGAGGACCGGGGAATGATCAAGCGGACCGCGCTGGTCCTGGCCCAGTATCCGAACGGCATACCGTGGGGTGACGACGACGACCGGGCCTTCCTGGTCTTCGGGCTGGCCGCGGTCGGAGACGAGCATCTGGCGGTGATGTCACATCTGGCCGAGGTACTGGACGACGAGGATCTCTGCGCCCGGCTGGCCACCGCCACCGATGCCGAGTATGTCCGGGAGACTCTCGCCGCGCCCACCGAATGACCACCCGCCGAGCCGTCGTGTTCGGCGCCGGCAACATTGGCAGGGGTCTCCTCGGTTGGCTGTTCGCACGGTCCGGCTGGGAGGTCGTGTTCCTGGACGTCTCGCCGCAGGTGGTGGATTTGTTGAACCGCAACGGCTCGTACCCGGTGATCGAGGTGGGAAGTGACGGTCGCTCGACACGCACGATCACCGGTGTCAGCGCGGTAGACGCAGGCGAAACCGAGCAGGCAATAACCGCTACCGCGTCCGCAGAACTGGTATGCACCGCGGTGGGTGCCGGAGTCCTCGGCCGGGTCGCACCGACCATAGCAACTGCCCTCCGCAGGGAGGACAGCCGGATCCGCAACGTGCTGGCGTGCGAGAATGCAGATCCCAACACCGCTCTGCTCCGGCAACACATCGAGAGTCTGGCCGGAGGCGTACCGCAGTCGGTGGGGTTTCCGGAGACTCTGGTGGACCGTATGGTGCCCGGCTCTGCCGGAGGCGGCTTGTCGCTGGAAGTCGAGTCCCGTTTCGAGTTCAAGGTCGCCCGCGGGGACTGGATGGGCGTAGATCCGGGAATTGCAGGATTCGAACTGGTGCCTGACCTGCGTCTCCACCGCATGAGGAAACTCTGGCTCGTGAACGGACTCCACGCCGCCGCAGCCTTCCTGGGCTTGGAAGCCGGACATGAAACGGTCGCCCAGTCGGTTTCGGACCCGTCCATCCATGCGCGACTCGAGGAGATCGCCGAGACCATGGCAGAGGTCCTCGCGAGCCAGGTGGACGACTGGCAGTTGGAGGAACTCGTCGCGTACGGGCGTTCCAACCTCGATCGCTTCGCGGGCACCGCCCTGGTTGATCCCATCCGGCGAGTGGCGCGGAATCCACTTCTGAAGCTCGGTCCGGATGAGCGCCTCGTGGGTCCTGCCCGCGCCGCGGCGCGGAGGGGTCTCCCCACCGAGGCTCTCTGCGAGGCAATCACCGCCGGACTGGCGCTGACCGATGATCGTGTCGCCGGCATGGCCGAACTTCACGACGCCCTCGATGCAGGGGGGTGGCTGTCCGTAGTGGGACTGGGCGACGCCGACGCCCCTCTCATCGGGAATCTCCGAGCGCGGATGGCGGACCGGACGAGTTGATCCACCTACCTGTATCATCGAGACCCCAACCGACTCGCCCGAGGTAGGAAATGGCCCGAATGACCCACGACCAGTTACAGAGCGCGATGATCAGCAAGCTCTCCGCCGAACCGGATCCGTCCGGACGCGCCGACCTGATCTGTCCCAAGGGCTCCCTGGGTATCGCAGCCGACAACAAGCAGATAAAGAAGACGGTGAAACGTCTCCGGCCCCTCGAGGGCTACCGTTACCTGGTCATCAACCGCGCCGACCTGTTCGCGGCCAGTCCGGCCACTATCGGCACCAAGATAGGCATCCTCGACGCCAACGGCTCCCTCCTGAAAGCCGCCGACCTCCCTCGGACCCGCTAGGACGTCCAAAACGGTGGGTAACAATGGCCCGTCTTCCTCTGACCAGGCATCGTGTCATCGGTCGACGGCCCCAGAAGGGGTTTCACACCACCCTTCTGGCTAGTTGCCCCCGTGCTCCGCGGATTCCCCGGGCCTTGACAGGGGCACCGCCTCGGACGCCGATATGATGAAGCCCCGCGTCGACGGGTTCTCACCCGCCTATGGGTCGGACACCATGGTGGCTCTGGAGTCGGCCCGCGCCGGCGCCGCCGAAGTGAGGTCAGCTCTGCAAGGGGACCTGGGTGTGCGTTTCAAGGCCGACGCCGACCCGGTCACCGAGGCAGACCTCCGATCGGAGAGATCGATACGCCATGTGCTCGCGGCTCACCGGGCTGAGGACCGGGTGGTGGCCGAGGAGCAGGGTGGGGCCCTGCCCGCGGCGGGACGGGTCTGGCTCGTTGACCCGCTGGACGGCACCACCAACTTCATCCACGGATTCCCCTGGATCAGCGTCTCGGTCGCCCTGTGGATCGACAACCTACCCGAGGTAGGCGTGGTGGTCGACGTAACCAACGGGGACGAGTACGTGGCGGTGGCCGGACGGGGAGCCCGTGTCAACGGCTCGCCGATCGAAGTGAGCTCCACCGGTTCCCTTGCCGAGGCGCTCGTCGTGACCGGGTTCCCCTACAACCGGGGAGAACGGATCGGTACCTGCCAAACGACTTTCCGGCGGGCCCTCGAGGAGGTTCAAGGCATCAGGCGTCTCGGCTCGGCCGCGCTCGACATGTGCATGGTGGCGTGCGGAAGGATGGACGGCTACTGGGAGGAGGACCTGTCGCCGTGGGACATGGGAGCGGGAACCCTCCTTGTCATGGAAGCGGGTGGCACGGTCACCGACCCTCTGGGAAGACCCGTCCGACCCTCGGAGCCGTTCGTGGTGGCGAGCAACGGAGCGATCCATCAGGACTTCCTGCAAACCCTCCGCGGCGAGGGAGCGGTGTCAGGAGGGCACGGTCGGGGCATGCCATCGGTTTCCTCGTGATCCGGTCGACCCTCATCGCAACCCATAAAGCCTGATCACGGATTTGCCGGGCTGCCGCCTGCCCCGGAGAGCACCGGCCGCTAGTTCTTTGCTGTCCACTTCGGGACGGCTACCGTACTGATCGGCCTCAAGAAAGACAGCACATGATCGCAACACAACGAGTCATCTCGTCCGTGAGCCTCCCGAGCGTGCTGCCTTGATCGGCTTCTCCGGGATCGGAGCGTCGCCGGGCATCGCCATCGGCCCTGTCCACCTGCACGTCTCCGGCCTTCCCGAAGTCTCGCCACGCCGGGTGAGCGACCCCCGAGCCGAAATGGCGAAGCTTGCTCGCAGCGAGGAACTGGTCCGGGCGAGGCTCGAAGGCCTTCAAGACCTCCACGGCGAAGGATCGGAGGAGGCTGAGGTCATCGGCGCCCACCTCCTGCTCCTCGACGACCCCGAGTTCAGCGACGAGATCAGGATGTTGGTCGAATCGGAGTCACTGTGTAGTGAGGCGGCCATCCACCAGGTCACCGAGGAGTCCGCCGCCATTCTGGAGTCTCTGGACGACGAGTACCTCGCCGCCCGCGCCGCCGACGTCCGCGACGTGGGAAACCAGCTTCTGAGGTCTGTTCTCGGCTTGCCGCTGGACACATGGGACGATCTTGCGGCGCCCTCCATCCTGGTGGCATCCGATTTCTTCCCGTCGGAGACCGCGACCCTTCCCCCGGGGATGGCCCTCGGCCTGTGCACGATGGAGGGAAGCCCCACCTCCCACATTGCCGTATTCGCCCGGGGAATGGGACTCCCGGCAGTGGTCGGAACGGACCTGCCCGAACTGCAGCCCGGAACCTTGATGGCAATGGACGGGGATACCGGTGAGGTCTACGTGGATCCCACCCAGGAGATGCTGGACGTGCTCCGGGAACGGCAGGAGAGGCAGAACAGAGCGGAAGAGAAGGCAGCCGAACGGACCCACGAGCCGGCCGTGACCCTGGACGGGATCCATATCGAAGTGGCGGCCAATATCGGATCGGACGAGGACGCCCGGCGGGCCGTGGAGCGCGGTGCGGAGGGGGTCGGCCTATTCCGGACCGAGTTCCTCTTCCTCGACAGGACCCGCCCCATCTCCGAGGACGAGCAGTACGAGGCATACCGGTCGGTCCTGTCCGCGTTCGGGGATCACCTGGTCGTCGTCCGCACCCTGGATGTCGGCGGTGACAAGCAGGTGCCCGGCATCGAGATCGGGGAGGAGTTGAATCCCTTCCTGGGTCTGCGGGGCATCCGCCTTACCCTGGCCCGTCCGGAGTTGATGCGCACCCAGCTCAGGGCCCTATTGAGAGCCGGCACCGCAGGGCAACTCGCGATCATGGCGCCGATGGTGGCAGGGCTGGCCGACCTCATGGACTTCCGGACCGCCCTCGAGGAGGCTGAGCGCTCGCTAGCCGGGGACGGCCTCGAATACGCCACCGGATACCAGGTGGGGATCATGATCGAGGTTCCTTCGGCGGCCCTGGTCGCCGCTCGACTGGCCCGCCACGTGGACTTCTTCTCGATCGGGACCAACGACCTGACCCAGTACACACTGGCGGTAGACCGCACCAACCGGGAGGTTGCCGGCCGTGCCGACGCCTTCGACCCTGCCGTCCTCCGGCTCATAGCAGAGACAGCCTCCGCGGCCGGGTCCTCCGGATGCTGGGTGGGGGTCTGCGGAGCCATGGCCGGTGATCCGCTGGCGGTTCCCGTGCTGATAGGCCTCGGCGTCACGGAGCTGTCGGTAGCCATCCCATCTGTTCCCACTATCAAGGAGAGGGTCCGCGAGCTCGACCGGGAGGCCTGCCGGACACTGGCCAACCGATGCCTCGGTGCCGCCGACAGCTCCGAGGTGCGGATGCTCTTGAATACCGTCTGACGACCCGCGCCGGGTCCACCTACCGTTCGGAACCGGTCGGGACTCCCCTGGGCCGCGCACCGAGCCTTCTGACTCCGCACTCCCCTGGGTCAGGTAACCGGCCCGGTCCGAGACCGGATGCCATCGACGCGAGACGCCCGGCCAGGACGGTGGTTCAGCCCTCCACCGAGAGTAGCGCGGTGAAGTCGGCGATGAGTTCGGAAGCGTCATCCCCGTCCACGTCAACCGAAATGGTGGTTCCTCGGGTAGCGCCTAGCTTGAGGATCCCAAGCATGCTCTTCGCGTTGACGGTCTTGCCGTTGGCGGTGACAGTGACTGCCGACGGCGAAGCCTTGGCGCGCTTTACGAATTCGGCGGCTGGTCGCGCGTGGAGACCGGCCGGATTGGTGATGGTTATATCTGCTTGCATGGTCCACAGCCTACAGGCACGTACGCCCGGCAAAGCAACCGCCGACAACTAACGGCCGGCTACCGGCTGAGCCCTGTTTACCATTGAGCCATGGTCGATCCGCTTCATGTCGATCTCGCCGAGCGACTCGCTGAGGACGGGGGTGTGGTGATGATGATCGGTGGACCCGACACCGGTAAGACCTCCTTCTCCCGCATGCTCACCGGCGCCGCCCTCGGGCTCGGCCGGACAGTCGCCTACATCGATAGCGATCTGGCCATCACGAGCGTGGGGCCGCCTACGTGCGTGGGCCTGAAGTGGCTCCACTCCAGCGAGGACCTGGACACCTTCGCAGTCGCCGACGACCTCCGCTTCGTAGGCGCGATCGCCCCTGACCGATTCAGGCTCCAGCATGTGGCGGGCGTCGCCTCGCTCGTTAGCTCCGCCCGGTCCGATGCTGACCTGGTCGTCGTCGATACAAGCGGTTCGATCTCCGGTGTGATCGGCCAGACACTCAAGTACCACAAGGTGGAGTTGGTCGACCCGGACGTCGTCGTGGCCTTGCAGAGGGGCGCCGAGATGGAGCCCATGGTGGGCCTGCTGCGCCGATTCCTCTCCGCCAACGTGATCACGGTCCCGGCACCGCGCGGCGTGGCTCCGATGAGTCCCGGCGAACGCATGGAACTCCGTGCCGCCAAGTTCCTCATGGCTCTGGAGGAGCCGTTGCAGCGATGGAGGGTGAGGCCGACCGTGTTCGCGCCTAGCCTGCCCGCCGGTTTCGATCTCTCGCGGCTCGACCGTCTGATTGTGGGTGTCCACGATCAGACCGGGCGCTGTCTAGGACTCGGGGTCTTGGAGTTCGAAGACTCGGCGCTGCGCGTCACCACCACTTCCAGAGAGGGGATGACCGGCCTGCGGATCGGCTCTGCTCGCCTCGATCCGGAGCGCTATCACACAACAACGGTGAACCTCCGGGAAGTGATGTTCGGCATCGAGTGACGGCGAGCGTGCAGCAACCCTCGGTTGCCTCTAACCTTGATTCTTCATGTTTCCAGACACACCCACGGCAACAGGCCACATCAACCACATGATCGTGACTGGGCCTGGCTTCACCCGACGGGTGAAGGTCCCGCCGGGCCGAGACAGGGTAGTGGAAATGGCCGTAGTCCCTGGTCAGAAGCCTATATCCCGCACTCTGCTCGCCTAGTGCAAACCCCCGCATGAAAAATCGGGGCTAGACGCCGTGGGCCGGCGGTAGGTCCCGGTGGGTGTATGACCTCTTGCCCGGCCCGTAGTCGCCCACCACGTGCCCGTTGCCGCTGAGCAGCCATTTGGTGGTGAACAGACCCTCCGCGCCCATCGGTCCTCTCGCATGCACGCGTCCGGTGGCGATACCCACCTCGGCGCCCAGCCCGAAGCGGAACCCGTCGGCGAAGCGGGTGCTGGCGTTCCAGAACACCGATGAGGCGTCCACCGTGTCGAGGAACAGCCGGGCCGTCTCGGCATGTTCGGTCACGATCGTGTCCGTGTGGGCCGACCCGAACGTATGGATGTGGTCGATGGCCTCGTCGACCCCGGCCACCACCCGGGCGGAGATGATCAGATCCCCGAACTCGTACCCGAAGTCCGACTCCTGGGCGGGGACCACGCCGGCCGCCATGGCTTGCACGTCGTCGTCACCGCGCACCTCGACCCCGGCCTCTAGCAGCGAACGGACCACCGCCGGCCCGGCCGGGAAGTCGCGGTGCAGCAGGAGTGTCTCGGCGGCGTTGCATACCGCCACGTAGTTCGTCTTGGCATCGACGGTGACCCGTACCGCCATTTCGGGATCGGCCGCGGAGTCCACGTACACGTGGCAGACACCGTCCGCATGACCGAGCACCGGGATACGCGAAGCGGCCTTGATCGAGCGGACCAGGTCGGCCGAGCCTCTAGGGATGACAAGGTCGATGTACTCGTCCATCGCCAGCAGGTCGCCCACCGCCTCGCGACCTTCGATGTTCTGGACCACGTCGGGGTCGGCGCCCGCCTCGGCCACTGCCTCCCGCAGCAGGTCGGTGAGTGCCCGGTTGGAGTGCAGAGCCTCCGATCCCCCCTTCATGAGCACCGCGTTGCCGGTCCGCAGCGCCAGCGAGCCGATCTGGATGACCGCGTCGGGGCGGCTCTCGAACACGATGAGCAGCACGCCGATCGGCACCCGGACTTGTTCCAGCACAAGCCCGTCGTCGAGTTCTCGCCGGACAAGCGGTTTCCCTACCGAGTCGGGATTGTCGATCAGTACCCTGACCCCCTCCCGCAAGGTCTGCATCTTGGAGGGCGACAGTGCCAGCCGCTTGAGGATAGGCCCGGGGAGCTCGCCCGCCCCGGGTGCGTCGAGGTCGAGTTTGTTGACGGCCAGGAGCTCCGCCTCCCGCTCTCCGAGCAGGCGCTCGAGATGCCTCAGCACCTCGGTCCGGGTTCCGGAACCCGCCGCTGCCAGTCTTCTCTGGGCGGCGCGAGCCGCCTGTCCTTGCTGGATTGCCGTTGGAGTTCGTGACATGGTCCGCCCAGTGTAATTGCCACCCGACCGCCCCCCGGTCGTCGGCCACCAGACTGTCTGGGCCGGCCCGTCAGCTGCCTGTGGGGATCGCTGCCGCGTTCGAACCGCAACTAACCTCAGAATCAAGACGGATGGATGGGCCTGGGAAGACCAGACCCGTTGGGCTTTGGGAGGATTCGCCGTGATGGGCACCGCTTCGCGTTCCCCCGCGCCGGCCGGATCCCGCAAGGTCAACACAGCTTGGAGTCTCCCTCGGGTCGATCATCCGGGTGTCGACATCCTGGAGCGCCAGCGCAGGGCGATTCGCAAAGGGGAGGCGCCGCTGCCGTATCCGGGACTTCCCCGAGACCGGGTTGCCAATGCGATCGACCTGGTGTTGAGGTTCGATCCCGACAAGGTCTACCTGTTCGGGTCGACCGTGCGGGGAGAGGACACCCTCCGCTCTGACATCGACATCCTCGTGGCTTCGACGGTATGCCGGTGGACATCTGGGACCGGTGGGAACGGGAGATCCGATACGTTGCACGGTTCTTCTGCCCGTACCCCGTGAATGCCTTCGTGACCGATGTGGAGGACCTGACCCGCATGCGACATGTAGTGGTCAGTCCCTGCATGTGGGCCCAGGAGGAGGGTCGCCTCGTGTTCGACAAGCATTCGGTTGGCCTTGAATGAGCAGCCTTCCGAACAGCAACCCCCAGATCGCGGAGGAATGGTTGAACCGCGCTGCCTGGAGGTACGCCACGGGCGGGAGGGTTCTGGAAGAGACGGGGGACACCAAGGAGGCCGTGAGGGACTTCGCTTCGGCAGCGGAGCTGGCTCTGAAGTCCGTTTACATCACGGCAGGATCTCTCTTCCCGCGAACGCGCAACGTGTCGGAACCGGTGGAGGAGTGCCCCGTACCCAGCGCCAAGGATGCGGTCGAAGGCTACCCGGACGAGTTCGTCAAGGACTTCTCTCGCAATTACCCGGCGCCTTACGTCAGTGCCCGCCCGGTGCCCGAGGCCGAGGTCGAGGAATGCCGCCGCTTCTCCGAACGCATCCTGGAGTGGGCAGAGGGCGTGATCGCTGGTTGACCGGTTTCCCGGAACCAGTGCCAACGGAGAAGTGCGTGGATCGTGGTCCGGTGTCCGGGTCCCCTCCCGCCGCGTAGTTTCCCGCCGCGCCGCCCGCGTCCGGGCCGCGGGACGGCTGTCAATCGAGCGGCGGGGACCGGGTGCGGGGGCCGGCCTCGGCCCAGTCCATGTGGTTGCGGATGTATTGGTTGGCGGCGTCGCGTGGCGGTGTGTAGTCCCAGGAGTGGAGGTCCCCGGTTTCCAAGGCTGCCTGCACGACCCGGCGGGCTCGCTGCGAGGCGAGAACCTGGTCGCGGATGGCCGAGCTGTCCCATCGTCGGGCGACTTCTGCGGCGAAGCCTGAGGCGAGTTCGGCGTGGCCGGGGTCCTTGGCGAGGTTGTCTCGTTCGAGGGGGTCGGCCTCCACGTCATAGAGGAGTGGGGGGTCGGTGTCGCAGTGGATGTACTTGTGGCGTCCGCGCCGGATCATGAACATGGGATCGGCCGCCATTTCGGCCATGTACTCGGCCGTGGTCTCGTCGATGGGATCCATACCGCCGGTTGCGCTCTCCCACAGGCTGCGGCCGGCGGGTGGAGCGGCCGGTTCCGGCCAGGGCTTGCCGTCGGTGGCCATGTCGAGCAGGGTGGGGAGGGGATCCAGCAGCGAGCAGGCGTTGGGAACAGTCCCGTTCGCCACACCCGGTCCGGCCATGATGAGGGGAACCCGGGCGGACCGTTCGAAGAAGGACATCTTGAACCAGGCGCCGCGGTCTCCCAGCATGTCCCCGTGGTCGCTGGTGACGATGACCACCGTGTTGTCGAGTCGGCCGGTCTCGTCAAGCGTGTCGACGAGGGTGCCCAGCCACGAGTCGAAGTAGCTGGTGTTGGCGTAGTAGGCGTGGCGGGCGTTCCGGCACTGGGCTTCGGTGTAACCCACCGTGTCCGCCTCGATGCCGCCGCGGATCCGCTGCGTGTGGGGATCGAGTGAGTCTATGGGCGATACGTCCGGTAGGTCTATGTCGTCGTGGTCGTAGAGGTTCCACCATTCGGGCCGGGCTACGTAGGGGTCGTGGGGGTGGATGAACGACGCCACCAGGAAGAAGGGTCGGTTGTCTGAGTCACGAGCGAGGTCGTAGAGGTGGCGGACGGCGGCGAAGCCGACCTCCTCGTCGTAGTCGATCTGGTAGGTGGCCAGGGCCTGGCCCGCCTCGGACAGGCTGTCCATGTTGTGGTACCCCTTGTCGATCCGGTTCCCGGGTGCGTTCCAGTCGGGCGTCCACGCGAAGTCGGCCGGGTAGATGTCGGTGGTGAGCCGCTCGTCGAACCCGTGGAGCTGGTCGGGTCCCACGAAGTGCATTTTTCCCGACAGGGTGGTCCGGTATCCTGCCAGGCGCAGGTAGTGGGCGAGGGTGGGAACCGACGCCGGCAGCTCCGCGGCGTTGTCCCATGCCCCGACGGCCGATACAGGCCGGCCGGTCAGCATCGAGAATCGTGAAGGGGCGCACAACGGCGATGGGCAGTAGGCGGTATCGAACCGGGTTCCGCGCTCCACGAGGGCGTCCATCGCCGGTGTCCGGACCAACGGGTGCTCGTATGCGCCGGTGAAGTGCGGCGCCAACTGATCAGCCATGACGAACAGGATGTTGGGCTGTGACATGTCCCTACCCAAGCTCTTGGACCTTTCGCGTCCGGATGGATTCAACACCACCTTCACAGTGGGGTGAAGACACCGGGGAGTTTAGGAAGGTGCTGAGAAACCCCATGTTGGCCCGACGGTCGGTAAGAGACTCCCAGGTCAGCGAACGCGGGTCAACCTCTACCCCCGTTCTTCAGGCCCCTCCTAGGAGGGGGATCCGTGGCGGCCCGGTGGCGCAAGCCGGGCTGGGGGAGTGGTAATCCGCGCCGCTCGTACCCTCGTTCTTAGCCCGGATCGGGAAGCCCATCGGGAGGGGGGCCGGTACCGTCACCCGGCTCGCGGCCGGTGCCCCGCCTACTCCCTGTGCCGGTACTCCCGCATCCGGGGTGGATCGGCTAGCCGGCCCTCTTCCCATGACGCATCCGTGCCAATCCCCGTCGATCTGGGATGAATTGAGTAAGCTCGTCCAAGCGCTTGGTGCCTCTCCGATAAGAGTCCTTTCCGTCGAATGCAGGAGCAACCACCAGATGACGATCCGTCGGCTATCACCGCACTTGTTTAGGCAAAACGCTCGCCGTGCACGTCCCCGCATGGCTCTGTTAGCAGGCGGTTTGGCTCTGTTGCTTACGGTGTCCTCTTCCGGTGTTTGGGGTTTGGCGGCTGCCGAGTCCGGGATCGCAGCCGCGGTCTCTGCTGACTCGGGCGATCGCGCCGTCCTGATCACGCTGTTTCGCTCCACCGATGGCGAGCGGTGGGCGAGTTCGGGTAACTGGCTGGAGGACACGCCCTTAGGTGAGTGGGAGGGTGTCACCACCGACGACAACGGCCGGGTCACCGAACTCGAACTCGCTTCGAACGGTCTAACAGGCGAACTCCCGACCCAGCTCGGTTATCTCACCGAATTGCAGGTTCTGGACCTCCACGACAACTACCTGTCCGGAGATCTCCCGTCTGGACTCGGCGACCTCACCGGATTGCGCGTATTGAATCTCCAGGACAACCTTCTCTCCGGACCTCTTCCGCCTGAATTCGCTCAGCTGACCGAGCTAACCGACCTGAACCTCTCCTTCAACCGGCTCACGGGACCGGTGCCCGCTCATCTAGGCTCCCTGCGGAATCTCAGGGTCATCGACTTGCACAACAATGGTTTCTCGGGTGCGATTCCGGTTGAGTTGGGAACCCTGACGAATCTGACCCATCTCCTGTTGCGTGGCAACGAGTTGGCTGGGACTATCCCGGCCGAACTCGGAGAGCTCGAGAATCTCGCATGGTTGGATCTCAGCATCAACCAACTAGACGGCGGGATACCCGACGAACTCGGTCGCCTTCATAACCTCGCGGTGCTCTACCTGAGCTTCAACGGCCTTACGGGTGGGATCCCGTCCGAACTCGGGAATCTGGACAACCTACGGGTACTGAATCTGCGCGTCAACGAGTTGGAGGGGACCATCCCGGCGGAACTCGGAGAGCTTCGCAAACTCCGGATACTGAACTTCTGGAACAACGCTCTCTCAGGGGACATCCCACCCGAACTAGGCCAGCTCACGAACCTCAGGCGCTTGGATCTCGACCAGAATGCCCTCACGGGAGAGCTGCCGTCGGAGTTGGCAAACCTGACCAACCTCAGGATTCTGTGGCTTCAGGGCAACCAGCTGTCGGGTGAACTGCCTGCTTGGCTGGGTGGACTATCCGGGTTGGAGAGGGCGTATCTCCAAAACAACCGGTTCTCCGGGGAAATACCGTCCTCACTGAGAAACCTCGTACGCTTGGAGCGGCTGTGGCTCGGTAACAACCGGTTGTCCGGTGAGATTCCCGCCTGGCTCGGTGAGCTAACCAACCTGACACAGCTCCAAATGTCGGCCAACGGACTATCCGGGAACCTACCGGCCGAGCTAGGCAACCTTACGAAGCTCACGCTGCTGAATCTCGGGAGCAATAACCTATCCGGTGGCATACCTGGGGAACTGGGCAACCTCATCGAGTTGGAGCAGCTGGATCTCGGTGACAACGCCCTGTCGGGAAGCCTCCCCGACTTGGCTCGCCTCACCGGTCTGCAACAGTTGCTGCTCGGGAGCAACCAACTGTCAGGCCGGATCCCCGCTTGGTTGGGCGGGCTGACCGATCTGGAGACCCTACATCTCAACGACAACCGGCTCTTGGGGGAAGTACCCCCGGAACTGGGCTTGCTGACCAAGTTGGAGAGCCTTGATCTCAGCGGTAACCGGCTGTCCGGTCAGATACCGACCGAGCTTGGCGATGCGACCAACCTGAGGCGGCTCGGTCTTGCGCACAATCAGATTCTGGGACCGATACCCAGCGAACTCGGTCAACTGGGCAGCCTGGCTTATCTTCAGCTCGGTGACAACCGGTTGTCGGGAGAGATACCCGCCGAGCTGGGGAATCTAGCGAGTCTGGTCGAACTGGACCTCGGAGGCAACGATGTGACCGGGGAGATCCCCGCCGATCTCGGAAACTTGACCAATCTGGCAAGCCTGGACCTCGCCAACAACTGGCTGTGGGGCGAGATACCCGCTGCCCTTGGTCGCCTCAACGATCTCAAGTACCTGAACCTGTACGGCAACGAACTGACCGAACACATACCGAAGAGCTTCGGCGGCCTAACCAACCTGGAGGAACTGAACCTCGGTAGCAACCGGCTGGATAGGCCTATACCCGCCGAACTCGGCGACCTCACCAACCTGACAGTGCTCAATCTCGAGCACAACCGTTTCTGGGGTGCGATACCCGCCGAACTCGGTCAGCTAACCGACCTGACCGGACTGCACCTGAGCGGAAACCGATTGAGGGGAGATATCCCGGCCGAACTGGGTCACCTGACCGATCTGGCCGAGTTGGACCTCAGTGACAACTTCCTAACCGGCGATATTCCCACCGAGTTGGGTGACCTAGCCAGTCTCACTCACCTATACCTGGCCGGCAACGCGTTGACCGGATGCCTTCCCGCAGATTGGCACGGGCTGGACGCCGTCAGCGACGATCTGTTCCTTTTGGATCTCGACGTCTGCCCCTAAGCGAGGCAGCCCGAGATCGAGGACGAGCATTGATGGCGATGACGACGATTTCGTTCCCATCGCGCCACATCGAGCGGAGTGTCCTGGCCAGCAAGCAGATACTCTGAGGTGAACCTCATCCGCCTCTATTCACGTGCGTTCCAGGACGACCACCGGTATGACCCGCTGGGTTTTGGACTCGTAATCCGCGAACTGGGGATAGTCGCTCTTCTGCCGGGTCCAGATCCGGGTCCGTTCCTCATCGTTGGCGATACGGGCTAGGACAGGAACCGTCTCGCTCCCGACCTCGGCCTCCGTCTCGGGATTAGCCACCAGGTTGTGGTACCAGTCGGGATTGGTGTCGGCTCCGCCCTTGGACGCGAAGATCGCATAGCCGTCCGGCACGTCCTGATACATGAGCGGGGCGACCCGTCGGAGGCCCGTTCGAGCACCCACATGGTGGAGAAGCAAGAGGGGACTACCCTCGAACATGCCGCCCACCCGGCCATCGTTGGTACGGAACTCGTCTATCACAGCTTGATTCCAGTCATTCCAATCCGTCATCCGAACTCCGTCCCTTCACTTGCCCCGCGGGAGTGGCTCCACTTGCATGCCGATCTTGGCACGATCGCGTAACAACCGAACGCCGACAACGCGGCAATGGAGGGGCAGTCGGGAGACTGGCCGGACCCAGAAGCTCGGCGTCTGGCTCGTCTGAACCGCCCCGGATGCTCCTTGAACCGCCCCGGTTTCCCCGGAGACTCGATTAGTTGGGAGATAATGGAGTCATGGGAAGACCGATCATGTATTCGCCGGAGGTTCGGGAACGGGCTGTCCGGATGGTGTTGGAAAATCGGGGGGAGCACCGCTCCGGAGTGGGCAGCGATCTGTTCGATTGCTGAGAAGTTCCGATGTTCGTCTGAGACGCTGCGGCTGTGGGTGCGCCGGGCTGAGCGGGATCAGGGTTTGCGGACCCGGGGTTGACGTCCGATGAGCAGACCCGAAGGCTGCTCGTTTGATGCGTTTGATCAGGTTGTCGAGAGCTTCGGTGGCATCTGTTGGTCACCTTCGAGAGGTGCCAGTTCGTGATCTGGGAACACCGGCGGCCGATGGTGCGACCCAGTTTGTTCACCTCCGGTGGGCAGGATTCGTCCCCGACGACGTCGGCGAGCTGGAGGGTGAACATTTCGAGCCCACATCGAGCGTTATCTCGGTTTCCGCCGTGCTCGGCGGGGAGACCAACCGCAAAGAGATCATCCGCTGCCTCAAGCGGCACATCGTCCCACAGATCTACCGGCTGCTGACCAACCCGGAGCAGTGCTCGCCTACGCACCCGGCGCCAGGATGCCGGCATCACCGTCACCCAGGCCGCCCGGGCTCTCGGAACTCGCCCGGCCCGAATCTCAGAACTGTAACTCGGCCGCTACCACAACCACCAGCTAGCAACCCGATACCAGACCTGGTTCCACCCACGAGGCGGCCCCGTCCCCGATTTGGCAACCATAGGAGCATCCCCACCCCTGTGACCCCGAATACCTGACGGTGAGTGGGGTCCTTTCCGAGCTGCTGGCTGCGAGGTTCGGCAGCGACGAGAGGGCCCCCGCCGCTGGGCGAGTTTGGAACGGCCACGGATGTGTCTGAGCGGTCTGCACGAGGCGTACATCCGTGTCGTGTAGACCGTCTACTCCGTCCCTCTACAGCTGTCGGCCAGCGAAACGTTGGCCGCGTTGGTGGTGCCTCCGAGTGCCTGAGCGACGGCTTGGCGTACCTGGGTAACCGGTGCCCGGCCCGTTGGGAACTCAGGGGGTACGAAGTTGACGGTGATGATCGTGCTGGTGTCAAGATCGCGTCCGAGGATGACGAGATCGTCTAGGCGTTCGAGGGGTATGTCGGTCCTGAAATGATCGGAGATGATGCTGGTGAGTGCCGTGTAGTTGCCGAGCACCTCGGCTGGCGAGCTTTGGCCGATCAGTGCCTCGACTACACAACGTTGTCGGGTCATCCGGTGGTAGTCGGAACTGGTGCTTCGGGACCGTACATAACCGAGGGAGGTCAGGCCGTCGAGATGGTGGTCGCCGGGTTGAACAACGATGTCGATTGGTGGCCCGCCTGCCACGATGGGCCTTATTCGGTCGTTGATCGATTCGGTGACATGCACATCGATACCACCGAAGAGGTCGATGGTTTCTACAAAGCCCTCCATGCTCACCAGCACGTAATACTGGATTGGTAGGCCTGTCAGCTGAGCGAGGGCCGACTTGATCGAGTAGCCGGACGGATCCTCGATGTCCGGGAAGGCGCGGGGGAACCTCGATCCCAGCCCGTAGACCTCGTTGGCGATACCCGGATAGCCGGCTGGCCATTGTATAGATGCGGGTGTTCCTTCGGGGAAGGTGAGGCCTTGCCAGTTACGCGGGATGTTGAATGCTGCAGCGTGGCCTGTGTCCATGTCGATCGAGAACACAATGATGGTGTCGGTCCGTACACCGTGGCGATCGAATCCCGCGTCGCTGCCGAGCAGGACGATCGTGAGACGTTCGGCACCGTCCCAAGTCCGTCGCGTAGCCGTAGTGGAACCAGATGTGGTCGAAGGAGATGCGGTGGTCGGTGGGATTGTGGTGGTCGGTGGGATTGTGGTGGCTGGAGGGATAGCCGTCGGCGAGTGGGTGGCTGCTGTCGGCGTGGAGGTGGGTCGGGTCAACCGAGCCGTGGCCGAGCGAGCGGGAGTTTCCGTCGGAACCGAAACATGAGCTTCTGTTGACGATCCCAGCGCCTCGGTGGTGGCGGTATCCAGCGCCAAGACTTTGGTAACCGGGGTGATCTGAACCGGAGTCGGAATTGCGGTCCGGGTATCGGTCGCAGTGAACACGTTCGACAACAGTGTGATCTGAGCGGTGGCGTAGCGGATGACGAGCAGGTGCGGCGCTGCGACGATCACCGCGAGCATGACCCACACCGCCACTGATACGAGTCGGTGGGTTTCATGGTGTTGCGGTCCGGACCGATGTCGCGCGACCCGGTACGCATCGGCAGCGACCGCTACGCGAAAGACGAAGGCGCCCGCGGCGCCGACCATGACGACCCAGAGAAATGATATGGTCACGCTCCAAGCGAGCAAGGTCTGCTCGCTGCGCGTAGCGATGTAGGTGAATGCGACAGCGGCGCCGCCGAGCGTTCCCATGCTCAGGATCATCGCTCGACGATTGCAGTAACCGAAGTGCCCAAGGCCCGGCCACACCGCTGAGAGCGCCGCACGTAGCAACGGGTGACGACCGCGGCGGTACAACCCACCAGGGTGTTTGGTCCCGATAATCTCTCCGTGAGTTTGGTTATCGCCTGCCACGACTGTCCCGCTGGATCTGACCCCGTAGCGGGCAGCCCGCCGTGGTGAGAGCGGTCTCGACCCGCACCAGCCCGTCGTCAGACACCTGCGCCCCCGGGCCATGCCCAGTTCAACCAGGCTGCTGCCCAACTCGGGACCGACCGCGCCTCGTATCAGATTTGTAGCGGCCTCGGCCGTCGTCGTAGTGACGTCGCCTCCGGCGGGTACCGTCGTCGTTGCGGCTACGGAGGTGGGGGTCGTGCTCGTGCTCGTACCGGTCGTGACGGAGGTCGAAGCGCTGGGAACCGGCTCAGTCGACGCGACGGGATCGTCTCTGCGCAAGAGGGCCACCACCCTGGCCGCCACAACGACGAACGCGACAACGGCTACTAGAAGGGCCAATCTACTCATACGATTAACCATCGGGTTCATAGTGGGACTACTGCTTCTAAGACCAACCACGAGTGCCTGACTCTCCCACTCTAGGTAACAGTCCGACCTTGAAGTAATTCTAGCCGGGTCCGGCTAATGACAGTTCAAACATTGCGAGCGTACTTATTCTAAGCAGGCTTGAGAGAAGCCGACAAGAGCTACCCATCACACTGTTGTACTCTTGGTCGGCAGAGCGTTTGTACAGGGGCGCCATGCCACACTTGTAGGGGGCACCACCGATAGCCCAATAAAGGTGAACCGCCCCGTGTTTGCTTGACTCCTGCTAGTGGTACTGGGGCGTGTTCAAGATGGTAATTGGCCTCCCTTTATGCTGGTGGTATGTGTCTGATGGGTTCGAGGATCCGGCGGTGGTTGACAACGCGGTCCAGAACCGCAGCCCGCAGGACGTATACCTCCGCCGCAATGGAGGGGCAGTCGGGAGACTGCCCGGACGTCTACTAACACGGAAGGCCACCCCCATGCCACGCAGGCCGCAATGGAGGGGCAGTCGGGAGACTGCCCGGACGACCCCAACCGCATCACGCAGCTCAACGTCACGCAAGCCGCAATGGAGGGGCAGTCGGGAGACTGCCCGGACCTGGTGAAGCTGATACCGGCTATCACAGCGTTCCGTGCCGCAATGGAGGGGCAGTCGGGAGACTGCCCGGACCCGCCTGTCCACCACCGCTTGCACGCCACACGTTCAACGCCGCAATGGAGGGGCAGTCGGGAGACTGCCCGGACGCGCTGGTCGTAGAGGCGAAGCTCCTCCGGGTCCAGGGCCGCAATGGAGGGGCAGTCGGGAGACTGCCCGGACTGCCGTCCAGGACCTTCGACGTGTCGACAGTGATCGTGCCGCAATGGAGGGGCAGTCGGGAGACTGCCCGGACCTCAACGTGAGTCGGGCAGTAGAGTGTTTGCCCGACGCCGCAATGGAGGGGCAGTCGGGAGACTGCCCGGACATCAGCTCCTCGGCCAGCTCATCGACCACTATGGGCGCCGCAATGGAGGGGCAGTCGGGAGACTGCCCGGACTAAAATAAAGAGCGAGCAGATCGTCAAGCAAGAGCGGCCGCAATGGAGGGGCAGTCGGGAGACTGCCCGGACGTCGACTCGTATAGGGAGACGGACCCGGGCGGCCACGCCGCAATGGAGGGGCAGTCGGGAGACTGCCCGGACGCGGACGGCGTACACGTCGCCACTCGGTTGGTGGTATGCGCCGCAATGGAGGGGCAGTCGGGAGACTGCCCGGACCAACGCCGTGGTCAGCTCCGCGGCGTCGGCCACGGTGCCGCAATGGAGGGGCAGTCGGGAGACTGCCCGGACTTCTGCACTCCCTCCCGGTGGTCGTCGTGGCATTCGGTGCCGCAATGGAGGGGCAGTCGGGAGACTGCCCGGACCTCCACAGTGCTCATACGGCGTATCGACTTTAGGGGCCGCAATGGAGGGGCAGTCGGGAGACTGCCCGGACCCCGCTTCACGATCCCGCCTTCGGCGTCTTCCTCGATGCCGCAATGGAGGGGCAGTCGGGAGACTGCCCGGACGCTGGAGGTCGAGTTCCTCAGCTGGAGGCCGCGGTGCCGCAATGGAGGGGCAGTCGGGAGACTGCCCGGACGATACCACCCAGGGCGCTCCTGGTCGCCCTGATAGGGCCGCAATGGAGGGGCAGTCGGGAGACTGCCCGGACCCTGGCCGCTGCCAAAGCGAGTACTCCCGAGGGTGGCGCCGCAATGGAGGGGCAGTCGGGAGACTGCCCGGACGGCAGGCGTGATCGTCAGCGACGGCCAGGGGTAATGCCGCAATGGAGGGGCAGTCGGGAGACTGCCCGGACTCGGGTAGGGCCGGTCATCCTGTCGGAGAGACGATGCCGCAATGGAGGGGCAGTCGGGAGACTGCCCGGACTCCGCTACGGCGTTGCGGTCTTCGGCGTCTACCCAGCCGCAATGGAGGGGCAGTCGGGAGACTGCCCGGACTTTGCCCCTTGGATGCACAGCCCGACCCTTGGGCCGGCCGCAATGGAGGGGCAGTCGGGAGACTGCCCGGACTTGTCGCTGCGGGCCGATCCCGGCGACGGCGAAGCCGCCGCAATGGAGGGGCAGTCGGGAGACTGCCCGGACCCCATCGGCTTCCGTACCCGCCTCCGCGGTGCCACCGCCGCAATGGAGGGGCAGTCGGGAGACTGCCCGGACATAGCGGACGCTCACCGGGGCGGCGGCGCTCGAGTGTGCCGCAATGGAGGGGCAGTCGGGAGACTGCCCGGACCTGCCAGCCGACCCACCGAGTCCGTGCCTCCGCGATGCCGCAATGGAGGGGCAGTCGGGAGACTGCCCGGACAGGCCCTCCGTCACAACCTCAACGTTCGGGCATGGGTGCCGCAATGGAGGGGCAGTCGGGAGACTGCCCGGACATGGTGGATGGGTACCGGGCTGAGTGTGTCGGTGCCGCCGCAATGGAGGGGCAGTCGGGAGACTGCCCGGACGACGTTTCGCTCCCGGAACCTTGGAATCAGTGGTGGCGCCGCAATGGAGAGGCAGTCGGGAGACTGCCCGGACGACGTTTCGCTCCCGGAACCTTGGAATCAGTGGTGGCG
>JAPOQZ010000106.1 GCA_026710435.1 bacterium | reverse complement strand
GCACACTGCCCACAGCCACTCGTTCACGTCCTCCCAGGAGATACGCGAGGGACGGGCCGCCATGTAGCAGAGCAGCGTTTCGGGTTTCCACATCGGCAGCCCGCAGAACTGGTCCAGGCCGATCCGCGGTTCCCACCGGTGCACTTCGAGGTCGGTGAGGCAGCGGGGAACCCTAACTCCGGGAGGCATACCGATGGCTGACTCGACAGGTCGCCACAGCCAACCGTGGAGCATGGACACGGTCTTGCCCGCTATGCACGCCGGGGTGTCGGGCCGGACCCGCATCCGGGCGTGGAGCTCCAGATACCCCGGCGCCCGGGGAGCACCGAGGCGGGACCCGGCGAATCCCCACACGCCACGGGTCCGCATCCCGAACAGCCACCCAGCCTCCCGCAACGCCCGGGCGGTACTCTGCGGAGCGCGGCCGGGAAGCAACTCGGCCAGATCGTCCAGGGTGGCGATCACCCGGTCCTGCTCCCGCAGAGCGTTGACCACCCCCACGAGCGCGCCCCTGACCGGCCGCGTGTCCGGCCAGTCCACCAAGTCGGAATGCAACTCGACGGCGACGGCGCTCATAGCCATATTGTACCCGAGGGGTGTCACAAGCCGCCGACGGGCGACCCTTCGCCCCTACGTTTGGTGTCCACATCCCCGTCCCATCCCGACAGGTACTCGACGTACTGCTGGCCGTCCCGACGCCGGGGCAACTTCCCACAGACCCGGCACCGGATCGTCGAGACCCAGCCCGAGCATCCCCCGGCAGGCCGACTCGTAGGCTTCCTCGCCTCCGGCGCCGGTCTCGTCCCGTATCCGGCGGGTCAGGGCCGCAAGCTCCAGGTCCTGGCGGTGACCGTCGGGGTCACGCTCGGGATCCGGCACATCGACAGGCCGACCGGGCGCGGGAGTGATGATCCTCCCTGACCGGCCGTACACAGTACCGTCGGCGCCGATGAAGGTGTAGGTCCGCTCCGGGAACAGCGGCGGTCTCTGCCGACCCATACCACGACCCTAACAATCCGCCCGCAGGCAGTAGCAGGTCATAGGGCATTACCCGCAGTTAGACCCCTGCAGCCCGCCGGATAGCCCTACTCACGCGGGCTTCGGCGGCGGTCAGATCGTACACGAACCGGGCGGATGATCTGCAGTTGACCACGCTCGTCAGCGGATCGGTCACATCCCACCGGCCGTAGTGGCGATCCTCACGTCTACGAGCCGCCACATCTGGTAGACGACCACGACCAGCAGCGTCGGTAGGACGGCGGCGGCGAACACGACTACCACCGCCGCGGTCTCGCGGAGCCAGGCCCACCTCTCGGCCGTGGGAGTGAACGCTTGCACGAGGCAGCCGATGTAGACCCACATCACGAGTGTGATCCCGCCCGCCACAGCGAGCAGCGGTGCCACCACGAGCTGGCCCACCAGTCCTTCTTGGCGGAGTGCCTGCCAGGCCGCTGCGTCGACGGTCCCGACCAGCACAGCGAGGACCACCATCACGGTGCCACCCACCGCCGAGGTCACAGACACGACAAGTTGGCGGTGAACACGGAGCTGGGCATCGGCATACTGCCGTAACCGTGTCCACAGAACCAGCGAGGTGGGCAGTGCAGCGAGAGCTACGGGGAGAGCGACGACCGGGATGTACCAGGTGCCGTACCGCGCGACGCCGGCTATGGCCGCCAACGCCGCGACGTAACCAGCCACGTCCACCACCCACGGCCAGTAGTGCCGGCTCAGCATGTGCCCGAGCCGGGCCGCTTGGCTAGCTGTCGCTCCTCCTTCCCCCACAGCCGCAGCTGTGGCTGCACCAGGTCACCGCAGCCCTTCGGGCACTCCAGGAGCGTGTGAGGCGGCTGGCGTCGCTCCTCCGTCGAGTGGGAGCCGCCGGTGTCCGTCACGCTGTCAGCGCCGTGCCCATCATGGCTACCAGGCCGACCGAGACCAGCTGTGCGGTCACCACCAACGTCGCGACCGCCTCGGTGTAGCTGTCCCGGTCACCGGCGATGCTCGCCCCCAGCCACAGCAGTCCGCTACCGGCAGCGACAGCCACGCGACCAGCGCCGCCGACAGCCAGTCCAAAGCCGCCCCGTCCATCCACGGCAGCACGAGGACACCGAAGAAACCGACCAAGAGCAGCAGCGGGGGGCCTTGACCAGCACCCCGCCCAGCTGGCGCATGGCCGCCTCGCACCAGCGGCGGTACGGGGGCAGCCGGTAGAGGACCACCGACGCCAAGACGGGTATCACCAGCCCGTAGAGGTTCTGGAGCACGACCCCGCTCACGACGACCACCACCACCGGCAGGCGGGACGGATCAGGGGTGGTGGATAGGTCGGCAACGTCGTGGATCACCTGAAGCACAGCTCGACCCTACCAGCGACCCCCTCGCCGGACTCGGCCCCTGCCGGCGTCCAATTGCCCCCACCCAGAGCGGGGGGCGTGGGATACTCCCGAGGTATGACGCTCGTCCACTTCCCCCGGTACGACGGCCACCTGGCTGGCCATGTTCCCCCGATCAGGGCGGCTGTCGAGGCCTTCTTTGCGTACAAGGACCTGGCACCCACCAGCCGGCGCACCTACCGGGCGGCGCTCGATCCGCTGGTGGCCGACGTGGGACCCGACCAGCCGCTGGCGGCGCTTACCCCCCGACGGCGTGGCCACTGCGTTCGCAGAACGGTGGGGGGAGCGGTCTCCGGCGACTTGGAACGTCCGGAGGGCAGCGTGTTGGCGGTCAGGGCGTTCGTTTCCTGGTGCGGGGAACGCTGGCCGTTGCTGACCCGCTGACCCTCGTCGGTCCGCGCAGCCAACCCATCGATCACACCCGCTCGATCCCCTACCACGACTTGGACCGGCTGCTGCGGGGCCGCCGGGTGCGGCTGCGGGAGGAGACGCTTTGGCGGATGCTGTACGAGACGTCGGTCAGCAGGCCGATGACAGACTCGGCCAGGGCGTTGTCGTACGAGTCGCCCACGGATCCGACCGACGGTGAAATGCCGACCTGGACGCCGTCGCCGCAGCCCTCAACGGTCGACCCCGCAAAACGCTCGGCTACAGGACCCCCGCCGAGGCCCTTGACGAGCACCTAAACTCCCTCCAACAAGGCAGCGTTGCGACGACCCCTTGAACCTGGTCTGGCTGCCGGCATCCGAGTGATGGACCAGCCGCCGGTCGGGTTCTGTCGTGTCTGGGCGGCGTGCCCAGAGTGCTTGCTCGAGGGCGTCGAGAGCCAACTCGGTTCGCAGGCTGTTCGACACCCGCCGGCCGACGATGAACCGCGAGTAGGCGTCGACAACGAACGCTGCATAGGCGAAACCCGACCAGGTGGGAACGTAGGTGTAGGGGTCGGACCGGGGCGCCCTTCCTGCCTTGCGGCTGGTGGGTTTCCCCGGCCCG
>JAPOQZ010000185.1 GCA_026710435.1 bacterium | reverse complement strand
GTTGTGCTGGTCCAACCGGTCGATCTGGGTGTCGAAGTTGAACTTGTCGATGATGTCACGAGCCGACTCGGAGAACCCGGCGACGTAGTTCCGCAAGTTCGGGGCCACGTTGTCCGGATCGGCCAGCAACGTCTTGAACGTGTGCTTCGACGTGTTGTAGAACGACTCGCCCGCCGCATGCTCGAGCACCGGACGCCGGTTCTCCAAATACTCGGGAAGGTTGTCTGCGACCGCCAGCACCTTGTCCTTCGTGGGCTCCAGCACGCAGTCGAGACGGCGCAGCACCGTCAGGGGCAGGATCACCCGTCCGTACTCGGACTGCTTGTACACACCCCGCAACAGGTCCGCCACCGACCAGATAAACGCATCGTGGTTGTTGATCGTCTCGTCGCTCATCCAGAACCTCTTCTCACGACCGCCAAACCTAGCCGACGGGGGACACGCCACAGGTCGAGACGAGGCTAGATAGGTGGACATGACGAGGGGGACCATGTCGTCAAACGACACGATGTCGGCCCAGGCGCGAAACGTGGGGCCACACTCTCAGGTAAACCCGAGGGCGGTTCAACCAGGCTCAACCGGTGGGTGGGGCCTGTCGGGGACTGGACGGACTGGATTCTCTTGGAGCGTGTTGCCTTCCGGGGCGGCGAGGGAGCGTTCCAGGGAGGTGAGCAGGCGTATCACGGAGGGGACTTCGAGGACTCGGTTGCGGGGACTGCTGGAGGGTCGGAGCCGCAGGACACCGGCCTCGAGGAGTTGCGTGATGGCGGCTCGGGTAGCTACCGGGGAACGTCCGATCAGTCGTGCTGCCCGATCGGGAGTCAAGAGTGGAACCCCGGGAAGAACCGCTACCAACAGGTCCAGGGCCGATCCTTTCCGGTAGCGTCCCAGCTTCTGGTTCCACTCATCGGTGAGTTTGTTGATCCGGTCGCTGTATCGGACCGCGTCGTCGCATGCCCTTCGGGTAGCGGCTGCGAATATGTCCAGCCACCCGTGAAGGGCGTCGTCTCGTTGGGCGCTGTTCGCCGGGCCTTCGTGCCGAAAGTCTGCAAGTCCCGCGATGTAGGAGTCGGAGCAGGTGGAGAGGACCAGGCTGATCGGCGGCACGAACCGAGGCGCCAGTCCCCGTCGTTGCAGCACGATATGGATCAGTGCCCGCCCCGCTCGGCCGTTCCCGTCTCCGAAAGGATGGATCGTTTCGAACTGCGCATGAGCCACCGCTGCTTGGGTCAGGGGACTGTGATAGTCGGTGTTCACATAGGCCACGAGATCGTGCATCAACTCGGGTACTCGGTCGGGGGGAGGAGGCACGTAGGCGGCGTTGCAGGGGTTGAAGCTTCCTCCCCCTATCCATCCTTGCTGTTCCCGCAACACTCCTCCGAGATCCGGGTTCGGGGAGCGGTCCATCAGCAGCTTGTGGACTTCCAGCAGGCCCTCGAGGGTGATCGGTTGCTGCTGAGCCGCTAGGTCTGTTGCCTGTCGCATGGCGTCGATGTTGCCGATCACTTCCGCCGCCACTCTGTCGGTGGCCACCAGGCCCTTAGCTATCTGTTCCTCGGCCGCCAACAGACGCCGGGGACCAACCCTGAGGCCCTCGATCGCCGACGATCCGACCGACTCTGCTCTCAGCAGGAACCGCCCCAGCCCGCCCAAACCGGGATGCCGGTGGTTGGGACTGTTCAGTTCGCGTACCGCCTCCTCGGCTTGGCTGACAGATGCTGCCAACGACCCGGGAATCAGCGGATCCCACCCGGACAGAAGATCCGGTGAGTAAGGGTGATACCAACCGCCCATCCGGTCCGCCCGGGTAGGACCCTCGAACCTAGGGGCCCACCACATGCGCAGATACTCCCCCACGCGATCCCCCCACGGTTCGGGAAAGGTTGAGCAATAACCTGGCCACTACCACTGTCATAGTGACAGGATACTATACAACCCGTCGCTAAAGGGGTGCCTGAGTCGCTCTATCCAGGACTTGAACCGTCAACTAGTCGAACAGGCCAGGACATCAGTCACGTCAGCTTCGGCCCCAGCGGCTGGCCTTGTACTCCTCGACCCAGACACGGGAACTGCGCCACTGGCCGTCGGGTCCTCGGGTGGCTTGCAAGCGGCCGCGGGACGCCGCGGCTCGAAGAGCCGGAGCCTTCAGGTCGGGTGTTGCGAGTTCCGCCAGCGGCAACCAGGCGGGCGGGGCCGGCTACGGCCGGTATGACGTGCTGGTACAAGGTGTGGAGGATCGCTCGGGCGATCAACGCGGCCAGAGTTCCCGGCTCGCCCGCATCGGCCCGCTGGAGGGCTCGGATGTACCGGTCCCGGTCGCGCTTGTAGATGATCGCCGGTGGGTAGCCGAGCCGGACAAGGATCAGGTTCAGCACCAGCCGTCCTGCCCGCCCGTTCCCGTCGAGGAACGGATGGATCTGTTCGAAACGGCAGTGAAGGGCAGCCAACTGCTCGGGAAAGGTCACGGTGTCGGGGTCCAAAGAGTTTGCCTCCTCGGCCCAGGCGCCCATCTCGCCGGGGACGAAAGGCCACGATGGTGGGGTCATCCCGTAGGGGAAGGGTCTTATCTCGTGTTCACGATGGGCGCCGGGTCGTTCACGGTCGGTGGCGTCCGGGTGGGGGACTACTTCCCACACCGGCGCCATCGCCTTGTGGTGGATCATCCGTACATCGGCCAGGGTGATCAACGGACCGGTTCTGGGGTGACCTGAAGGGACCACCTGTCCGTACACCCATTCCGCAGCGTCTGCGTATCCCTTAACCTCCAGGTACTCGCGTAAGCTCCGGTTGCCCACGGCCAGTCCCTCTTCGAGCAACCGTTCCACCTCGCGCTGGACCAAGGTGTTGTCTTCGATGGCAGTGGAGTCGTGCACCTCCCGATGCCATATGCCCTTCCAGACGGCGTTCGCCTCCCCGGGAGAGGGGAGCCCACCCATTTGCTCCCGGAGTTCCCGGATCTGGACGTATAGCCGGTGATATAGCTGTTTGTGGGATGGTCGGCCCCGCCCATGAATAGCTAATTTTTCGCTCGTCACGAAAATGATCTCACCGAACAAAAGACAAAGATCTGGCGACGATACCTCCGCTCTAGCGAGCGGACTTGGTTACCAGACGTTTAGCGCAGCGACTATGACCGCAACAACCGTGGCCGCACTGATCACCGCTGCGAGGCAGCCACGTCGGCGAACCGTGGGTGTGGGCTGCCTGGTCACAGCCTCCTGCTCGGGTTGCTCGCTCAGATAACCGAGGAGGCGCTCCTTGGCGTCCCACGCGTCCCCTATCAGGTTGTTGACGTCTTGGGCGATGCCGGGCCTGTCGGCGTCGGCTGCCTCGGCGACGGCTTCCCGGTTCCGGAAGAGTCCGGCGCCGGTGAGGTTGGCTGATCCGAGCAGCACACGGGGAGCTGTGGTGGTGTGAGCAACCCACACCTTCAAGTGTGCTTCGGAAGGGGTTGGCCGCTTCTTGTACCAGTTCTTGACGTCTACATCTGGGCGATTGATGAAAGCCACAGCGCCGGCCCGATCGTCACGGGACCATTTGGTGAAGTGGCTCTTCCGGCAGTTGCCAATCAGTAACGTCACCGGCCGGTTGGCGGTGTGGCGGGCGAGCCAGGCGAGCCCCTTAACGCTTGCGTACCCGACTGCGACCGTGAGGCGTCCGTCCGGGTACTTCGCCAAGAACTGCTCTATGCGCCCGGCTGATCCATATTCTGAGCTATTCATACCCGTACTCGGACTGCTTGTGCACACTCCGCAGCAGGTCGGACACCGACCAGACAAACGCATCGTGGTTGTTTCATCGATTCGTCGCTCACGTTGCTTCCCTCCCGGCCGTCGCCCAAACTACTCGGTACACCGCGACATCCCGAAGTCGACCGGAGGAGTACGTACCGCAGCTTTGGCACGTTTAGCTGTGGCAACTTTCTGGACTAAAGTTATGATGCACACTACATGTAGCTAGTCACATAACGACAGGGAGGCGGTGGCGATGGCGCCAGTGGCCGTGGCCCCAACGGAGTTCAAGAATCCATACCGGCCGGGTGCGGGGCACATGCCCCCCTACCTGGCAGGGCGGGAAGATGCGTTCGCGGAGTTCGCCAGGCTCTTGGATCAGGATGTGATCCTCGACAACATGGTCTTGACAGGGCTACGCGGCGTCGGCAAGACCGTACTGCTCGACAAGTTCAAGCCGAAGGCGATCAATGCCGGATGGCTCTGGGTGGGCGCTGATCTCTCGGAGACGGCCAGCCTGACGGAGGCGAATCTCGCCCAGCGCCTGCTGACGGACCTCTCGATGGTCACGTCGTCCTTCACGATCCAGGCCGCCGCACCGGTCGGCTTCCACCCCGATCCTGACGGATCCCGGCAGGCGGCCCTCGATTACCGGACACTTGAAAGACTCTTTTCGGATACCCCCGGACTGATCGCGGACAAGCTCAGGGGCGTTCTCGAATACGTCTCGGCGATCCTCGCATCGCATGGGCGTGGCCGCGTGGTCTTCGCCTATGACGAGGCACAGAATCTGTCAGATCACGCGAAGAATCATAACTACCCACTATCTATGCTGCTCGACATATTCCAATCCCTACAAAAGAGAGAGATGAGGTTCATGCTGGTCTTGAGCGGTTTACCGACACTGCTCCCCAAGCTGGTTGATGCGAGGACCTTCTCAGAGAAAATGTTCCGCGTTGTGAAGCTCGGGCGCCTGAGCGAACAGGCGAGCAGGGACGCGATCAAACGGCCGATCGAAGTGGCCGAATGCCCGGTTCGATTCACCGAGTCCTCTATCCGGACGATAATGAGGCAGGCCGCTGGCTATCCGTATTTCATCCAGTTCATCTGTCGAGAAGTGTTCGATGTCTTTATCCAGCAGGTCAGGGACGATGAAGATACAGGGGTACCCGTCGAGTCAATCCAACGGAAGCTCGACACAGACTTCTTCTCCGGGCGATGGGCAAGGACCACCGACCGCCGGCAACAGCTTCTATGGGTGATCGCCAACCTCGACAACCCGGAGGGGGAGTTCACTATCTCGGAAGTCGTGGAGAGGGCGAAAGTCGTTTTGGAGAAGGGCTTCTCGCGAAGTCACATCAGCCAGATGCTGTCGACGTTGACGAATCGTGGGTTCATCTACAAGCACCGCTTCGGAAAGTACTCGTTCGCCGTACCGCTGATGGCACAATTCATCAGCCGTAACTATGACGGTCCTACAGCTGGACAGTAGATATGGATGATGGCTTCAGATGCCTGATACTCTCGAATTGAGAACAAGTAACGTTGTTCCTGTCCAGTGCAGAAGGGTCAACCCGATGAACAGCGTGCGGATATACCTGAATCTCCACGATAGAGCAACATGGTGGGCCGAGGACGACTCCGGCTTCACCGGCGGCGCCGATCAGCTGTCCGATCTCATCGACAAGATACACGAATGGGCCGGATGTGAGGGGGTATTGGAGGACCTAGCTATCCGGTTGGTGAGCGACCCGCCTGAGGCGCCACCCGCCAACCGGTTCCCGGTCACGGGCTTCTATAGACCCGGGTCGGCGGGCACCCGAGGTGTAATCAGCGTGGGACCCGCCCTGATCCCGGTGTAAGTCCCTTGGCCGTGGCGCCGCGATCTGCATCGCCCAATAGCGGGCGCTGACTACTCCAGCCGTGGGCTCAGGCGCGCCGGTGGGGACGGAAGGGTAGGCCGACTGTTTCGGCGCCGATCTCGACCGTCCTGCCGTTGGCCGACCAAAGCACGGAGACCTCCGTTCCGAGGTTTGCGGACTCCCTGTCGATGTGGCCGAGGCCTATGAGTTTGCCGACCGACGGTCCCCAGGTCACGCTCGTCGCGTAACCCACCCGGTGGCCGGAGTCGATCACCGGCAGCGGCATGTCATGGACCCTTGGGAACATCTGCACTAGTTCGCCCCGTTCGAGCTGGTACTCGAGCATCGCCCGCCAGTCGATGGTGAGCCCGACCATGCGTCGGGGGGCGCCACCGGCAGCCTGCTCCTCCATGAGGGCTTGCCTGCCGACGAAGTCCGGCTTGTCGAAGTCGACGAAGCGCCCGAGCCGGAGCTCGAAGGGGGAGCATTCCCGCATCTGCGTAGGGTCGTCGACGGGAGGAGTGGGGTCGGGGCCGGCGCCCATGTAGTCGGCTCCGATGATGAGGAGACCGGCTTCCACCCGAGCGATGTCGATGGCGTACTCGCCGGCCGGGCGGAGACCGTAGTCCCTACCCGCCTCCATCAGGGCGTCCCACATCGGGCAAGCACCCTCCGGGGACACCCACAGTTCGTAGCCCACCTCACCGGTGAAGCCCTGCCGGCTCACATCGACAGGTGCGCCGGCGATCTCTGTCCTCCTGATCCGGGAGAACTTGAGGGAAGACCAATCCTCGCCGGTCGCATCCTCCAGCACATTGGTGGACTTGGGACCCTGCAGGGCGAGGATGCCGATCGAGGGGCTGATGTCGTCGACCTCGACGTCGAGTCCGCCGGCGTTCATCGTCAACCATTGTTTCTGGGGTCCGGCGACGAACACGTACTCTTCTTCTCCGAAACGGAAGACGAGGCCGTCGGCGACCATCTTGCCGTCTTCGTTGCACCACGGTGAGTAGAGAATCTGGCCGACCCTCTGAGCCAGGGCATTCCGGGTGAGGATCCTGTCCGCCAGCCGGGAAGCGTCAGGGCCGGTGATGCGGGTCTTGGACAGGGGAGACATCTCGTTGAGAGTGGCTGCCGTCCGCATCGTGGCCAGTTCCTCGATGAAGTCGGTGTAGATGTCGGGCACGATGTACGGTGGCCACGGGAACCAGGAAGATGTCTCGACAGCCGCCGCACTCCGCTTGTGGAACGGCGTCCCCACGAAACCCTCGACACCCAGGTCTTCCAGCATCCGGTCCTACTTCCCGTGAGATCGCGGAGCGAGTCTACAACCGAAAGGCCGTGTGCTCGCCGCCCGCTGATAGTGTTGACCGCGTCGAGCAGTCGCCGGCGCCTGTTCGGTTTGATCGCTGGGCCGCCGCCGGAAGTCGTTCGGTGTCGGCAGGCAGCCCTTCGGGGAATGGAAGTGCCAGTTGGATTACGAGTTTCTCATCCTTAGCCAGGACGATGCGGTGGCCACGATCACCCTCAATCGCCCGGCCGCGATGAATGCCATTTCGTACCGTCTCGAGCGGGAACTCCATCACGCGCTTGACCGGTCCGATAGCGATCCGAGCACGAGGGCAATAGTCCTGACCGGCTCAGGATCAGCCTTCTCGGCAGGCTACGACTTCGATGAGGATGTTCCGGGGGACGAGGCCAGCGCCAGCACCAGGCTCCGCGAGTGGCTTGACATCAATCAGAGAAGCACGGAAGGCTTCATGCATGTGATGGAGTTGTCGACCCCGGTGATCGCCGCGGTCAACGGCTGGTGCCTGGGCGGAGGGTTCTGGTACGCGCTGTGTTCGGACATCACCATCGCCTCCGAGGACGCTACCTTCGGACAGCCGGAGGTGAGGGGGATTTCAAGTTCCTCGATCCTGTTCGCCGTTCTGGCGGGCTGGAAGAACGCTCACCGCTACACGCTGACCGGCGACCATTTCGGTGCGGTGGAGGCGCTGCGGATGGGCGTTGTGAACGAGGTGGTACCGGCCGAGGAGTTACTGGAGCGAGCCTACGCCCTTGCCCGGAGGATCGCCATGGTTCCCGCCGACTCGGTGCGTCTCAACAAGGCGATCACGACCTACGGCTTGGAGGCGATGGGTCTGAGGAACGCCCACAATGTGATGGCGTTCCTTTCGACCATCGCCCACGCTTCCAGCGACTCACCGGATGTGCGGCACCTCGATGAGGCATTTCGCACGGGAGGCATTCGGGCGTTCCTCGACGCTCGCGACGGCCCGTTCCAACCCGAACCGGGCGGGCGGAGATCTCGCCGGGACTCGTGAGAGTTCGCCCGGCGCACCCTCCTAGGAGGGTACTGAGCAATCCACCAGCGGCATGCCAACCGCCGACATAATCCCTGGTCGGCGGACGGCAGGCCCCAGCAATCGTCATTGGTCAGCACCCTCCTAGAGTACGAACGGTTCACGATTGAAGGGCGAAGGATGATCAGTAGCATCAACCACTCCGGTGTTGTGGTTCGGGATCTCGATGAGATGCTCAGGTTCTACACGGAGGACCTCGGTCTGACCCTGCTCGAACGCTACGAGATGGAAGCGGGTCCCGACGGCGATCACGCAGGAATACCGGGGGCCCGCCGGATCGAGGTCTTTCTCGGTCTCGGGGACGACGGACACATGGTCGAATTCATCCAGTATCTGGAACCTCTTTCGAGCGACGGTCACGTCGAGTTGAACAATCTGGGAGCGAGCCACGTCTGTTTCCTTGTAGACGATCTTTCCAAAGCCCACGAGGAGCTTGTAGCCAAAGGGGTGTCCTTTGTTACCGATCCGATCTTCTCGAAGACACCCGACGGTGACGATTGGGGTGTGGTCTACTTCCAGGATCCGGAGGGCAACTGGCTCGAGTTCATTGAACTCTAGGCTGACCCGGCTAATGCTGACGGCCTTGCTCGAGGTTGTGTGTACCGGTGGGATACATGCGAACAGGAGATGTACCGATGGTTACGGTTGATTGCCACCTTCACTTGACTGAGACGCCGAGCCAGGTACCGGACTGGTGGATGACCGAGATCTACCGCCCTTACGGGGGTGTCTTCGGGTCGACGGACGGGGCTTGGATGGTCGATCTGTTGGACCGCTCCGGAATCGACGTGGGTCTGGTGCAGGGTGCCGACCTACGCCGTACGACCTGGCATCCGGACTTCCCGGAGGAGCATAAGGTGTTCGTTCCCAACGACTACACCGCCGAGCAGGTCGCGCTGTTCCCGGACCGTCTCAAAGGGGTCGTCTGCGTGGATCCGATCCGTGACGTTCCCGCAGCCTTGGAGGAGATCGACCGCTGCGTGCTGGACCTGGACTTCCGGGCGGTGAAGTTGGTGGCTTCCTACCAGCACTACTCGCCGAACGATCGCCGTCTCGACCCGATCTACGAACGGTGTATCGAACTGGACATTCCGGTACACATCTTCACGGGTTGGACCCCGACCATCACCGCGAAGCTGGTCCACGCCGATCCGGTGCTCATCGACGAGGTCGGCCGCCGCTTCCGCGACCTGAAGCTCATCGTCGCACTGGGTGTGCCGTGGCTCGATCAGTGTGTCCTGATGGTCGCGAAACACCCGAACTTCTACGCAGACATGTACCACTTCTCCGAGACGGGACCGGAGCGCCTGTACAGAACGTTGGAGGTCTTCAGGTCACTGTCCGCTCTCGACCGCGTGTTGTACGGATCCAATAACAGCGACAAGGTGCGCACGGGTCGGGAAGAGTCGACCGTCCCGGACGTATACCAGAGCGCCAATAAAGTGGCTGAGCGAAGGGGCGCCGCTCCGTTCTCAGACGACGAGATGGCCGCGATTCTGGGCGGCTCCGCAGCCCGCATCTACAAGATCGACGTCTAGGAGGGTGCTGACCAATGACGATTGCTCGGGCCTGCCAACCGCCGATCCAGGGAATTGTGCCGGCGGTTGGCAGGCCGTTGGTGGATTGCTCAGCACCCTCCTAAGCAGAGTTGTGGCCGGCGAGCGCACGCTCGTCGAGGCCGTGGCTGCTGACAAGCGTGAGCAGGAACTGGGTCAGGTGAGTCTTCGCTCCAGGTAATCGATCACGACGGCCGGATAGAGCGGATCGAACGGCCGGGCGAAGTTGTGGGCGGTGATCTTCTCCTGTACCCGGGTCTCGTAGTCATCTGAATCGATCTGGAAGGAGTGGTTGCCGGCCGGGAGTATCCGCAGTTCCACGTCCCGATTCCCGGCCGCCCATAGCGCCCGGACCGTGTTGAAGGCGTCCTCCACCGGGACGTTCAGGTCCTCGGAGGCGTGCAGGACGAGAGTCGGGGCGGCCAGGTGGCGGAACTGGTCCTCGGGAGGGAGGTCCAGGTCGTACCGGAGGCTCGATAGGTCGCGGGTTATCGTCTCCCCGTCGACCTCGGCCACGGCCACCGGCTCCCGGTTCTCGATGGCCTTGACGGTGGCGTCCATCATCATCGCGTCCTCGTAAGCCTTCGGGGATTGCTCCTTCACCCACGCCACCTGGGAGTCCCCGAGGCCCAGGTAATTCCGCACCAGGCGGTAGTTGTACTCGAGGAGCTCCGCGATCGTGCGGTAGAGGGCGCCCTGGAGCACTGCCGCATCGGGCTGGGCCACCTCGAGCGCCACCCGGCACAGCACGTAGGCGCCGGCGCTATGGCCGAGCATGGCCGCCTTGCCGTTGCATTCCGGCAGGGACCGGACCCAACGCCACACGGCGCCGGCGTCGGCGACCTCCTCGGCGCGCTCCACGCCGAACTCCCCGGTGCTCTCGCCGGCGCCCCTCCGGTCGAAGCGGAACGAAGCGATGCCTGCCTTCGCCAGCCCGCGGGCCAGGATGGCGTACATGCCTCTCTTGGGAGCTCCGGGGAACCGCCTCGGGTCTGCATCGGCGTCCCTCAGATCCGAGAAAGTACCCCCGATAAGGAGCGTAACGGGCCACGGACCGTCGGTGGTGGGCAGCGTGAGCGTGCCGGCCAGCGTCGCCCCGTCCACCTCGACGAAGCGGTTCTCGTCCCGGAAGTAGCCGGGTCCCTTCATGGGATGATCGCCGGAGCGCCGGTCGATGCCTTGATCGCCACCGGTAGCTAAGCCGGGAAGGTGACGGGGCCCACCACGTCCTCGACATCGCCGGCCTCGATGACCACCCGGCCCCGCTCGATGGCCGACTGCTTCATCGTGTCGAGGTCCACGTTGGGGGGTGGGGGAGCGAAGCTGAGCACGAACGATACGGTGGCCGAACCCTTGTTCTCCACCCCGAAGGGCATCCCCCGGGGGATGTGCAGCGCGTCACCCGCGGTGAGGGCGACCCGATCCTCGTCCAGGATCCCGTCGAGTTCGCCCTCCAGCATGAACAGGGAGAGTTCGAACAGTTCCGCCTCCTCGGCGTCGGGGGGCATGTAGCCGCCGGCGGGCACGTGGGCCACGTAGGAGAACAGTTCCTTCCCGGCCACGAGCGGGCGGTAGTAGTAGCCGTCGTCGGCATGCTGGTAGGCCTCTACATCTGTGAACCTTCGTATTGACAACATGAACCCCCTGGGAGATCTCGTCTGGGCGCGTCGGTGACCGATCCTAACGAAATCTCCGATGGCTAAGAGTCCCCTGGTCGGAAGCCTCACCGGTGCGGGCTACATCCGTGCCTCCTGGGCGGGGCCGGAGCAACGGTTCCGCTCGATGCTCTCGGAACCCATGCACCTCCTGCGTGCACGGGCGACCCTCAACTCCGGCAGACCATGGTCGGACTATGCCTGGGACCGGGTGGTCACCGTCCCGCGGTGCAGCGGGCCGATGCCGGGCCTACCGGAGCGTTCAGTTCCCACGTTCTGGAGGGTCGCCCTCCGAGGACGTTATGCCGTTCTCAGACCAGGTCGAACCGGTCGAGGTTCATGACCTTGTTCCACGCCGCTACGAAATCCTGCACGAACTTTTCCTGGGCATCGGCTGCTCCGTAGACCTCGGCAATGGCTCGGAGTTGCGAGTTGTAACCGAACACGAGGTCCACCGAGGTGGCCGTCCACTTGGTGGCGCCGGTCTCGTGGTCGACACCCGCGTAGACGTTCGCGGCGTCCGATTCCTCCCACCGCGTTCCCATGTCGAGCAGGTTCGCGAAGAAGTCGTTGGTCAGCGTCCCGGCGCGGTCGGTCAGCACGCCGAGCGAGGATCCACCGGAGTTGGCGCCGAGGACGCGGAGGCCGCCGACGAGGACCGCCATCTCCGGGGCGGTCAGCGACAGCAGGCTTGCCCGGTCCACGAGCAGCTCCTCGGGCCGTCGCACGTTGCCGGTCCGGGAGTAGTTGCGGAACCCGTCGGCAGCCGGTTCCAGCACGGCGAAAGACTCGACGTCCGTCTGGTCCGGCGAGGCGTCGGTGCGGCCCGGCGAGAACGGAACCTCGACCTCGCAGCCCGCATTGCGCGCCGCCTCCTCTATCGCGGCGCACCCGCCCAGGACGATCAGATCCGCGAGGGACACGCTCTTGCCCCCGGTCTGGGAACTGTTGAACGCGGTCCGGATCCCGTCGAGGACCGCCAGCGCGGCTGCCAGTTCGGAAGGATCGTTGGCCTCCCAGTCCTTCTGCGGGGCGAGTCGGATGCGGGCACCGTTCGCTCCACCGCGCTTGTCGCTGTCGCGGAACGTCGACGCCGAGGCCCATGCGGTCGACACGAGCCTGGAGACGGAGAGGCCGGAGTCGAGGATCTGTGCCTTGAGAGCGGCGATGTCGTGGCTGTCGACCAGTTCGTGGTCGACCGGTGGGACGGGGTCCTGCCAGATGAACTGCTCTTCGGGGACTTCCGGACCCAGATACCTGGTCAGGGGTCCCATATCGCGATGGGTGAGCTTGAACCACGCCTTGGCGAAGGCATCGGCCAACTCGTCGGGGTTCTCGAGGAAGTGTCGCGAGATCGGTTCGTACAGGGGGTCCATGCGAAGCGAGAGGTCGGTGGTCAACATGACGGGCGTGTGACGCTTCGACGGGTCGTGAGCGTCGGGCACCGTGCCGGCCGCTGCCCCGTCGGCGGGAACCCACTGCCACGCACCCGCCGGGCTCTTGGTGAGTTCCCAGTCGTAGCCGAAGAGAGTCTCGAAGAAGGTGTTGTCCCAGGTCACCGGGGTGGGTGTCCAGGCACCCTCCAGCCCGCTCGTGATGGCGTCTCCCGCTTTCCCGCATCCGAACGTGTTCGCCCACCCGAGGCCCTGCTCCTCCACGCCGGCGCCCTCCGGCTCGCGGCCGACGTACCGGTCGGCATTCGCGGCGCCATGCGTCTTCCCGAAGGTATGCCCGCCGGCGATGAGCGCCACCGTCTCGGTATCGTTCATGGCCATGCGAGCGAAGGTCTCCCGGATGTCCCGAGCCGCCGCCACCGGGTCGGGCCGACCGTTGGGGCCTTCGGGGTTCACGTAGATCAGGCCCATCTGCACCGCGCCCAGGGGGTTGGCAAGTTCCCGGTCGCCGCTGTAGCGCTCGTCACCAAGCCACTCGGTCTCCGGTCCCCAGTAGATGTCCTCCTCGGGCTCCCACACGTCCTCGCGGCCTCCACCGAAGCCGGAGGTCTCGAAGCCCATCGACTCCAGAGCGACGTTCCCGGCGAGGATCATCAGGTCCGCCCACGAGATCTTGCGGCCGTACTTCTGCTTGACGGGCCATAGCAGGCGCCGTGCCTTGTCCAGGTTCGCGTTGTCGGGCCAGCTGTTGAGCGGCGCGAAGCGGTGAGTGCCCGAGCCGCCGCCACCCCGCCCGTCGAAGGTGCGGTAGGTGCCGGCGCTGTGCCACGCCATCCGGATGATCAGCGGTCCGTAATGTCCGTAGTCGGCCGGCCACCAGTCCTGCGAAGTGGTCAGCACCTCCTCGATGTCGACTTTCACCGCGGCGAGGTCGAGGCTGTTGAACTCGGCGGCGTAATCGAAATCGTCACCCATCGGATCGATCAGGGGCGAGTTCTTGCCGAGAGGTCTCAGGTTCAACTGTTCGGGCCACCAGCGGTGGTTGGCCAGAGAACCCATCATGCCGGATGCCTCGTGGAGCACGGTGGTCCCGGCTGCCGCCGCCTCGCCGTTTCGGTTGGTGTCTTGCATCGTCATGGCTACTCCTAGTCGTTCTTCGGTCGGGTGGTGGTGTCGGATCTTGAACGTATCACTTCCGTCGGATGCGAAGGCCGCTTGACAGGCCCGCCGGCAACCCTGCAACCAGCTGGACTCACCGGGCAGTTGAGTCCCGATAGCCCTGGCATCTCCCCCGATGGTCCGGGAGATTAGCGTCCCGGTTGCTTAACATCGCGACAACCGATTCTGGTGCCGGTAGACGGTTCCCGCCACGAGGTAAGGCCCGGTCGGCGGTGGTCGACCGGCGAGCAGGCTGGCTGCGCGAGTGGTTGCGTCGCGCCGGTCGTGGTCGCCAGTGGGGCTTTGAGCGACATCGCTCGGGAACAGTTCCCGGACCGATTCCTCCGGACTCTCGGCTTCGTCAGTCGATGGAGGCCAGGAATGCGAAGAACGTGTCGGACCAGTTCTCGGCGGCGTCGATATGGGGTCCGTGGCCGGAGCCTTCGAACATCTCCATCTCTACCCGACCCCCGTTGGCCGCGTACTGTTCGAGCACATCCCGGATCTGGGTGACCATGGGCTGGGGCGGGAAGGCGTCCTCGCCGGGCCAGCCGGGGATGACCCCCATCTGGCCGAGGCTGCCCATCTCCCACGATGAGCCGTCGGCTACGACGATGTCATCGGAACCGTGAGTCCACAGAACGGGGGGCTTATCCGGGAGGTCGACCAGGCCCGCCCAGTTGCAGTACTTGCCGGAGAGGGCGTTGAGTATGCCCCGGCTTCCGGGTGCCGCACCCGGCCAGTTCTCGGAGGGCGCCAGGTCACCCGGATAGCCGTCGTCGCCGGTGACGGTGAGTAGAACCTCGTCTACCAGGATCTCCTCCCGTTCCGCCGGAAGCCGGTATTCGGGCGACCAGTAGGAGGAGTTCATGACGTTGCGGGGCGAGACCGGGTCGTCGCCGGAGCGGTCCCCGGCCGCTAGCCGGCTGGTGAACTCGGGGTTGCCGGTCCCGCCGCCGGTACCGGCCCAGTCCGGCTGGCAGGGCGTCCCGTCCCGGTGCGTCGCTCCGTACCCGTAGGGGGAGACGGGGTCGATGAAGGTCAGCGATGCCACGGGGTGGTCCATCGCGTAGGAGGCGATGGCGGCGCCGCCGGTGGACCATCCGACCAGGTGGGGAGGGCTGTCGATCTCCAGCGCCTCGAGGAGTGCCCTGGTGTCGTCAGCCCAGTCGTCCAGTCCCCGCGTGGCGTCGATCGGCGCCGGATCCGACCGGCCGAAGGACCGCATGTCGGGAGCGATGAAACGGTAACGGCCTGGCGCGCCGGGCCAGAGGTGTTCGAAGAATCGTCCGGTCGAGAGGTTCCCGTGGATCATCACTACAGGGACACCGTCTTCGGGTCCGGCCTGGTAGTACTGGGTGCGGAGTCGGCTGGTGGCGACCGATCGGGCCTCCACTCCTGGCATCAGGTCCATTTTCGGGGTCTCCTCTCACCGAGCGTCGGGCACCGACCCTAACAAGGGTTCCCGGTGATGCCTAAAGACCAGTCAGCCGCTTCCCAGGAGGGTCTGAACGATGACGATTGCTCCGGCCTGCCGCCCTCCGACCCAGGAGTCATGCCGGCGATTGCCAGGCCGCCGGCGGATCGCTCAGCACCCTCATAGCGTCCTGTATCTCTGTTTCGCTTGCGTTCCGGACTGGCTGAGCCGAACCGGATCCGGCCACGGTTACGAGAGGATCGTGTCTGTCACAGGCTCATTGCATAATGGTAGATAGCCGTATGCACCAGCGGTTCGTTTCCGACGTCGAGCGGACCGTGGCGGGGTTCATATTGTCCGGAACCGGCCCACGCAGGGGATAGAAGGTCGCGTCCGTGACCCTTGGAGGTGGCGGCGGGGGTGGGATCCCAACGGGAGAGGCACGTCGGGCGGTTTTCACGTTCTCGGGGTTCGGTGGGGGTGTGGGTGTAGCCTGTTTTCTGTTACGAACTCCCGACACGAGAGGCTAGTGTCCTGTATCGGGAATTCGCTGGAGATAGCCTCCTCCGCCTGACATGCACCGGTTCCGGGGGTGCCGAGACCGCGAAAACCGTCGAGGCGGT
>JAPOQZ010000144.1 GCA_026710435.1 bacterium | reverse complement strand
CATGCCACATCAACCACATGATCGAGACTGGGCCTAACTTCACCCGACGGGTGAAGGTCCCGCCGGGCCGAGACAGGACTGTCGAAACACCCGTAGTGCCTGGTCAGAAGCTCATATCCCACTCCCCCGTTCGCGGAGATCCAAACCCCCGCATTAAGAATCGGGGTTAATCGATCACTGTGCGCTCGGAAACGAGGCCCTTCGCTATCACCATCTTCATGATGTCGTTGGTCCCCTCGCCGATCACCATGAGGGGAGCGTCCCGGTAGAGGCGTTCGATGTCGAGTTCCTGCGAGTATCCCATGCCACCGTGGATCCGCATCGAGTCCAGCGAGTTCTCCACCCCGGCTTCCGAGGCGAAGTACTTGGCCATGCCGGCCTCGATGTCGACCCGCTTGCCCTTGTCGGCCTCGGCGGCTGCCCACCAGGTGAGCAGCCGGGCTGCCTGAACCTTCGTCGCCATCTCGGCAAGCTTCAGTTGGATGGCCTGGAACTCGGAGATGGGACGCCCGAAGGCATTCCGGTCGCGGCTGTAGGCGAGCGCCTGGGTGTACGCCTCCTGGGCTATACCCACTCCTCGGGCGGCGATGTTGATGCGTCCGATCTCGAGGCCGCTCAGCACCTGCTGCAAACCGCGGCCCTCCACGCCGCCCAGCAGGTTGGACACCGGTACGCGCACCTCGTCGAGCGCCACCTCGCAACTTTCGGTTCCCTTGTAGCCCAGTTTGGGGAGATCCCGGGACACCGTGAAACCGGGCGTTCCGGCGTCGACCAGCAGCACGCTCATCCCCTTGTGCGGGGGCACGGCCTCCGGATCGGTCTTGGCGAGAACGGGTAGCGGATCAGCATGGCGGGCGTTGGTGATCCACAGCTTGGTGCCCTGGATCACGTAGTGGTCGCCGTCCCGGATGGCGCGGGTCTTGATGCCCTGGAGATCCGTCCCGGCATCGGGCTCGGTCAGGGCTACGCCCGTGCGGCGGGCGCCGGTGGCCAGTTCGGGCAGGGACTTCCGGCGCTGTTCCGCGGTTCCGTGCTTGGCGATCATGAAGCAGGAAAGGGTGTGGCTACCCAGGATCCCGGCAATTCCCATCCAGGCGCGGCTTATCTCCTCGAACACGATGGCCAGGGTGATCAGATCGGCGCCCAGACCACCGTACTCCTCGGGAACGGTCAGGCCGAACAGGCCCAGTTGTTTCATGGTTTCCACTATCTCGGTGGGATAGCGCCCGCTGTGTTCCCACTCGATTGCCACCGGTCGTATCTCACGGTTCACGAAGTCGCGGACCGTGGAGCGGAACAGTGCGTGCTCGTCACTCAGGCTGAAGTCCATCAGGCCTCCTCTGGGTCTGTCTCGAAAACGGGAAGGTACCGGCCGTCGTCCAAGGGCTTCCAACCTAGCCGGACTCTCATGTCGCAGCGGATTCCGTCGCCGGTGACGGTTGTCAGAAGCCGGGGGCCCTCGTCGAGGATGACGATGGCGATCGTGTAGGGCGGCTTGAGGCTGGAGGGATCGGGGGAGCGGTGGCTATGCGTGAACGAGTACACCGTGCCACCACCCTCTGCCTCGACCCACCCCAGATCCGTCCTGCCGCAGCCCTTGCAAATCGCCCGCGGATAGTGCTGCCGGTGCCCGCAGCCATCGCACGACTGGACCAGCAGGCGGCGTTCCCTGGTGGCCTCCCACCACTCCCGGGCCTCGGGAGAGACGTCAGGGATCATCGATCTACTCCTAGGAGCACTGTGCCGTGGGTGGAGAGGATCCCACCGGTTCCGTGCGCCAGGGCAACCTCGACGCCGGGCACCTGTCGCTTACCGGCCTCGCCCCTGAGTTGGCGCACCGCCTCGACCAGCAACAGCACGCCGTACATCCCCGGATGGCAGTAGGACAGGCCACCCCCGTTGGTGTTGAGCGGGAATGACCCCTCCGGGCGGATCCTTCCTCCCTCGACGAAGGCCCCTCCCTCCCCGCGGGCGCAGAAACCCAGCGCCTCCAGGCTCAGCAACACGGTGATCGTGAAGCTGTCGTACACCTCCGCGATGTCCACGTCGTCCGGCCCGAGGCCCGCCTCGGCGAAGGCCCGGGCACCGGAGTCCACCGCGCCTGTGCGGGTGAGGTCGGGTATCTGCGACATGGTGATGTGGGTGGTGCTCTGTCCGCAGCCCAGAACACGGATGGGGGTTTTGGGGAGGTCCCTCGCCCGGTCGAGGGTGGTCAGAACCACCGCACCCCCGCCGTCCACCACCAGACAGCAGTCCAGCCGGTGCAGGGGGGTGGAGATCATGGGGGAGGCCGTAACGTCCTCTACGGTGATGGGCCCGGACCCGTAGCGGTAGGCCTTCGGATTCAGGAGTGCCCACTCCCGGGCCGCGACAGCTATCTCAGCGAGTTGCTCGCTGGTGGTTCCGTACTCGTGGAAATGGCGCTGCGCAGCCATGGCATACAAGGAAAGCGGGCTGAGCACACCGTAAGGGGTCTCGTACTGGGTGGCGGGTGTGTGGGCCTGGACCACTCCGCCGAGGCGCCGGGCCGCCGCCGAGCGCTGGTTGGAGCCATAGGAGATGAGCGCCACGTCGCACCGCTTGGAACGGATGGCGTCGACGGCGTCGCTCACCATGAACTCGAAGGAGGCACCCCCCTCCATGGTCGAGGAGACCCAGGCGGGCTCCAGACCCCAGTACTCGGCCATGGCGGTGGCGCTGAACCGCTCCACTCCGGTGGTGGCGAGGCCGTCCACGTCCGCCATACACAGTCCGGCTTCGTCGAGAGCGGCGAGCGCCGCCTGGGTCTGGAGTTGGTAGATGGAGCATCCTGTCACCCCCAACTCCGACTCGCCGACACCTACGATGGCGCTTTCCGGCCGGGCACCCCTCAGTTGCCTAGCCCCGATTGTTCATGCGGGTAGTTTGCGCCGGACGAACGGCGTGTGGGCGATGAGCTTCTGACCAGGTATTACGGCCCACTTGGTTGGCCCGTCTCGGTCCGGCGCGGCCTTCGCCCGAGGGCTGTACCCTAACCCGGCCGCCGATAATGTGGTTGGTCTGGCGTTCTGACGTGGGTGTGTCCGGAAACATGAAGAACCAGGGCTAGCGGGGGAAGGCCATGGCCAGCGGGTCGATCTCGATGAGGAACTCCTTCCGCAGCAACGAATGGCAGAGAGCGCCTGTGGAGGCGGGCCAGGGCTCGAGCAGTCGGCGCCTGCGAACGCCTGCCACCCCGCGGTATCCGGCCAATCCCTCGGGTGTGACGTACTCGATGGTCTTCACCACGTTTTCGGGGCCCATTCCGGCCGCTTCTACGACCTTCAGGATGTTGGCGTAGGTGTAGTCGGCTTGGGCGGCCACGTCGCCCGGGTACATTGCGCGTCCCGTTTCGGGATCGAGGGCCGCCTGCCCGGACATGAACAGCATGTCCCCGGTGCGCACGGCCGGCGAGTAAGTCAGCTTGCTGTAGCGGTCCCAGCCCGGGTTCACGGCCTCCGCGGGCAGGCGGGAGGCGGTGAAGTCGTAGGAGATCAAAACCCGGTCGTCGGGCGCAACTCGATCCTGCAGGATGCCGGCTGCCCCCGGGTATACAGGTCCCAAGTACTCCTTGCGAGGCAGGCCCGTGCGGCGGTAGCCCTCCAGTGCCTCGGGGCGGATCATCTCCAGGGTCTTGACCACGTTGCTCATGGTGAGGCCGCAGACCTCGAGAACGGCGGCGGCGTTGCGGAATATCTGCCTCACCTGGGCCTCCGGGTCGTTCTCGCCCACCAACTCGCCCGCCTCGTTGTAGGGGAGCACGGTGCTGAGGTACACGATGTCCCCGGCTCCCCTGGCCGGCGTATAGGAGGGCCGATCAGCCGGCATCTCGCTGCCGCCGGGCCGCCCACCCCCACGACGGGCGGTGACCTCGATCTCGATCAGAGCGGCCGGCCTGAGCAGGCGGTGAACGACCACCGTGTTCACCGCCGGACGATGCGGACCGAACACCTCGCCGCGGACCTGTTCTGCTTCGGCGTAGTGGTCTATCCCGGCGACGGTCACGTTCTCCACCACCCTGACCACGTCTTCGAGGTCAAGGCCGGCGGCGCGCAGGATCGTCCCGATCTTCTGGTAGGCGGTCCGGGTCTGGCGGGCCATTCCGCCGTCCACCACTATCCGGGCCCGCTCGGGATCGTAGGCGGAGGCCGAGTGGCCGGACAGGGTTGCCCGGTCGGGCCCGAGCGAGAGTCCGAGCGAGAAGGAGTAGCGCGAGTAGTCGAACCAGGGGAAGCTGGGCGGGCGGATAGCGGAGGGGATCACCGGCGTCCTGCCGCCGCAGGAGTCCCAGGGCTCGGTGCTTCCAGCTCCGCCAGGGTGGGACCAGCGATCATCCGATCTCTCCGAAGGCTCCGCTGTCGCGGAATCCGGAGATCGTGTCATCGTCGTAACCCAGCAACGAGCGAAGGATCTCGTCGGCATGTTCGTTGCGCTTGGGTGACCGCCGGTACTCGACGTCGGCGGGGTCGCCTACCCGCACGGGGCTGGCCGGAGCGAGGACCGGGCCGAATACGTCGTGGGGGGTCTCCACGATCAACTGCCGGGCAATGGTGTGGGGGTGGGTCATAGCTTCGGACAACCCCTGGATCGGTCCGGTCGGCACGCCGGCCGCCTTGAGGCGGTCCATCCAGTAGACGGCTGTCTGGGTTGCGAACAGGTCGTCCAGGATTTCGATGAGCGCGTCCCGGTTCTTACCCCGATCAACGAAGGTGGCGTAGTCGGGATGGTCGGCCAGGTCAGGTCGTCCGACGACCTCCGCCAACCGGTCGAAGAACTTCTCCTTGGCGCACCCGACTAGGAACCAGGCGCCGTCACTTCCTTTGAAGAGCTGGAAGGGCACCAGTGACGGATGGGCGGAACGGGTGGCCCGGACGGGCTCCCAGCCCCGGTTGAGGTGCCAGGTGGCAGGGTAGCTGAGCAGCGAGATCGCTACGTCGTAGAGGCTGATGTCGCAGTCCATGCCCTTGCCGTCCCGCCTGGCGGCGTGGACGCCGGAGAGCAGGGCGATGGCCCCTACGTAGCCCCCGCAGAAGTCGACCAGCGACAGGCCGGTCTTGGTAGGCGGGCCGTCGGGTTCCCCCGTCAGGCTCATCCACCCTGCCAGCCCTTGGAGGATGTAGTCGTAGGCCGGCTCTTTCGCCATCGGTCCGGCCATCCCGAACCCGCTCACCGAGACGCACACGATGCGGGGGTTTACCTGTGCCAGGTCGTCGTACCGCAGGCCCAGCTTGGCCGGGACGTCACCGCGCAGGTTCGAGAAGACCGCATCGCTCTTCGCAACCAGATCCTCGAATACGCGCCGCCCCTCGGGGACGGTGAGGCTCAGCGAGAGGCTCTTCTTGTTCCGGTTGAAGGTCTCGAAGAAGAGGCTGTCCTCACCCTCGTGGAAGGGCGGGATGTAGCGGCCCACGTCGCCGCCGAAGCGGGGCTCCTCGATCTTGATGACCTCCGCTCCGAGGTCGGCCAGGTGGAGGGTGCCGAACGGACCGGCGCCATACTGTTCGACGGCGACAACCCGGATGTCCTCAAGTGGTCTCACGGTGCCGGATTGTACGGCGCGGCGGAACGGCTGGCCAATAGTTCCAGGAGGGTCCTGAGAAACGGTGGTCTGGGTTGCCCCTCCGTCCGCTGACCTGTGATTCTGCCGGCGACCGGCGGGCCAACCGGGGGCTTCTCAGCACACTCCTCAGAAGGGACGGGAGTCCCGAGGATGGTCTCGATGCGAGTGAGGCGCTCGCCGTGCTCGGCCAGGGTGGAATTCACGGGTCACGCTATGCAGACGGAGCTAGCTGGCTCATGGATTAGCACCAACTGCCCACCGGCTACCGGTGATGGCAGGCGACAGCCACGGGCCCACTCTCACCTGCTGATCGGCGGAGGTCAGGTCTCTCTTCCAGGCACACTGCGGTGGCCATGTGACAGCGGGGCGCGAAGGAGCACCCTGAGCGGAGGCCACCCGTGGCAGGAGGCGTTCCTATGATGGATGTCAAGCGGTGGGATGTGCCGTCCACGCGTGGCACGGCGTCGAGCAGGCCTTCGGTGTAGGGATGGCGGGGTCTTTCGAAGAGGTCGTAGACCGAACCGTGCTCCACGGCGGCCCCGCGTGCATCACTACTACTCGGTCCGCGATATCACCCACGACCCCGAGGTCGTGGGTGATCAGCAGCATGGCGCTACGCAGTCCCCGTTGAACCTCGGAGAGCAGGTCGAGCACCTGGGCCTGGACCGTGGCGTCGAGGGCGGTGGTCGGCTCGTCGGCAATCAGGACGGCGGGTTCCGGGGCGATCGCCATCGCGATCATCACCCGCCGGCGCATCCCGCCGGACGGTTCGTGCGGGTACGGGCGAGCCCTGCGGGTCGCGTCGGGTATCCCCACCCGGTCGAGCAAACCGGCCGCGCGGCGGCGGGCCTCCGACCGGTTCGGCGGCTGGTGGGCTCGGATCATCTCGGCTATCCGGTCTCCCACCCGGTACACCGGGTTGAGTGCCGTGAGCGGCTCCTGGAAGATCATGGCTATCTCCGCCCCCCGGACCTGCCGCATACGTTCCGGCGACGCCTCCAGCAGGTTCTCGCCGGCCAGGAGCGCCTCCCCTGCCACCACCCGTCCCCGGTTCCGGGGCAGGAGCCCGAGGATCGACAGGGCCAGGGCGGGCAGGACGAGATGCCGGATCCGGTCGACCGCGTCGAACCCGACGGTTCCCGGCGAGTTGACCCCGGCCGTGGGAAGGAGCGGGGGCGAGACTCCCGGCCACTGCGCCAGGTACAGGCCGAAGAACAGTTGCAGCATCAGGCCCAGCCAGAACACCGGGATCGAGATTCCGAGGAACGACACGGCGGTGGCCGCGTGGTCGAGCAGGGATCCCTGGCGGACAGCCGACAGCGTTCCCACGCAGAGGCCGGCGACCAGGGAGACGGCTACGGCTGACCCTACGAGCACCAGCGTATTGGACATGGCCTGCTCGACGAAGGGCCATGCCTCCTGGCCGTTCTTCGCCAACGAGGTCCCGAGTTTCCCGCTCAGCAGGTTCCCCGACCCAGCGGAGGTACCGCACGCCTAAGGGTTGGTCCAGTCCCAGCGACTCGATATAGACCTGTTTCGCCTCAGGGGTGATTCGAGGATTCAGGGTGAGCTGGGCGGTCGGACTGGTGATCTCCCCAGCTGCCCAGAAGGCCGCCGGCAGGATCGGGGCCGCCAGGAGAGCGCGCCGGAGCGCGTATCGGATCAACGGTCAGCCCGGCGGGACCGGTCGGGCACCCCGGTCACCGCCCGGTCCGTGATCTCACCCGGCCGGTGTCCAGTCGTAGATGTCGTAGAAGCCACCGTACACGCTCGATACCCACTCCCGTGGGCCCTCCACGAGGCTGGTATTCCACACCAGCAGGTTCGGGAGCACGTACAGCGGGATCCACGGCACGTCCTCGGGCAGCAGTTCCCGAGTTGGGCTACCAATTCGAACCGGGCGGCGGGGTCGATCTCCTCATCGATGGCAACGGCGAGATCGGTGGCTGCCTGGCTGGCGTTGGCCATGAAGTTCTACCCGCTGAAGCCGTTGGCCTCGCTCGGGATCCCGTCCATGTCGTACATCCGGGAGACGGAGGGGTCCGGTATGGTCTCGGCGGCATAAAGTACTAACGGACCGGAGTTCATGGCCGGAAGCCGGTGCTGGAATAGCTCGCCGGCGTCGTAGTTGATGATCTCCCAGCCGATCCCGAACGGGGTGGTCATCTCCGTCACCAGTGCCTGCACATCCTCCCGGCGCTTGTTCCCGGCCACCGTGTTCCACTGCAATCGTCATTGTTCAGCGTCCTTCTAACGATCAGTAACGCTTCCTCCCGTGCGGGGGCATGGCGTAGGTACACCTCAACGTCGCAACACGCAACCGGCTCGTACGCCGGTCTCTCTCCCGTCGAGGACGGTGGGCGTGCCGTTGACCAGCACATGGTGGACGCCGGCGGCCGGACGGTTCGGGTCTTCGAGAGTTCCCCGGTCCGAGAACGCGTCGGGATCGAACACGACGATGTCGGCTTGCTTTCCCTCGGCGAGCCGTCCCCGGTCCCCGAGCCCGATCCGGTCAGCCGCTTGGGCGGTGAGCTTGTGGATCGCTTCTTCGAGGTTCAGTTCGCGGCGGTCGCGAACCATGGTCCGGAAGAACGATGCCGCCCACGTATAGGCACCGAGGAAGGTGGTGCCGGCCAGCGGGCCGTCCATGCACAGGGCGGTGGCGTCCGATTCGGTGGTGCACAGCGGGTGCCGGAAGGTCTGGGCCAGCATGTCGTCGTCGTACGAGTGGACGATGAGCAGGGCTCCGTGGGGGTCGTCCCCTTCGTCGAGCAGCAGGTCGTACATCGTATCGAACGCGTCGCCGCCGCGGGGGGTGAGCTCAGCGATGTTGTGGCCCACCTTGCCGGGAGAGCCCTCGCTGCTGAACAACGCCACGCGGTCCCACCCTCCCAGGCCGAACGACGAGATGATGCTCTCGTAGCCCTTCAGGCGGCCCCTGGTCGCCGGGTCGCTCAAGTAGCGTCTCAGCAGGCCCGGGCCGCCGTCGACCGCCCAGGAGGGCAGCACCGCACTCAGGTTGGTGATGCCGTGCAGGCGGGTGTGGGCATCGAACTCGACATCCATACCACCCTCATGGGCATCCTCGACCAGTTCTATGCAACGCTCGAGCGAGTCGGCCGGTCCTCCCCGGCGAGGGATTATGTGCGAGAGTTGCAGGCGCACTCCGGTCGCGGCCGAGGTCCGTAGCCCCTCCTCTACCGCTTCTACGGCCAGCACCTCCCGGTTGCGCTCGTGGGTCGCGTACAGGCCGCCGCGGCGCGCCGTGACCCGGCACAACTCGACGAGCTCCGTCTCCGACGAGGCCCGCTCGGCGGGATACTCGAGCCCGGTGGAGAAGCCGAAAGCTCCCGCGTCGAGTCCCTCCCCGAGCAGCCGGACCATCCGGCCGGTCTCATCGGGGTGGGCCGGCCGCGTGACGTCTTCCACCGCGGCCAGGCGCAGGTTCCCGTTGGGGACCAGCGTGGCCACGTTGACCGCCGGGCCGGCCTCCTCCAAGCGGGCCAGGTAGCCCTCCATGGTCGTCCAGTCGACCGGCAGGAGATCCTGGTAGCCATAGATGTTGCCGGTGAAGGACTCGAGGTTCGTGCCCAGGGGTGCACAGCCGTGACCGCAGTTGCCCACCAACTCGGTGGTGACTCCCTGGAAGATCTGGCTGTGAGCGCGGGGATCGATCAGCAGGGTGAAGTCCGAGTGGCTGTGGATGTCTATGAAGCCTGGCGCAACGACCAGTCCTGACGCATCGAGTGACAGTTCGGCTTCTGCCATGCTCAAGTCGCCGATAGCGCTGATCCGATCCTCCGTGATCCCGACGTCTACCCGCCGGACCTCGCCGCCGGTTCCGTCCACCAGCCTGCCGCCCCTGATCAGCAGGTCGAACATCGATGGCACCTCCTGGCCGATCCGCGGTTGACCATACAGGGCGTGGTTCCCCCAAGCGGACACCGGGGCCGTCCCGGTCGTCAGAACCCACGCGGGCGGCAGGCCCTAGGAGGGTGCTGAGCAATCCACCGGCGGCCTGTCAACCGCCCGCAAAATGCCTGGGCTGGCGGGCGGCAGGCCCGAGCAATCGTCATTGTTCAGCACCGTCCTAGAACCAGCCACCACCGGAGGGGACATCCGGCTTCTCATGAGACACGATGGACGTTTACTGACCCAGCCGGTAGTCGTACGAAAGTAAAGCTGTCCAGCCTGAGCACCGGAATTGCTTCCGTGGTGCTGTTGGCGAGTGCCGTGGCGCTGATCCGTGCAGGCGACACGGGTGGGCCGGTGGAGGTCACGCCGGAAACTCCGACGGTGACTGCGACTGCCATCTCGGGAGGTAGTCCTCCGCCCGCATCTGTTTCCACCCCGATCCTGGTAACCACCGCGGTGAGCGCGACGACGACAACGCTGGTTTCCTCTCTCCAGTTCCTGATCCGGGCGCGGCTCCAAGCCGGGACCTACTACGTCAAGGCAAGGGGATTCGCTTCGATGATCAGGACCAATACGCGCCTCTACTCGGTCCATGTCGAAACGGTGACCGAGCCGGGGAGCACGCTCGGCACTGCTCGCTCACTGTCCTTCTCCAGGGCGGAAGGGGGCGGATCGACCAGGAGGACGACACCGACTACTTCCGCATCGACGTCGTGGAGGACGAGTGGGTGTCTGCGCGCGCGGTGAGCCCTGGACCTTCCCGCGACATCCCCGGCGGGTTTCACCGACACCGCAGGCAACGTGCACGCAGCCAACATCGACGCCTCGCCGCCGCCGGCATCACTCTGGGATGTTCCACCGACCCCTCCGCTACTGCCCCGACCAGCCGGTTACCCGCGCCCAGATGGCCAGTTTCCTGCACCGTGCGCTGCGCCGGCGGTCCCCGACCTCGGGCGGGTAGGCTGGCGTAGGAACGGCTACGAAAGGGTCGGCACGTGCCAACAAGAATCCAGCCTATATCCCACGGGGAGAGTCCGGACCCCGAGGTCAACCAGTTGCTCGCCGACGGGCGGGACGGCTGGTGGGAGGACGCCGCCATGTTCGGCGTCATCGGACGCAACCCCCAGATGCTCAAAGCCATCATCCCGGTGTTCGGATCCTTCTTCGCCCAGGGCTCGGTCGATCCGCACATCCACGAGATGATGCGGCTCAAGACCGGGCAGATCAACGACTGCGCCTACTGACAGACGGTCCGTACCACCGCCGTGAGCGGTGCTGTAGGGCCGAAGGAAGAGGCCTTGTTCGAGCATCAGCCCCAGCCGGGCGACATGTTGACCGAGCGGGAGGCTCTCGCTGTCTCGCTTGCGGAGCGCATCGCGCTCGACCCCCATACCATCACCGACGAGTTCTTCGAATCGCTGAAGGACCAATTCACCGACGATGAGATCGTGGAGATGGTGTTCGCCTGTTCCATCTTCAACTGGGGCAACAAGTTCAACATCACCATGAACCTGGACTCGAGTCCCGACTCCGCGTACCCGACCGGAATGGAGTACCGCCAAGAGGACCTTGGCTGAGGAGTGGAAGTGGGGGCAGCGCCTGCCATCCGGGAGATCGCCGCGTCCTGGGAACTCGACGACGTGATCCGTACCGAGACTCGGGGCGTGGTGGTGGACTTCTGGGGCACCTGGTGCCGTCCGTGCCGGGTGCTCCGCCCCCACCTCGATCGCCTCGCCCGCGACCATTCCGATGGCTGGCGGTTCGTCGCCGTCCATGTGGACAAGCATCCCGACCTGGCCGATGAGTGGTCGGTCATGGCGACGCCGACGCTGATCTACCTGCGTGCCGGTGAGGAACGGCACCGGACGGCCGGCGCGGTCACCCCTTCGATGGTGGAGGAGGCGCTCAACTCCGTCACCTGAGACTGTGCTGTTCTGCCCGGTTGGCCGACTGCCGATTCCCGCCGCCGGCATCCGCTGACCGAGTCGAAGGCCACGTCGCCAGGGCTTTGGTTCTTCGTGTGTCCGGACACACCCGCGGCAGCGTGCCACATCAACCACGCCATCCGGGACCGGGCCGGGCTTCGCCAGACGGGTGAAGGGTCGCGCCGTTCCGAGACGGGACTACGGCGCGTTCACGCTACGCGCGGTCGATACGGTGCCGCGGGTCCCACGATCAACCAACGAGACACCATACCCCTGGTCAGAAGCTCATGTCCTATGCCCTGCTCGCGTACAGTACAGACCCCCGCATGAACGATCAGGGCTAGGCTTCGCCCAAGACATCATCCGGCCATCCTGGGAAGGGTTCCGCACTCGTCCCCTCGTTACCGGGATCCCGAAGCAAGGACGGACCCAATAAACAAGCTGCGCATTCCGATGATCATCCTGGCTGCTCTCCATCTCGCCTTCACGCTCCTGACCGGCTTGGCGGGTGGCTTCGCCGACGGGGGCACTATCCCCGAGCGGCTCCTCGTGAGCCTCGTCCATCCGGCAGCAGCCATCCTGCTCCTGATGGTCGTGGCGAGGTCCAAGCCTGTTTCGAAGGGGCTGCGTGGGTTCACCCTGGCACTGTTGTTGATCGCCATCGCGGCGGACATCGTGCTTGGCGTTCTGATCGGCCAGGGCGTCGTCAAGGGCGACTGGTCCCTGGCGCTGATCTTCGCGGTGGTTCCCCTCCTGGGCCTCGCCTACATGACCGCGCAGTCCACCAGGACCGCCTGAGAAATACCGGAAGCGTCAGGAACACCCCACGAAAGGAACCCCGTGGACTACTCGAACAAGTGGAATACAGTGGGCTCGGTGGCCATGAGCTGGGTGAACGCGATCGGCCTTGTGGCCTTGGGCTTTGTGAACGCAGTCGGGATGGCCGCGATGAGCGTCGTCAACGCCCTGGGTTTGGTCGTATTCGGCGGGGTGAACGCGGTCGGCATCGTCGCTGTCGGCGCCAACACCGCTTACGGACTGATCGCCATCAGCGGGAACGGTCGCGCCACCAGCCTCCTGCAGGTCTCGTAACCGTCGCCGGCCCCTCGTCCGGGCGGGCTCCGCCACTGGGGAAACCCCGGCGGACCGGGGGTGGGCGAGAGAGGACTCGAACCTCCACGAGCTCAATGCTCACTGGGTCCTGAACCCAGCGCGTCTACCAATTCCGCCACTCGCCCGGCGTCGTGCATTGTACAGAGCGGTGGAACACCTAGCCACATCACAGGCGTAGGCTGGTGACGTGAGCTCAGATGACGCGAGTATCCCGGACGATCTTGCCGCCGCCCTCGAGTCCGAACCGGTGGCCCTCGCCTCGTACCGGAGGTTGCCCCCCAGCCACCGGCACGAGTATCTGGAGTGGATCGACGAGGCGAAACGACCCCAGACCCGCCGGAGGCGCATCGAGAAGACGATCAGGATGTTGCATGGGTGAGGATCGGGAAGTCCAGGTTGCTTCGAAACCACTCACCCTGGCGGGAATGCCCGAGTGAGGCGGTTCACCCTCCTCGCCCTGGCAGGACTCGTGGTGCTTGCGTTCGCCACAGGCCTCGTGGCCCAGGGACTCGGGACCGGGTGGTCGCGGGTGGCTACCGTTGCTCACGGTCTCGTGGGCCTGTCGTTCCTGCTACTGGTTCCCTGGAAGTCCCCGATGGTGAGATCAGGGCTTCGCCGCCGCCGGAAGGGCGCCGTCTGGTCGATCGCCCTGCTGGTGGGCATCGTGGCAACCATTGCTTCGGGCCTCCTCCAGATGACCGGCACGGTCAGAACGCTCGGCCCGCTGACCACGATGCAGGTGCACATCGGGGCCGCGTCGGCGTCGGTGGGCCTCGCAGTCTCGCACTACCTGCGCCATCCGGTCCGGCCCCGCCAGGCAGATCTCGCCAGGCGCAACGTGGTCCGGCTGGCCACCCTCACCGCCGGCGCCGGCGTGGTCCTGGCCGGATGGGAGTCGGGGGTCGGGGCACTCGGATGGCCTGGCGGTGAGCGACGGTTCACCGGTTCCCACGAGCGCGGGAGCGGTAACCCGGCGGCGATGCCGGTCACCCAGTGGTTCACCGATTCCGTTCCCCGTCTCGACCGGATGGAGGTGACCGTCGCCGATCGGTTCCTGGGACCGGAGGACCTGGCCACGTTGCCCATGGAGACCCTCGAGGCAACGCTCGACTGCACCAGCGGCTGGTACTCGACCCAGCAGTGGAAGGGGGTACGCCTCGACCGGCTCCTGGGCGACGTGGCCGGAGCGAGCATCGAAGTCCGGTCGGTAACCGGCTACGGGCGCCGCTTCCCAGCGGAGGACGCCGACCGCATGTGGCTGGCCTTCGAGGTCGGGGGTGCCCCGCTGAGCGCCGGGCACGGCTTCCCGGCCCGGATCGTGGCCCCCGGCCGGCGCGGGTTCTGGTGGGTCAAATGGGTCGAGTCCGTCCGGCCGTCGGACGTCCCGGCCTGGTTCCAGGTCCCGTTCCCTCTCTCCTGAGCAGCGATGTACGGACCGAGGAGACGCCGTCTCTCGGGCTGGTGGTGGCTGGTGCCCATCATGCTCGTGATAGTGGGGATCTCCGTCCTAGTGAGCAACCGGGGGACCGAGGCCCGGCGCGGGGCTGCCTTCCTCGACGACACCCGGGCCTTGGCCAACGAGGTCGCCCAGGTGGCGGCCGGATTCAGCCGCTTGGTCGGCTCCGAGTTGCTGACCGTAACCCGCCCCGACTTCGACGTGTTGATGACCCGGCTCGGCTCCCAGATGGTCTTGCACTCTTCCGAACTAGCAGAGCTCGACGCTCCGGAGTCGGCACACGTCGCCCGAGAGATGCTCGGTCTGGCCTTGGCTTCCTGGTCGGTAGGTGTGGAGGAGTTCCGCACCGCGGTGGCTCGGGTAGCCGACGAACCGTTCAGCACCGACCCGGTCGACCAACTCGGCGGCGCCATAGTGCAGTTGAAGGTCGGGGACCTTCTCTACAGCCGGTTCCTGGAACGAGCCGATGCGATGACAGCGGAACTGGATGTTGCCATCGGGGAGTTCCCGCTCGTCGCGTTCGTTGGTGACCGGCGGGACCTGTCGAGCGGGGTAGGCTTGGCCCGCACGGTTCGGGACAACGCCGAGATCGGCATCCGGCGCGACGTGGCCATCCTCCAGATAGTGTTCGAGCCGTTGTCCTCAGGCGGCGTGGGGGACGACGGCGAGATCATCTTCCCCGCCACCGAGTGGTTGTGGTTCAGTGCGGTCATCCGCAACCTGGGGAGTGTCGACCAGAAGGGTATGACGATCACCGTGGATGTCCGGTCAGCGGCCGGTGAGGTGGTCGCGATCGAGCAGAGCGACCCGGTGGATCTGGCGCCGGAAGAGACCGGGACCGTGGAGTTCGAGCCGGTCCCCGTGCAGCCCGGCGCCGAGTACCTCCTCATGTTCGACCTCGGTCAGGTGGACGATGAGGTGAACCTGGACGACAACGTCTGGGAGTCCTCCATCCGGATCAACCCTCCCGGGTAGCCGGGGTGCGCCGATCAAACCACTGGGCGGTTCACGCTCGGGACATGGGCCGCCACCGCGGCCCGGCCCTCGCTCGGAGATCCCGAGGGGCGGTAGAATCGCCCGATGATCGACATCTCGACCCTGCGCGACCGGCCGGAGGTTCTCAGAGCCGCCCTCAAGCGGCGCGGTCTCGATCTCGACGTGGAGTCAATGGTGCAGATCGACCGGCAGCGCCGAGAGACTCGGGTCCAAGCCGAGAGGACCCGCGCTGAACAGAACACGATCAGTCGCAGGATCTCGCGGCTGCAGGGCGAACAGAGACAGGCTGCGATCGCCAAGGCCGGTAAGCTCGCTAAGCAGTATCGATCAGCGCTAGCCGCGGCCGACAGGCACGACGAGGAATTCCGCAAACTCTGGATCAAGGTACCCAACCTGGCGCATCCCACCGCTGCGGATGGTCTCGCCGAGGAGGACAGCCTCGAGTTCAAGCGCTGGGGGACGGTCCCGGAGCCCGGTTACCCGATCAAGGATCATCGGCAGTTGGGTGCTGCGCTCGGCATGATCGACATCGAGCGGGCGGCGAAGGTGTCGGGAACCCGATTCGGATACCTGACCGGCCCGGCGGTGTTCATCGAGTTCGGCCTGGTGCGCATGGCGCTCGACTTCCTGGGAGGCAAGGGCTTCACACCTGTCGTCCCCCCGGTCCTGGTCCGTGAGCATGCTCTGTACGGGACAGGATTCTTCCCAGACGACGACCAGCAGGTCTACGAAGTGGGCGTGGACGCCGGTGAAGGACTTCGCTCCGACGACCTCTACCTTGTCGGGACTTCGGAGGTGGCGCTGGCCGCCTACCACGCCGACGAGATACTCGAGGAGAACGACCTCCCGCTCCGCTACGCGGGGTTCTCCAGTTGCTTCCGTCGGGAGGCGGGGGCGGCCGGCAAGGACACCGCCGGCATCTTCCGCGTCCACCAGTTCGACAAGGTGGAGATGTTCTCCTTCTGCCATCCCGACCGGTCCTGGGACGAGCACGAATTCCTGCTGTCCTTGGAGGAGGAAATCGTCCGGAGCCTCGAGATCCCGTACCGGGTCGTCAACGTCGCGGCCGGCGACCTCGGTTCCTCCGCCGCCAAGAAGTACGACATAGAGGCATGGGTGCCTTCGCAGGGGCGGTACCGGGAGATCACCTCGTGTTCCAACACCACCGACTTCCAGAGCAGGCGCCTCCGGATCCGCTTCCGGTCGGAGTCCGGCAACCGGCTTGTCCACACCCTCAACGGGACGGCTGTGGCGGTGGGACGGATACTCGTCGCCCTGCTGGAGAACCACCAGCAGGCCGACGGTTCCTTCGTGGTGCCCGAGGCGCTGCGCCCCTACGTTGGTTTCGAACGGGTCGGATGACCGGCCACACGGGCTGGTGACCGACCGGCCATCGGACGCGGTCTTCGCCAAGATCGCCCGACGTTACGACCTCCTCAACCGGCTTCTCACGTTCGGGAGGGATCAGGCCTGGCGGCGGTCCGTGGCCGATCGGTTGCCTGAGGGCAGGCTGCTCGACCTCGGAGCCGGCACCGGAACGGCCACTCCCCTTTTCGGGGACCGAGAGGTGGTCGCTCTCGATCCCGTGTCGCAGATGATGGCGCTCAGCCCTGCCGGTAGGCAGGTGATGGGAATCGGGGAGGAGCTGCCCTTCGCCGACGGTGCATTCGATGGGGTGTTCTCAGCGTTCGTGTTCCGGAACCTGGACTCGGTACCCGCCACGCTGGAGGAGGTCGCCCGGGTCCTCCGCCCCGGCGGAGCGCTGGGAGTGGTCGACCTGGCTCGGCCCAGGGGTAAGGCCGCCGCCTCCATCCATCGTGCCGGCACGAATCTGGTCGTGCCGCTGGCCGGCCTGCTGATCGGGGCGGCCGACGAGTACCGTTACCTGCACCGGTCGCTGGACAAGCTGCCCCCGCCCGAGCGCCTCTATGCCAGCACCCCCTTGTCGCTCGGCGAGGTCTGGCGTATGGGTCCGCTCGGGTTCGTCTACGGCGCGGTCCTGACCAAGGATTGAGAGAGCTGGGAAACAGGCGGGGCTTGATCGCCCTCCTGCCATCTCCCCATCGCCCAGCCCGGAACTCAGCACCCTCCTCGACGTCTTGTCGTTGCCCGTGGCGGGGCGCTGCTGCTACCTGAACCGCTGAACCGAGAACCGGGGTAGCAGTCGCCATGGCTCGCCGGGAGGAGCTTCCCCATGACCGTCATAAGAGAGTCCCCTGACCTCGTTCCGCTGTGTCCCCATTGCGAAGCGGCGCTCACCGAAGTAGAAGCACGCACCATTGACGTCGGGAGGGGCGGGGGTGTGCAGATACGGTTCGGCAGGCGGTACGTCTACGCCTGTCCGGCCTGCCGCAAAGAACCGAGCATCTCCCACCGAAAGGGGTTCTGGGCCGGCTGAACGTGTCCGGTCGGACCCTCGGCGCGGCCGCGCCCGGCATGCAAGGGTAGGCGCCGGGAGACTCGAAAGGGGCCCTATACAAACGGTGGACAGCCAGCCGCCTTACACTGAGATCCGGCTGTTCGGCGTGAGGATCCCCGCTTCGTAAGGTTGCGGTGAGAGACCACTTCTTCAATCGATGGTCGCTGGTTGCGAGCGGGTGCCGAAGGCTCTTACCCAGGTTGCGATGCGATCGGCATCGCGAGCCTCATACGCTTCGATCGCCTCGCTGAGCGAAGGTTTGAAGGTGTCCTCGTCGCCGTTGGCGAGCGCTGTCAGCCGCATCGTGAACCATGCGGTGATTCCTCCTGCAGGGGGGGACTCGAATCTGGGGAAGTGTGGATCGGTTCCATCCTGGCGGAGCCACTTCGCCGCGACGTCGGGGTCCAAGGCCATCGCCCTCGCGAGGCCGACGATGTCGGTCGCCCCGGTCGCGACCGCGTCTGCGGCTTCACGCCGAGTCTTGAACCCACCCGTAACCATCAACGGTGTGTCCGTGACAGTCCGCGCCCGGCGCGCGAACTCGAGGAAGTATGGCCCCGCAGATCGTCGGTCAGAACTAGCCGGAGCGCCGGGAAAGTAGGTCCCACCGCTGATGTCGATCAGATCCACTCCCTCGTCTCCCAGAAGCGATATGGCAACGAGGGCGTCGTCTTCGTCCAGCCCGCCTTCCAGCTGATCGCTCGAGTTGATCTTCACGGCGATCGCGAACTCCGAACCCACCTCCGCACGAACTTCCCGCACGACGGCGAGGAGAAGCAGGCATCGCGCCTCGATCGACCCGCCGTACCGATCGGAGCGGCGGTTGAACAGCGGCGACAGGAACTGACTCAACAAGAAACCGTGGCCGGCGTGTATCTGGACGCCACTGAATCCGACAGCTCGGGCATGAGCAGCCGCTCTGGCATAGAAGCCAGGCAACGCGTCGACAGCGGACGTTGTGAGCGCATCACATCGGAGGCCCTCGACGTTGAGAGCAGACGGACCTGCCGGCCGAGAAATCGGACCATGAGCGAGCGCGCCCGCGTGGCCGAGTTGCGGCCAGATCTGGGCGCCACCGGTGGAACCGGCGTCTGCGAGCCGACCAAGACGAGCATTGTCCGCGCCGGGCCACAGTACGAGGTTTCCCGGTTTCTCCGGATAGCGGTAGTCGACTTGAACCTCACCGATCAGCGACAGGGCCGCGCCGCCGGTCGACCACCTCCGGTAGAGCTCGATCTGCTCATCAGTCGGACGACCAGCACCGTCCCCCAGCGAATCCGACATCGCAGCTTTGGCCAGCCGGTTCTTGAGCACAACTCCACACGGGAGTCCGAACGGCGCCGCAAGGATGTCTGCATCAATCCCCACTGCTGCACTGAGGTTGACCCGCTTCAATGGACACTCCAAGACTTGGGATCGTTCCCTGAGAGGATGGTTCAGAGAATGCCAAAGACGAGACGGCCGTACACCCCCGGCCCCTTAACCCCGATTTTTCATGCGGGGGTTTGATCTCCGCGAACGGGGGAGTGGGATATGAGCTTCTGACCAGGCACTACGGGTGTTTCGACAGTCCTGTCTCGGCCCGGCGGGACCTTCACCCGTCGGGTGAAGTTAGGCCCAGTCTCGATCATGTGGTTGATGTGGCATG
>JAPOQZ010000076.1 GCA_026710435.1 bacterium | reverse complement strand
CCCAGCGGAGGCGTAGGGTCCCCATCAGGGGATTGAAGATGTTCCCGCCCTCCAAGGTGGTGCGTGTAAGCGGCACCGAAGCGATCGCTCCGATCATTCCGTCGGGGGCGGGGGCCTCGATGCCTAGCAGGTCGACCAGCATGTCCCGGGCGGTCAGGCAAAGCTCCTGGTTGGTGCGTCTCACTCCCTCCCAACCCTCTGGATGGAGCCCCGCCATCGCGTCCAGCGCGGCCGGAGTGGCCAGCCAGGCGGTGGGATCGTCGGTGCCCGTCCAGTCGAACTGGGTGTGGAGATGCCCACCCTCCGCCGGCCAGCCCCCGTTGTAACCGTGGCTGATCACCGCCGGATAGATGCGGTCCCGGCGGTCTTCCCGCACGTACAGGAGGGCGGAGCCCTTGGGGGCGCACATCCACTTGTGGCAGTTGGCGGTGACGTAAGAGGCTCCTAGGGCGGTCATGTCGAAGTCGATCATGCCGGGCGCGTGCGCCGCATCCACTATTACCTGGACCTCCGGTTCCAGCGCCCTCACGATCTCATCCAGCGGGAAGACCAGGGCGGTCGGAGATGTGACCGCATCGACCATCAGCAGGCGGGTCCGGTCGGTGACCATCCCCAGGATGCTGTCGGTCACCTCCCGTGCTGATTGCAGCGGGAAGGGGATCGCGGCGGGCACGACCCGGGCACCGGTACGGGCCGCTGTGACCGCCGCCGCGTTGCGGCAGGCGTTGTAGTCGTGGTCGGTCACCACGATCTCGTCGCCGGGCTTCAGGTAGGCCTCCAGCGACCGGAGCACGGAGTTCACTCCCTCGGTGGCATTGTTGACGAACCCCAGCGCGGCCGATTCCGCCCCCACGAAACCCGCCACCTTCGATCGAGCCTCGTCGAGAGCATGCTGGTAATCCTCCAGGAACCACCTGGTGGGATTGGATTCCATGGCGTCCCGGAGGCGCCGCTGTTCCTCCAGGGCGGGCGCGGGCGTGGCCCCGAAGGACCCGTGATTGAGGTGGATCACATCCGGATCCAGACGCCAGAAACTCATCTCGCCACGCTACCCGCCCCCTGGGGGCGCTTCCAAGATGACCACGTCACGCACTGGAACTGGAAACCGGTTCAACCTGGTTCCGACCCCGATAGAGTTGGAGGAGTCACGGATGGTGAAGGGAGTATGGGCGTTTGAAGATCGATGGGTTCTTCCGACAGTTACCCGACATCGATCCGGAGGAGACCCAGGAGTGGATCGATTCCCTCGAGGCTGTGGTCGATGTCCGGGGCGAGGCTCGGGCCCGTTTCCTGGTTCGCGCCCTGCTCAACCATGCCCGGGAGATGGGAGTCCAATACCCGCCCACCGTCTCCACTCCCTATGTCAACACCATCCCGGCCGAGGAGCAGGCCTGGTTCCCCGGCGACGAGTACCTCGAGAAGCGGATCAGGCGCTTCATCCGCTGGAACGCGGCGGTGATGGTGGTCAAGGCCAACAAGGCTGTCGAGGGGATCGGAGGGCACCTGTCCACGTTCGCATCGTCGGCGGCGCAGTACGAGGTCGGCTTCAACCACTTCTTCCGGGGCAAGGCGGAGGGGCAGCCTGGTGACCACGTGTACATACAGGGCCATGCCGCTCCCGGCATCTACGCCCGGGCCTTCCTGGAGCGGCGCCTCGACGAGGAGCACCTGGACAACTTCCGCCGTGAGCTCTCGCCGAAGGGCCTGTCGTCCTATCCCCACCCCAGGCTCATGCCCGACTTCTGGGAGTATCCGACCGTCTCCATGGGTCTCGGACCGATCGCCTCCATCTACCAGGCCCGCTTCAATCGCTACCTCCACAACCGGGGTCTCGATGACACCAGCGAGTCCCGGGTGTGGTGCTTCATCGGCGACGGGGAATGCGACGAGCCGGAGACACTCGGCTCCATTTCGTTGGCCGCCCGGGAGCACCTGGACAACCTGATCTGGGTGGTCAACTGCAACCTGCAACGCCTCGACGGCCCGGTGCGCGGCAACGGCAAGATCATCCAGGAACTCGAATCGGTGTTCCGGGGTGCGGGCTGGAACGTGATCAAGGTGATCTGGGGGTGGGGCTGGGACGGGCTCGTGGCCAACGACGTGGACGGAGTGCTCCTCAAGAGGATGAACGACACCGTCGACGGCGCCTACCAGCGGCTGAAGTCGCTGCCCGGGGCCAGTATCCGGGAGGAGTTCTTCGGGCCTGATCCCCGGTTGCGGCGCATGGTGGAGCACCTGACCGACCGCCAGCTCGAGAAGCTGCCCCGAGGGGGCCATGACTACAAGAAGCTCTACGCCGCCTACAAGGCCGCCACCGAGCAGACCGGCGCCCCCACCGTGATCCTCGCCAAGACCATCAAGGGTTGGACGCTGGGTCCCGATATCGAAGGGCGCAACGCCACCCATCAGATCAAGAAGATGTCCAACGAGCAGTTCCGCCGGCTCCGGGAGCGCATCAACCTCGAGGAGGACATCCCGGCGGAGTTGCTGGAGGACGGGCGGGAACTCCCGTACTGCCGGTTCGCGAAGGACGCTCCCGAGTACCAATACATGATGGACCGGCGGAAGGCGCTCAACGGGATGCTGCCCTACCGGACGGTGCGCGCCAGACGGCAGATCGAATTGCCCGACCCCTCCATCTACGACGAGTTCCATGCGGGCACGGGCACCCACGAGGCTTCCACCACCATGGCTTTCGTGCGGTTGCTTCGGAGTCTGACCCGGGACGAGGACTTCGGGGAGCGGGTGGTGCCCATCGTCCCCGACGAGGCCCGCACCTTCGGCATGGACGGGCTGTTCCGGGAGCTGAAGATCTACGCCTCGGCAGGGCAGAAGTACGAGCCGATCGACGCAGCGCTGCTCCTGTCCTACAAGGAGTCCCAGGACGGCCAGATCCTGGAGGAAGGTATCACCGAGGCGGGGTCGATGTGTAGCTTCATCGCTTCGGGCACCTCCTACGCCGACCGCGGGGTGATGACCGTCCCCTTCTTCACCTTCTACTCGATGTTCGGGTTCCAGCGGGTGGGGGATCTCATCTGGCAGGCCGCTGACGCCCGGGCTCGGGGTTTCCTGATGGGAGGTACCGCCGGCCGGACCACCCTGGCGGGGGAGGGCCTCCAGCACCAGGACGGGCACAGCCTGATCCTGGCCTCGACCAACCCGGCAGTGGTCAGCTACGACCCGGCGTTCGCCTACGAGATTGCGGTCATCGTCGACCACGGCCTCCACCGCATGTGCATCGATCAGGACGACGTCATCTTCTACATCACCATCTACAACGAGACCTATGCCCAGCCGGCCATGCCCGACGGCGTGAAGGAGGGGATCGTCAACGGGATGTACCGGTTAGCCGGAGTGCCCGAAGGCGTGACCCATCAGGCGACGATCCTGTTCTCCGGGCCGAGCCACAGCGCCGCCCGGTGGGCCCGCAACGAGTTGGCCCAACGCTATGGGGTGGGGTCGGAGCTATGGAGCGTGACCTCCTACGGCCGGCTCCGGGACGATGCCATCGCGGTGGAGCGGTGGAACCGTCTCCATCCCGACCGGGCGCCCCGAACCCCGCTGGTCACCGAGCGTCTCAGCGCCGTCGACGGTCCGGTGGTGGCGGTGACGGACTACATGCGGGCGGTTCCTGATCAGGTGTCCCGCTGGATTCCCGGTCCTTACACGGCGCTCGGCACGGACGGCTTCGGACGTTCCGATGCCCGGGCGGAGTTGCGCCGGTTCTACGAAGTGGACGGCCCGAACGTGGTGGTAGCGGTCCTTTCTCAGCTGGCAGGGGCGGGAGGGGTTGATCCGGGAGCGGTGGCGGAGGCGATCGCTCGCTACGGCGTCGACCCGGATGCGGTCGAGCCCTGGCGCGTAGACCACTAGAGCGACCAGCGCCCGTGGATCGGGAAGCGCTGGAATGGCATGACGGCGAGGGCGATGCGCTGCTCCTGCTGGCCCATGCCACCGGATTCTGCAAGGAGCTCTGGCGTCCGGTGGTGTCGAGCCTTCGGGATCGAGGCGTACCTGCGCCGGCGCTGGCATGGGACATCCGGGGCCACGGACGAGCGCCATCACTGGAACTGCCGGCGTCGTGGTGGACGCTCGGGAGGGATCTGGTCGGCCTGATCGAAAGCCTCGAGGGCGCCGGACGCCTACCGGAGTCGGTGGTGGGAGTGGGCCATTCGATGGGCGGAACCGTGCTGGTGCTGGCGGAGCTTCTGCGTCCCGGCACCTTCGCCGGGCTGGTGCTCATCGAACCGGTCCTCATGCCCCCGCCCTTCGTGCGTAACCCGGAACTGTCGCTGGCACAAGGAGCGGCCCGGAGGCGCCCGGTCTTCGGTTCACGGGACGAGTTGGTCGAGAGCTACCTGGCCAAGCCGTTGTTCCAGCGCTGGCACCCGGAGGCGTTCCGGGCCTATGTGGACCACGGCTTCCGTGAAGTTCCGGAAGGGCTGGCCTTGCGCTGCCGTAGAGAGGTCGAGGCGGAGCTGTTCACCACCGGCGCCGAGTGCGGCGCCTTCGCTTGCCTCGACGAGCTGACCGCTCCGGTACGCCTCGTAGTCGCCGATCACTCGGGCGAGCTGGGACCCTCCCTGGCGCTGCTTCCCGAGGCGCTCCCCAACGCCACCACCACCTACATGGCGGGCCAGAACCACCTGGTCCCGATGGAACGGCCCGACCTGGCCGCCTCCGAGATAGCAGACGCGCTCAGAGCCTTCTCACTGTGGTGGTGTCCACGGGGTTTGAGGCCCTCACCTAGAGGCCGGGCGTTGGATTAGTTTCGGAGCAAACGAGACTGGCATGGGATAGAAGAGTGGTGTATACATTACTCATACTGTATTGAGTTCTAATTGCTCTAACATACCCATACTCAGGTATCTGAAGCTCTGGGGCGGGCTGAATCCAGACATCCGACTACGAAGAGTCGCGAGAGAGGGTGGCTCTAGCAACCTGGACGGGCTATCCACCACGATCGCTACGGCATGCTTTGCTCCTTCGAAATAGGCTTCGTATTCCTCCTCCGTCAGAGCACATTGATCGCTATATCGTTCCCAGACCTCCGCCTTTGAGGCAATGTCCACATCAACCACTCGGCATGTGCCTACCAACTGGCGAAGAGGAGATGACGCATATATCAGCGCAAGATCACCCGTTTGTATCGTCGGTGCCACCCTACGTAGTTCGACTGTTTTCTGCCCATCGAGTATTAGCGCAGCGAACCGAGGCTTAAGGGAGAGAAGAAGCGTACCCTTATCGTGTGACATAACGAGAGCCCTCCTCGTATATGGCGGTGAAGAATCCTTCGGACACAGGACTTGGCGACTGTAGGACTGGAAACTTTTCTCCGAGGCGTGTAGCCACATGCCGTGCTCTAGTCAAGCTCACAGGGTCATCGAATAGCTCCGTGTCTATATACCGCAATGCCATAACTCTACCATCATCTGACGAGATATTCGTGACATCATTCTCAGTGTATACACCTAGACGTGAGAATCGGCGGTAAAGACTCCTTGGACGGTCCACTTGTACTTCTCTCAATTGTGAGATGGCCCTAATATGCCCTTCCGCTTGATAAGGGGTAAGTCCAGATACGTACCACAATATCCTCGCTGGTGATGCCAAATCGTTTGAATTCCTCCAACTCCGATAATAGACATGTTCTCTACTTATTCCTAGTTGGGTTCGGCGCCCGAATAGCGTACCCTCAGCACTCTGTGTATCGAACAGCTGTTCAGCATAGTGCGGGCGTATCGGTATCAGGAACGTACGTAGATCACCTCCCAACAGTTTCAGAGGCCAGTGTCGATGTTCGTAGAGAGCTATATCTGAGGCCGTGGCAGGATCTTGACCGAATACAACCGACGCTTCGGCGAAGCCGGTATTGATGTTGCATTGCCAGCCATCATTAGTCTGTACATAGCCTTCATCATCTAGGGAACTCTCCAGTGAAGGCACGAGGTATTGGTCTCTCACTTGTACAGAGCATAGGTCGTTTTCGAGGGCTACGGTACGTAGGATGAAGCAAAGTTGTCGGCCGACAGTGTCGGACAGACGGTCTCGGCGGGATAATCTCAACGCAGTGACTATGAGATTGCCATCATCTACTCGGCTTATGGCAGTACCAATGTCTCGACATGTAGCGGCTCGGATAATGATGATATTGCTCAGTTCTGGAGTAGCTTGAGCAGTGCGTAGGATACCGATGAGATTTCGACGTGGTTCTGATTGGGCATGATTCTGAAAGGACTGGACAAACGACGGTTCATCATCTACGGAGAAGTGAACGGAGATTTGGGTTGCGTTCAAATATCTTGGTTTGTATCGATCTTCGGAGCGAAGCTGGTCGAGATGTGTAATGAACTGTGCGGGAGATAAGACGTTGATCCCGAAGCGATCCATCACGACCTCAGCACACCTTGTGAGTTCCTGGTCACGTGTGACGAAGTATTGGGGCTCATCGGATTTCAGTGGGGAGTGACCGCGGGGAGTAGGTGCCAGTTGGGTTTGCCCGCATATAGGAGTGCCCGTATTCGGTAGTTGGAGAAGTTGCGGAACCCGAATGCTGCCCGTTTGATCCTCTTGATCAGGTT
>JAPOQZ010000190.1 GCA_026710435.1 bacterium | reverse complement strand
CTTTGGCGTCCTCGGTTTCCCTATGCGGATGAGCTCCGAGGTTGTCAACCATGTGCCGGGCCCGGTCGTAGACCCGCTGCCGTTCCTTTTGGTAGCGGGTCATGAACACCCCGCCGTCGGACCGCTCCGCCGCTGAGCGGCGACGGCTAGGACGGATCGGGTCCTGGTCAGCTACATCGAACAGGTAGTCGTACATACGTTCGTATACTACCACACCCCTACGACATAAACCAACCGTACACAGCACAACTAGACAGTCTATGTTAGAAATCTCTTCCCGGATTCAACTACTACAGCTCAACCCCTCACGTCGACGCGCTCGAGGGGACCTTCCCAGTCGAGAATCTCGCGATCGGCAGTCGCCAGCCGCCCACGCCGCGACATGGCACCGGCCATGAGCAGCCGGTCGGCCAGGTCGTTGGGAGCGTCATCCTGGCGTAGCTCTTCGGCGAGAATGAGGGTCTCGGCATCGAGAGGTATCTCCCGGATGCCGGAGTCGATCCGGCGTGTCCGCCAGATCCTTAGGTCACAGCCCAGGTCGACGCGGCCGAGTTGCACCAACCGGGCCAACTCCCAGTACGTGACGGACGACACGAAGAGGCGCCCTCGCCGCAGTTCGTCCTGGACGAGATGTCGGGCGTTCACATGGAGGCGCTGATCGCCGGCGAGAACCGAGGAGGGTGCTGAACAATGACGATTGCTCAGGCCTGCCGCCCGCCGACCCAGGAATAATGCCGACGGTTGGCAGGCCGCTGGTGGATTGCTCGGGCCTGCCAACCGCCGACCCAGGTATTATGCGAGCGGATGGCAGGCCGCTGGTGGATTGCTCAGCACCCTCCTAGAGCAACACGTGGGTGTCGATCAGCAGCAATCGCTAGCCGGGAGGTTGAGGGGCCACCGGAGTGATCTGCGCTGTCTCGGGAAGGAGTTCGTTCCACTCGGCCTCCCAGTCGCCGATCCAGTCCGGCTCGAGGTCAGTAGGCACGGTCAGATCGGTGACTACAGTAATCTCGCCGCGGCAGGATCCCCACAGCTCAAGCACGTCAACGCGTGAGGGACATGGCACGAGTGCCGCCACCGGGTGTCCGTACTTGGTGATGATGACCTGCCCGCCGGTTTCGGCCACCCGGTCCATGATGGCCAAGCACTTGGCCTTGAACTCGCCCGCAGGCATGGTCTCAGGCAGTGTATCTGATGCTCGCTCCATTCGGCACCCTCCGTAAGACAGCAATATGACCATAGTATGACCATGGAGGATAGTTGGCTCGAAACCCCGGCAGAGGAAGGAGTCCACGGACACCTTGGGGAGTGCTAGGGCGTACTTAACCCCGATTTTTCATGCGGAGGTTTGTATTGGACGAACGGGGCGTGGGAGATGGGCATCTGACCAGGGACTCCATCCGTTTCAATGGTCCCACCTCGGGTCGGTGCGACCTCACCCGTCGGGTGTAACCCGTCCGGTCTTGATCATGTGGTTGATTGGGCATGTTGCCGTGGGTGTGTCCGGAAACATGAAGAATCAGGGTTAAGACGATGACCAAGCCATCCCCAGCGGCACTGCCACACGCCCACACACAAACACGCATCGGGTTCTGTCACCGACCGCCGGACCAACAGGGGGATTTCAGCCTCCTCCAAAAGGGGGTCCACCACTTCTATGCTCGCCGGTCGAGCAACGACCCCTGTGCAGCCCCCGGCTCGGGCAGACCTAGATGCTGGTAGGTACGCGAGGTCGCCACCCGACCCCTCGGGGTGCGTGATACGAGGCCCTGCTGCACCAGGAATGGCTCGTAGGCCGCCTCGATGGTCTCGGGTTCCTCCCCCACCGCGATGGCCAACGTGGTCAGGCCCACCGGACCGCCTCCGAATTTGACCACGATCGCGTCGAGGATGAAACGGTCGACCTTGTCCAACCCGATGTCGTCCACCTCCCACACCTCCAGACCCGCCCGGGCGGTTGCCGAATCAACCCGCCCATCCGCCCTGGCGATGGCGTACTCGCTCACCCTGGTCAGCAGACGGTTGGCGATGCGGGGAGTCCCGCGGCTGCGCACCGCGATATGGCGAGCCCCGGCATCGGTTATGGGAATCCCGATGATCGAAGCCGAACGGACCACAATCCGCTCCAGATCATCCGCCTCGTAGTAATCAAGACGGTCGACCATCCCGAACCGGTCCCGCAGCGGAGCCGTCACCGTACCGATCCTCGTGGTGGCCCCCACCAGCGTGAAACGGGGCAGACCCAGGCGCAACGACTGTGCCGTGGGACCCTTGCCCACCACGATGTCCAGAGCGAAGTCTTCCATCGCCGAGTACAGAACCTCCTCCACCACCCTGGGCAACCGATGGATCTCGTCGATGAACAACACATCCCCGTACTCCAGCCCCGACAGGATCGCCGCCAGGTCACCGGGCCTCTCCACCGCCGGCCCCGAAGTCGACCGCAACTGCGCCCCGGTCTCCGACGCGATGATCCGCGCCAGCGTCGTCTTGCCCAACCCCGGCGGACCCGAAAGCAGCAGATGATCCAGGGGACGGCCCATCTTCTCCGACGCCTCGATCGAGATCGACAGCCGCTCCTTCATCTTCGGCTGACCCACGAACTCCTCCAGAGAACGGGGACGCAGCATCGACTCGCTCGTCTGGTCGTCACCCACCGTATGGGCTACCAGCAGACCGTCCTCACGCATCGTCCGACGCCCTTATCTGCGGGCGAGCACCCTGAGGGCGGACCGGACGAGTTCCTCCACCGAACCTTCCACGGGAACCTCCTCCAACGCGTCCCGTATCTCGGTGGGCGCGTACCCCAGCGACTCGAGGGCCTCCCGGGCACGTGAGAGGTTGCCGGATGAGCCGGAGCGCTCGGTGAGCGCTCCCAGTTTGGGACGCAACTCCAGGATCAGCTTCTCGGCGGTCCGCTTGCCGATACCGCGCACTGCCACCAGCGCCCCGATGTCCTCGGTGGCGACGGCCATGCGAACGTCGTCGGGTCGCAGAGTGGCCAGGATCGACATCGCCAGAGCCGGACCCACCCCACTCGATCCCAGCAGCACCCGGAACATGTCCCGGCTCTGCTCACTCTCGAAACCGTACAGGGCCAGGAGATCCTCCCGCACCACCAGATGGGTGTGCACCACGACCTCCTCGCCCAGCATGGGAAGCGCGGCCTGATCCCTCGGGGTCACGTTCACCTCGTAGCCCACTCCCCCTACCTCGATCACCACACCCGACGCGGTCCTGGCCACCAGGACCCCTCGCAAACGACCGATCATCTTCTCCCTCCATGAGCCGCGGTCAACTGTCCTACCCGGTTCCCCATGCTCTGCATGTGGCACAGGGCGATCGCCAGAGCGTCGGCTGTATCGGGCGGGGATGGCACCTTCCGAAGACCGAGACGGCGCGTGACCATTTGCTGGACCTGCACCTTCGACGCCGAACCGTCGGCCGTTACGATCGCCTTCACCGCCGATGGCGAGTACTCGAACACCTCGAGACCGGCGAGCGCCGCCGCCAGCATCACCACACCGGACGCCTGGCTCACGCGGGTGGCAGTCATGCGGTTCCGGTTCACGAACACCCTTTCGACGGCCACCACATCGGGGCGGACCTCTTCGATGAGATCCGCGACATCCGCATAGAGGCTGGCCAGGCGTTCGGACGCGGACCGGTCCCGGTCGGTGCGGATCACGCCGGCTGCCAAGACCTCGACCCGGTTGCCGGCCCTGCGGATCGCTCCGAATCCGGTTGTCGTCAAGCCCGGGTCGATGCCTACGACTAACAAGTCGGGCCTCGACATCCATCTGGAACGAACATATGTTCTACCATAGTACCCCGATCGCGCGGACGTGTGCCTTTGCCGACAGTTGGGGAGTGGATCAGATCCCGCGGTCGGGAGGGACGACCCGCTGCGACCTGAGCCAGTCGATGACCCGATCCCGATGGAAGAACCTGCGGCCATCGATGCAGACGGCGTCGATCCAGCCCTCACCGCTCAACCGACGCGTCTGCTCGATCGAGATCCCGAGCAGGTCGGCCACGCCCGGCAGATCGAGCACCGGAGGGTAGTGCGAGAAGTCCTTCAAACCGGCTCCACCCTGGTGGCCGACCGGGTCATGTGCTCGCTCCCTCGATTGACGCACGTTCGCACCAGCCCGATCATTGATCGAATTGGTCCTTGACCCAGGCGATCACCTGGTTACCTGCTTCCTCGAGGCCCTGCTGCAATGCGAAGACCACCAGAACTCCCACAACGATCCAAGCCAAGATCGTAGATGTCTCCGCGGTACCTGCTTCGCCGGACAACCGCGTCACGAAAGCCCGCATGATGCCAGGTACCCACCTGTCTACCGTGCCCTTCACTCTCCTCTCCTTTCTGGGAAGTATCAACTCCTAGGACGGTGCTGAACAATGACGATTGCTCGGGCCTGCCGCCCGCCAGCCCAGGCATTTTGCCGGCGGTCGGCAGGCCGCTGGTGGATTGCTCAGCACCCTCCTAACTGGCGGGCCGGCCGGATGAACCCACATGAGTTCCATCTAACCCCCGAACACTATGGACGGGATCGGCGCAGCCATGAACAGGATGGTGACCGGTGCCAGGATGACCACGACCGGAATCACCATCAGGACCCTTCTCCTCGCTGCTTGGCGCCGCAGGTCGTCCCGGCGGCCGGCTCTCAGATCCCTTGATAGATCCAGCAGCGCTTCGGCGAGGTCAGCTCCCTGCTCCTGGGATATCGCAATCAGGCGGTAGGTTCGAGCGGCCTCAGGCTCGGGAGTTAGCCTTTCGGCCCGTTCCAATGCCTCGCTGAGAGACCAACCGCGTTCGTGAAGCAGCAGCACTTCGGCCAGGTCGTCCACCGTTATCCCTCGGGCCCTGGCCACCACGTAGCGGATGCCTTGGATGGCGCCTCCGCCCACCCGCGCGTACATCGCAATCAACTGGTTGATCGTATAGAGCTCGGACCGGACAGAGTTACGACGCCGGCGAACACCGTTCGCGACCCTGGATCGCGCCAGAAAGGCACCCACCATTCCCCCTGCCAGCCCGAAGAACACCACCCTCGCCGCGGAGCTCCCCGCGACCAAGGCAACGGCGGTTAAACCGGACGCGAAGAGGACCACTCTTCCCAGGACACCCATCCGGTAAGCCTGCGGACGTAGGGAGTCCTCCAGATGGGGATAGAGCCCGGACTGGCGCAGTCGCAGAGCAAGTTTCTCGTCGTCGACCAGCACTAGGAGGCGCCCGAGGCGATCGACAACGGTGGAGAGGGGAGGCGACGGCCGACGCCAGGTTGTGTTGTCGCCCATCCTGGCACCGGGATGCGTATCGCTCCGGATATCAGGGCTCAAACCAAGACCGATCCGAGAAGCCGCCAAGTACGGTCGGACTCGTGGGCCGAGACGCCGCAGCGGCCGTACGATCATCGCCACACCGACCGTCGCAAACGTAACGGAACAAGTCACGGCGGCCACAACCAAGCCGGTGCTCATCCGCCTCCTCCGGCGTCCCGCTCCCGGATGCCTCGTACCAGGACCCGCCTCTCGGACACCGGGCGGCCTATGTATCTCATCAGCACGACCCCTGCCATGGACCACACCAACGCCGCCATCACCACAAGCAGACCGCTGGACGAGTGATAGAAGGACCGGTATTCCTCGGACGTCGATGCCAGAACCAGCAGGAGCAGCCAGGGGATGACCAAGACCACGCGACTCTCGATGCGTTGCTCCGTGCCATCGGACTGGATTTCCGCCTCGAGCCGGAGATCCAGAGTGATCTCGGCGACGAGATCCCGCAGAACCTCTTGCACCAGCCCACCTCCGTGTTCGTAGGCGAGGTTGAGGACTTCGATGACCCGATCAGTCGTTGCATCTGCGAGTTCTTCCTTGACGATCTCCAGGGCAGGCAGCACGCCAATCATGCGAGAGAGCAGGCGGAATCGTCCGAATGCAGGTCTGAGTGGAACCGGCCCGCGTTCGGCAAGTTCGCACAACGCGACGAAGAGGGTCGAACCCGCGCCAATCGACGCCAACGCATCTCGAAGGGCGTCTGGCCAGGCTTGACGGATCCTTCTGAGCCGGTCGGCCCGCTTCTTGCCATAGAACGCGCGCGGGAGCATTGCGCCCGCCACGCCTGGGACGATTCCCAACCACCAGGCGTCGGTTGCCATGGTGGCGACAACGAAGGTCAGTAGCCCAAGTGCCGCAGATCCCAACACGAACTGCCGGGGCGTGAGGCCGGAACCAGCCTGAGTAAGCCAGAGGTGGAGGCGGGAGGATTCGGGCTTGGGCACCCTGGGGCTCCGGTCCTGTGGTGTCCAACCAGTCATCAAGCCCACCCCACAATATACAGCTACCGCGGTGCACAGGGAAGCGAGAAGCGTCACGGCCCGGGATACCAGTCACCGGACATGACCGAGTCCAGCGAAACGTCGTCCGGTAGCGACCTATGAATCCTCGAGACCGTCTCAGGCGGAGGTAGTGCACCAGTCCAACACAGGGACCTGCCCAGATCGTCGCGTCGGAATAGGCTCTCCGTGGTGTACCCGTGGCCCCGGTCATCCTTGCCGACCGCCACGATCTCCATCACTTGCCGGCGAATGCCCCCCTCCTGGTACCCAGGGTGATCGCGCTGAAGATGCACCACGAAGTCGATCGCCGACCGGAATACGCGGCTCAATACACTCTCGGTGACGTTCTCTCCGGCCATGAGGGCAGCGTTGACCAGGGCAACCAGTGCCAAGGGCGCGGAGTCCGCATGGATCGTGCATGCGAATCCACATCCCGCGTTGACGGCGCGAGTGAGTTCGAAGGCCTCCGCTCCTCGCACCTCCCCCACGCATATCAGATCGGGGCGCTGCGCCAGGACTACCTTCACCAGTTCTCTCAACGTGTAGCGACGCTTTCCGTCGAGTGTCGGTGGACTGGCTTCGTAGAAGCTCCCGTGCATGAGAGGAACATCTATCTCGCGTACCTCTTCGCATATCCTGACACAACGATCGACCGGGACCGCACGCAAGAAGGCACTCAGGAGGGTCGTCTTGCCCGCACCCGGTGGTCCGCTGAAGAGGATCGTCGTGGTGGCTTGAGCGGCTACCCAAAGGAAAGCGGAAGCCGGTGCGGAGAGAACATCCCGCTTCATCAGGAAGTCCAGATCATGATTCTTCACCGTGTACTTTCGGATCGTCACGGATAGACGATCGGCCACTGGAGGAATCACCGCTGTCAACCGAGCCCGACCACCGAGAACCCTGGCTTGTTCGATGGGGTTGGAAGTGTCGAGCCGCCGGTTCGTCCCGGCGAGAATGCGCGCCACGATTTGGCGGTTCTCCTCTTCCGACGTAGGGGCATCGAGTGCTTGGAGCCGTCCGGAGGCATCGATGAATGTGATCCTCTCACCCTCGATGAACACTTCCTCGATGTCGCTACCGTTGAGCAGGGGTGTCAGAGGCCCGTAGCCGACCAGCGAGTCGATGAGCCGGTCCGACACATGTGCAGGATCCCGGAAAGGCCTTACGCCATCACCGGCGTGGGCGCGCCGCTGATAAGCCGACACGAGCCGGTCGACCTCGCTCCTGATCCCCTCCCGATCCCGGAGAGAATCCAATTCGAGTGCTCCGATGCGTTCCGCGGCACGGCGGCGGAGCAAGTCGTAGGCGCCGATGCTCATGAGCCATGCTCGACGTAGCCGTTGAGGCCCGAGGTTCCGAACTTGTCAACGGTCTTCCGGAAGGGACCGCCGGGGATCGCCGTACCGTTCCAGACCGACCGCTCCTGCCCCTGGTCAGATGGCAACCAGGTGATCGAGGCCGGCGTATAGTTCCTCGTCAGTTCGTCGCTGAGTTCGCCCCTCTGGAACGAACTCGTCGAGCAGCCGCCGAATACCACATGGAGTCGAGCCGTTGTTAGCTTGCGAGCCTTCGAGATCCACCTCAGCGCCCTGGACAGCCCGACAGGAGTCGGCGCTGCCACGTAGACCGTATCTGCGGCAAGTCTGACCATCGAGCGGTTGACCTCGAAGCGGCCGTCACGCGATCCGAAGCGCGACAGATCCTCGATGTGTGACGAGACCTTCACGACGAGTTCGTCAAACCATCGGGCAGTGGTCTCTAACAGGTCCTCTACTTCATCTGCTCTTACCGTCTCCCACTCGGAAGGCTCGGGAATGCCGGTGAGGACCGTGATTCCATAGGGCCCGGCCAGGAGAGAATCCTGGACATCCCCTCGTAACTCGACATGGGCATCGAGAGCGGTCAAGAGATTCGGCACGATGGGCATCGAGAGGCGCTGAGCGATCATCGGGGTCACCGTGTCGGCGTCGGTAAGGAGGGTGGTGCGTCCTTTCGAACGAAGCGTGCCTGCCAGCGCCACAGCAAAGTCACCCGCAAGATCTCCACCCGCCACCGTCGTGATCCGGCCGGATTGGGAACCAGACGCAGTTCGAGCTGCGGCGCTGCCTGCCTCGAATGAACCCCCCATAGCCACCGACGAAATAGCCTCGAGGATCGCCTCCGGACCAATGTCGACCGGCACGATCGCATCCACCCCCACAGACCTCAACCGCTCGCGACCTCGATCGCCGGACTCAGGATCGTAGAATCCGATCACCTTCTTGCCGTTCTCTCGCAAGCGTTCGACCAGACGGGGGCTGAGGTAGCTGGCTATATCGTCGATCAGAAGCAACTCGTACCCGGTTTCCAGAGCCTCCCGAGCCGTCAGCACCGTTCCCTTGAGGCGGGCACCGCCAAAGTCTGTGAGGAAGCGACGCAGCTCGGAGGCCCAGGCTCGCTGAGAACCTGCGATTGCAATGACAGGTTCGGGTCCGATCACGACCCTGTCTCCGCCGACCGGACAGCCGGAACAGGGCGTTTCGTCGGGTCCCCTGCTTCGTCCGCACCGGTCGATCTGATCAAATGAACGGCGTTGCCATCAAGAGCCGCCGCTATGGCCAGCGCCTCGACCTCACTGACCGCCACCACGACTCCGAGCCGGTCTCCGTAGGCTCTGGCGCCTCCGTTACTTACATCGAGAACCTCGATTGCGGTCGCAACGAGCCAGCTCTGTCCGTTCTCGACGGCTATTACATCTACGCGATCACCCACATATAGACCGGCTCCGACCGCATGATCCGGAGAGATCGGGATGCTCATCGCCCTCCCACCACCGGGGGAGGCGGCAGGCCGGAGATCGTCTGCGATCAACGGAGCCCCGGCAGCTATGTCGCGAACCACCACGTAGCCGAACAGTTGATCGATCGTGTCGTCAGAGAGAATCCGATCGACAAACGGTCCGTCGGCATCGACGAGTTCGGAGGAGAGGTCATCTGCTACGAGCCGGCTACCAGCTGGGATGGGACGCGCCGCCACGAGTACCTCCAGCATCTCGCCCTTGCTCCGGACTAGGAATACGTTCAGGAGAAAGGCGAGCAGTCCAGCGACGATCATCACCATATGGCCGAAGGACAAGCGGCTGAGCGGACTCCGCTTGAACACCTTGGCGCCCCTCGGTGTCGAAACGGGTACGTCCGCCCCCTGGGCCCTTTCCATCGGGAAGCCTCCTGGAGTACGACACTGCTACAGCCCTAATGTATATCCAATCTAGCTTGGCTAGCTAGATTAGGACTTAAGAATTTCTAAAGAGTGTTATAAAAATTCTAGTAATATGATTGGCTGTAAGTCTTTTGTGTGTTGTATCTAGACAGAATGTGCTCCGATCGCCTCCGGGAGTCGAGAGATCAACAATCTGGGCCCCGCCATTCGGAAGTGGCTGACCTCCCGGACCAAGCGATAGCCCGGCCTAACGACACAGCGAGCCCCATCAGCGAATGTCCGCATGGTGCGAAAGGTATGCGACCGCTTCCAATGCAATCAGCACGGAACCCTGCGATGTTCGGAGGGACAGATGGTCACGCGCCAGGTACTCGATCTCGCCACCGAAGCGGGTCTCCCCTCCCCGGCACACGATCTCCATGCGCTTCCTTTGGAGTTGGTGCATCGACACGCGTGCTCTGAAAGTCTCCACACCCTTGGGAACCGATCGTCCCAACGTTGCCATCGGCACGACCGACAGAGCATCGACGTTGGGGAGGTATACATCGACTTGACCGTTCCCGGTCTCCAAGGTCATGAGATCGTTACGCGCATAGATCGGCGTACCGGCAAGTTCCCGGCTCCCGACCCTGATACGGATACGGCTCCCCGACTGGATAGCTTCCCAGGCAACGTCGGCCAACCGTCGGCGGCGGGCGGCCAGCAGGGCGGCTTCAGACTCGGCAAGCTCGAACTCCCGTCGAACACGCGCCTCCATCCTGCGACGCAGGCGCGGATCGAAGGGCTCTAGCGGATCAAGGTAGCCGCTCATCGACGCAGCCACCACACTGTCCGGCCGACCCGTAGCGTCGTGGACTCATGGAATCCTCCCGCGCCGGCGGGGGAACACGCCTGCCCCCCCTCCAATTCCGGGGTGGCCCTCTATGGTCTCTTTGCAAGTAACCTAGCAGCAGGGCATCTGGCATCGCGACATAATAGGCGGTAACCCATCTTTACCGCTAATCACATTGTGATCTCACTAGTCGTCGCCACGCCGTCGTTCATGACTGGAGATTTCGTCGGCGCGCTGTCGCCAGCATCTCTCGCGGTGAGCGGTCCCGTCAAGGCACCGGGTCAAGGATCAGGAGGGTCGCCTAATCGACTGCGACGAACAGGCGCTCGGATGCGAAGGCGCCGATCCCCACCCGGCGGTCGGCAACCTCGACGGTGACCGCCCCGTACGGATCCCGCTGAACCATCTCGATCCGGCAGTCGGGCCGGAGATCGTTCTCGTCGAGGAAGCGCATCATCTCGGCGTCGAGCTCCAATTCCTCGGAGATCCGCTCTAGGGCCAGCGTCTCGCCCGCCTCCATCTCAGCCACGGGCTTCATTCGGGGGGGCGCATAGCCGGCACCCGGGATGGGGTTGCCGTGGGGACAGGTCTTCGGATCGTCCATCACCGCCCACATGGCCTTCTCGACGTCGTCGGAGATCATCGTCTCCCATACCTCGGCCTCGGTGTGGACCTTGGCCCACGGCAGCTTGAGGACCTCGGACAGGAACCGCTCGGCGAGGCGATGCCGACGGACCACCACAGCTGCCAGGTGCCGCCCTTCTTCGGTGAGGCGCACCTCGTCGCTGATGTCGACGAGGCCTTCGGACTGCATCCGGCGGATCATCTCGGAGACACTGGCCGGGCTGACCCCGAGCCAGCGGGCTATCCGGGCCTGCAGTACGGGAATCCCGGCCTCCTCCAATTCCCAGATTGCCTCCGCGTATTCACGGCAGCGAACGGAGTAACCAGCGTCGGACATCACCCCATCGTAGACGGGGACGAGTGTCTGCCGTTATTCAGAGGGGCGGTTTAGCGATGGGCAACTGCCCTGACGCCCGATTCGGTGGCCACATGAGTCATCGGAACATCGTGGGGCTCGGTCGGGAGCGCCGGGACGACCAGCGCCTCGGGCACGACGCCCACCAGCACCGCAGCAGGGGGGAGGGTCGGCAGAAAGCGGTCGTAGTATCCACCGCCCCTACCCAGCCTCCCTCCGCCTAAGTCAAAGGCCAGACCCGGGACGAGAACCACGCCCACCGTTCCAGGGTCGGCTCGGGGAGCATCCGCCACCGGCTGCTCGAACCCGTAACGGTGGCGCTCCCGCGGTGCGTCGGCCGGATGCAGGGTGAGGGGGCCCCGGGAGGGCGTCCGGGTGACAGTGCAGGGCCGGTCGGCGATACCGATCACGGATGTGACGTCTACCTCGTCGGGGAGGGGCAGGTACAGCACCACGGTCCCGGGCGGCGCCTCGGGGCTATCGAGCCATGCGACGATGCCTCCCGTCACCGCCTTTGAGACCGATCGCGGAACACCGGGCCGCCGCACTTTCTGGGCCCACCGGCGCCATTGCTGCTTGGCGGCGTCCGGTGGGGGAGGCTCGATACCGGTGCCTCCACCGTCGAAGACCGTTCTCATAGAGCCGCCCTGGTGGCGGTGGCCAGGTTTCCCGATGTTGCGACCTGAATGTCTCCGAGATCGAGCCAGGCGGCCATGCTGCGGAGTTCGCCGGCCAGCGCTCTGCCCGCCGCCGCCCGGTCCACACCCGGCTCGGCGTGCGCAGCGGGGATCCGAAGCACACCCTCGTGCCGGTCGGCCTTGGCGTCGACCCGGCCCACCAGACGACCGTTCATGAGGAAGGGAAGCACGTAGTAACCGTATACCCGCTTGGCGCTGGGCGTGTAGATCTCGATACGGTACCGGAAGCCGAACATCCGCTCGGTCCGGCCGCGATCCCAGACGAGGGGGTCGAACGGGCACAGCAGGGCCGTACCCCTCCGGGCCCTCGGCACGACTGCGCTGCGGGCGATGTAAGCGGGGCGATCCCACCCCGCCACAGCGACCTCCCGCAGTTCGCCCGTGGCGACCAGTTGCCGCACTGCGCGGGCGGTGGGCGTGATCCTCATGCGGAAGTAGTCGGCGAGGTCGGGTACGGTGCCAATCCCGAGAGCGCCGGCCGCTTCCCGGACCCGCGCCCTGCGGGCCTCCTCGGGAGACGGATCGGGCTCGGCCAGGACCTCTGCAGGGAGCACCCGCTCGGGACGGTCGTACCAGCGCTCGAAGTTGACCCGGTGGGCCACAGCCACCTGCCCGGTGGCGAACAGCCAGGCCATTGCCACCTTGCCCTTCCCGTATCCCCACCACGGGCCCGTCTTCTCCCCGGGGTCCGACAGGTGGCGGGCCGGGATCGGACCCCGATTCCGCACCTCATCGAGGACCGCCATCACGTATCCGGGATCGTGTTCGAGAAGATCCCGCACCTTTTTCCATCTGGGGTCCCGCATCCTCTCCATGCGAGCCCGCATCATCGGGTGAAACCCGGCGGGGGCATACGACTGCTCGTGGCACCAGTACTCGAACATGTGGCGGCCCTCGTAGATCCATCGGTCGAGGGCTGCACGCCGGTAGGGACCGAGCCTGGAGAACACGGGCAGGTAATGGGCCCTGGCCAGCACGTTGACCGAGTCGATCTGGAGCAGGCGAACCCGGCGGATAACCCTGGCGAAGTGGCGGGAATCGACCCGGCCCGACGGCCGGGGATCACTGAATCCCTGAGCCGATAGGAACACGCACACGGCTTGGTGGTTGGTGAGCTTTAGAAGCCTGGATGCCATCGGACCCTTCGGTCGGCTACACAGAGGCTACCGAGCGCTGCACGGGACGCTGCGGGCAGGTATCCTCACCCATGATGCGTAGTCTTCTCTCGGGTGTTCGAGCGGCGCTCACTTTTGCAGTCGGCATACCCATCACCGCTATCTGCGCGGTGATGGTCATCCTTATCACTCTCGTCAGGCCCACTTCCCCCGTCCTGGACGCCATAGCGCGTTTCTGGGGCCGGACATGGTGCTGGGCATCCGGCGTGAAGCTGGTCGTCGAGGGTTTGGAACATGTCGAACCGAACAAGGCCTACGTAGTGGTGTCCAACCACCGGTCAGCGTTCGACATCTTCGCTCATTTCGCGGCGATGCCCTTCCCCATCCGCTTCCTAGCCAAGAGCGAACTGTTCAAGATCCCCCTGTTCGGCATGGCCATGTCCCGGATCGGGATGGTGGAAGTGGATCGGAAAGCAGGCCGGGCCGCCCACTACGCCATCAACGAAGGCGCGAGGAAGACCATGGAACGAGGGTGGTCGCTGATGATCTACCCGGAGGGAACGCGCCCGAGGGACGGTGTGATGCTTCCGTTCAAGAAAGGGGCCTTCTCCATCGCCCGCAAGCTCGGGGCGCCGATCCTTCCGACAGCAATAATCGGGAGCCGGGCGGTCTGGAAGCCGAAGACGAAGATAATCCGCTCGGGTCGGGTCACCGTGAAGATCATGGAACCGATCCCGACTGAGGGCGTGAGAATCTACGAGGTGGACGGCCTGCGCAACCGGGCACATACCCAGATCGGGGAGGCGGTCGACCAGGCGCCGCTCGTCCGTCACGGCACCCGCTGAGCCGGACTTACCAAGACTCCTTAACCCTGATTTTTCATGCGGGGGTTTGATCTCCGCGAACGGGGGAGTGGGTTATGAGCTTCTGACCAGGCACTACGGGTGTTTCGACAGTCCTGTCTCGGCCCGGCGGGACCTTCACCCGTCGGGTGAAGTTAGGCCCAGTCTCGATCATGTGGTTGATGTGGCATGTTGCCGCGGGTATGTCGGGAAACAT
>JAPOQZ010000078.1 GCA_026710435.1 bacterium | reverse complement strand
GAAGTTCGTCACAGAAGAGCGGGCTACACCTCCACCCCACCGAACCCCGAGAACGCGAAAACCACCGGAAGGTGCCTCTTTCCCTGGGATCCCACCCCCGCCGCCACCTCCGAGGGTCACGGACGCGACCTTCTATCCCCTCTGCGGCCCGGTTCCGGACAGTATGACCCCTGCCACGGTCCGCTCGACGTCGGAAACGAACCGCCGGTGTATGCGGCAATCTACCATTGTACAACGAGCCTGTGACAGATATGACCCTCTGGTAACGGTGGCCGGTTCGGGTTCGGCTCGTCAAGCCGAGAACGCAAGCGAAAAAGAGATACAGGACACTAGGAGGGTGCTGACCAATGACGATTGCACGGGCCTGCCGCCCGTCGACCCAGGAATCATGCCGGCGGTTGGCATGCCGCTGGTGGATTGCTCAGTAACCTCCTAGCTGCGCGGCGGGCTTCCTGATCGGCCCGCCTGACCACCTCCACCGAAGTGACCTCGACCACATCCTGGGATGCCAGCACGTCGGCGATCACCCCGGAGATGTCGAGAAACCCGATCCTCGACCGGAGAAACGCCTCGACCGCGATTTCGTCGGCCGCGTTGAAGGCAGCCGGCAGCGTTCCACCGGCTCGACCGGCCGCGTAGGCCAGGTCGAGTGCCGGAAAGACCTCGCGATCGACGGGCTCGAAGGTGAGGGGGGTCCGCGTAAGGTCGAACGGGGGCGCCACACCGCGTGACCGGGCCGGATGGGTGAGTGCATACTGGATGGGAATCCGCATGTCGGTGACGCCCAGGTGCGCCTTCAGTGACCCGTCCACGAACTCGATGAGTGAGTGGACGATGCTCTGCGGGTGGACCACCACATCGACCCGGTCGAAGGGCAGTCCGAACAGGTAATGGGCCTCGATCACTTCCAGACCCTTGTTGACGAGCGTGGCCGAGTCGATGGTGATGCGGGGACCCATTCTCCAGGTGGGATGGGCCAGAGCCTCGTCGACCCCGACCTCCGCGAGCGAGGCCCGGTCTCTGCCACGGAATGGACCGCCCGACGCCGTCAGCAGGAGCCGGGACACCTCCGCCACGTCTTCCCCCTGGAGGCACTGGAAGAGCGCCGAGTGCTCGGAGTCGACCGGGATCAACTCCCCACTCGCCGCGGCGGCCATCACCAGCGGGCCGCCGACCACCAGGCTCTCCTTGTTGGCTAGAGCCAGCCGGTTGCCGGCCTCGAGCGCGGCGATGGACGCTTCGAGACCTGCCGCCCCGACGACCCCGTTCACCACGGTACATCCCGGCCTGGAAACCAACTCGACGAGGGCCTCGGCTCCCCATCCGTACCGGTTCCCGTACCGCTCGCGGTAGCCGGCGTGACCCCGTGGATCGGGCTCCACCGCCACCACCGCAGCCAGCGGGTAGCGATCGGCGAGTGCGGCGAGTTCCTCGCCCGACCGCCGGGCCGCAATTCCCTCCACGACCAAGCCGAGCCGTTCCGAAACCTCGAGGGTTTGTCTCCCGACGGATCCCGTTGCCCCGAGGACAACGACCGATCTCACAGGTATCCGAACCAGACGTAGACCAGGTAGGTGGCAGGAATCGTGAACAGGAAGGCATCCAACCGATCGAGAACACCCCCGTGCCCGGGGAGGCTGCTGCCCATGTCCTTGATCTGCATCGCCCGCTTCACGGCGGACTCGGAAAGATCCCCGATCGGACCGAAAACGCTTATGACCACGGCCAGAGCGATGGCGGAATTCATCGTGAGCGGTTCCAAGAGTCCGAACCGACCCACGATGAGGCCGGCGAGCACGGTGACCACCGTGGCGCCGACGAAACCCTCCACGGTCTTGTTCGGAGAGAGAACCGGGGCGAGTTTGCGGCTCCCGAATGCCCTGCCGTACGAGAAGGCTGCGATGTCGTTGAGGGCCGTGAACACCACCAGTGCCGTGGTCAGACTCCAGGCCTGGGGAGAACGGAACACGGGTATCGCGAAGGAGGCCATCATCGCGACCCATGCGACGCCCAGCACCGTCACCCCGATGTTTGCCAGCGGGTAGCGACGGGGGAGCACGACGAACCACAGACCGGTAGCCAGGATAACCGCCCCGACAATCCCGGCGGCCCCGAACGGTCCTGACACCCAGGCTGTGTAGAGGACTCCCAAGGCTCCCAGCGCGCCGATCAGGCCGACCGGGGCGAACCCAGCCGAACGGACCGCCAGATAGAACTCGATCAACGCGATGATGACAAGAAGCCCGAGCAGGACCGTTACATAGAGCGGTCCCGCGTACAGCGCCCCGAAGAAGACCGCCACCACCGCCAAGCCGGTGATGATCCGCATGGCCAGTTCGGAACGCCGGGCACGGTCTATCTCCTCCAGTTGCTCGGGGTCCTCCTCGTCCTGACCGGTCATGTCCTTGAACCCGACGACGCTGGTACCGAGCCCGGGAACCCGGGCCGCTACAGCCGATTGCTCGTAGGATTCCTCGCCTGCCTTGGCGACTGATTCGGCCAGACCGCGATACTCGCGGGTCGTGGACCTCACGTAGTCCTGATCGGTGAACTCCTCGGTGTCGCTACGCTGATCGACCCCGGAGGCGTCCTGTTCGTCGCCGTCGTTGTCATCGGCCTCAGCCGGTGGGAGATCGCCCTCCCTATCCATACGTACCCATTCTTTCGGACCTGTCATCCAAGAATACCGCGGACGGGGACAGAAGTCGGTATCTCCGCGAATCCGGCAAGGGAAGGAGCCGAACAACAACGCTCCGGATAGGTGTGCCGGCCCATCGGATGCACTCGCCCGGCCGTTTCACACCTCGAGCAGTTCACGCTCCTTGTTGGCCAACAACTCGTCCGTCTTGGCGATGTAGCGGTCGGTATGTGCCTGGAGTTGTTTCTCGGCCCTCCACACACTGTCCTCCGACTCTCCCACCTCCGTCATGTCGTCACGGGTGGCACGCCTCACGTGGCGTATGGCTATCCGGCCCTCCTCAGCGATCTGGCGGGCCATCCTGATGAGGTCCCGGCGCCGTTCCTCTGTCAGCGGCGGGATGACGAGCCGGATGATCCTCCCGTCGTTGGAAGGGTTGATACCGAGGTCGGCGACCTGTATGGCTCGTTCGATCTGTCCGAGATTGCTCGGGTCGAACGGATGGACGACCAGCATCCGGGCGTCCTGCACGGTGGCCGTTGCCACGTCGTGGAAGGGCATACGCTGCCCGTAGCAATCGACCATGACTCGTGACAGGATTGCAGGGTTGGCCCTGCCCGTTCGTAGGGTGGCGAACTCGGCCTGGGTATGATTCACCGCCGACTCCATACGCTCGACGGCGTCCTCGAGGAGTTCATCCAGCATCCTCACTCCTTCCCGACCGTCAGCACACCCTCGTTCCGATGGTCTCGCCGGTGATCGCCCTCATGATATTGCCGGGTTTCATCAGGCTGAACACGACGATGGGTAGTTTGTGGTTCATGCACATCGTAACGGCGGTGGTGTCCATCACCCTGAGCCCAGACGATATGAACTCCATGTAGCCGACCTTCTCGAGGAACACGGCGTCTTCGTTGTAGACCGGATCGGCCGAATAGATGCCGTCCACCTTGCTCGCCTTGAGCATGACTTCGGCGCCCACCTCCATGGCCCGGAGCGCAGCAGCCGTGTCCGTGGTGAAGAACGGGTTGCCACTCCCCGCCGCGAAGATGACCGACCTCCCCTTCCGGAGATGGGAGATGGCGCGCAGCCGGATGTAGGGTTCGGCCAGTTGCTGCATGGTGATGGCGGACTGCACCCGGCACTCCACCCCGGTCGCCTCGATGGCATCCCGGAGCGCCAAGGCGTTGATGACCGTGGCCAGCATGCCCATGTAGTCGGAGTTGGCCGGATCCATACCCTTCGCCGCTGCCGAGACGCCCCGGAAAATGTTGCCTCCACCCACCACGATCCCGATCTGGTACCCGGCCGACTGCGCCTCGGATACCTCTCCCGCAACGCGTTTGACCGTTTCGGGGGAAATCCCGTAACCGATCTCGGGATCGGCGAAGGCCTCGCCGGACAGCTTGAGGAGCACCCGGCGGGGAGCCGGGCTCACCTATGCCTCCCGCTCGCCGACCGCGATCCGGGAGAATCGACGGACGCCGATGTTCTCGCCCATCGCGGCGGCGAGTCCGGTAACCATCTCACCGACCTTGCCCTCGTACTGTTCGGTCCGGATGTAGTCCTGCTCGTACAGGACGTGCTCCTTGTAGTAGGACCGCATCTTGCCGTCGACGATCATCTGGACCACCCGATCGGGCTTGCCGGACGCCCGTGCTTCACGGCCGATGAGGTCTCTCTCCTTGTCGACCGTATCGCCGGGAACATCCTCCACCCGCACCCAGCGGGGCTGTGCCGCGGCTATGTGCATGGCGATGTCGTGGGCCATGCGCTGGAACCTCTCGCTCTTGGCGACGAAGTCGGTCTCGGAAGCCAGCTCCACGATCACCCCAACGGTGGGATAGCCGGACGGTTGGTGCATGTAGTAGCCGACCGTCCCCTGGTTCGCGTCGCGGCCGGCCCTCTTCTTGGCGTCTGCCAGCCCCTTCTCCCTGAGCCATTCCTTGGCTGCTTGCATGTCGCCCTCGCATGCGACCAGGGCCTTCTTGGCGTCCATCATCCCCACTCCGGTGGCGTGCCGGAGCACCTGTACGTCCTTGGCTTTGAACTGTGCCATCTATTCGTCCTCTTAGCGTCTCTTCGGGGTCGTGTTTGCTATCCGGCGCTGCCGGTCTCGGCGGTATCCGCGTCATCTCCCTGGAGGGCCTGCAACCTGCCTTCCACGCAGGCCGCGGCCATGGTGTTGGCTATGAGCGAGGCGGCCCGGATCGCGTCGTCGTTGCCGGGGATCACGAAGTCGATGTCGTCCGGGTTGCAGTTCGAGTCGACCAGACCTATCACCGGGATTTCGAGGCGGAGAGCCTCCCTGACTGCGATGTGCTCGGCGTTGAGGTCGATCACGAACACCATCGACGGGGGCTTCTCCATGTCCGCGACCCCTCCCAGCGTCCGGAGCAGGTGCGAGTATTCCCGCCTCAGCCGGATGCGCTCCTTCTTGGGAAGCTGTTCGATGTCACCGGAGCTCTCCATCGCGGCCAGTTCCTTCATGTAGAAGATCCGCTGGTTGATGGTCTTGAAGTTGGTCAGCATGCCACCCAGCCACCGGAAGTTGACGTACGGCATCCGGGCGGCCAGGGCCGCCTCCTCGATGGCGGTCCGGGCCTGCTTCTTGGTTCCCACGAACAGCACGACGCCGCCGTCGGCTACCAGGTCGCGCACGAAGGTGTAGGCCCTCTCGATTTCCTGCAGCGTCCGACGGAGATCGATGATGTGGATACCGTTGCGCTCCCCGAAGATGTAGGGGGCCATCTTGGGATTCCACCGGCGGGTCTGGTGGCCGAAGTGGACACCGGCCTCCAGCAGTTGCTTTATCGTCACGACAGACAAGCGCGCCTCCTCTTTGCGGTTAGTGCCTCCGTCCACCCGTTCCCGGAGGGCGCCTCCGAGCCTCCCCGAGCCTGCCGGCCCGACCGCGGGAGGGCGCGGTGAACGTGTGTGATCGGGTCCGAGTGTAGAAGGGCGCCGGAGGTTTCACCAGCCACAACAAGCCGGGCCCCGGTCAGGCTCGGGGATGGCTCCGGTCGTAGGTGGCCCGGACGTGTCTGCGGGTCAGGGATGTGTACACCTGCGTGGTTCCCAGCTCGACATGGCCGAGGAGTTGCTGGACCGAGGTCAGGTCGGCTCCGCGCTCCAGCAGGTGGGTGGCGAAGGAATGGCGGAGAGCGTGGGGGAAGGTACCCGCCCGGGTCCTGACCAGCCGCCGCAGCGTCCTGGGACTCATCGGTATCCCCCGCCCGCCGATCCACAGTGCCGGGGTGGGACTCTCTCCGACCAGGGCCGGTCGCCCGGCCCTGACATACCGCTGGACAGCTTCGCGGGCGTGCAGTCCGAGCGGCACCATCCGGTCCCGGCCGCCCTTGCCGGTTACCACCAGGCGGTCCCTCCCCGACACCCCTTCCACGGTCAGGGAGGCCAACTCCGACACTCTCAGGCCGGTGGCGTACAGCACCTCGAGGACTGCCCGGTCCCTGAGGGACTTGGGGTCGTCTCCGTCAATGGACTCGAGGATCGAGGTCATAGCCCGCTGCGGGAAGGCCCTTGGCAGGTCCTTGGGTGTCTTGGGCCGAGCGATCCCGTCGGCGGGGTTGGTGACCAGTTCGCCGCGCCGGACCGAGTCGCCGAGGAAGGAGCGGATCGCCGAGACCTTGCGAGCCACGGACCGGCGGGCATACCCGCGTGCGTCCAGCAGTCCCAGGAACCCCCGGATGGTCCGGCGGTCGATCTCCTGCACCGAGCCGATGCCGGCGCCAACCACGTATTCGAAGAACTGGCGGAGGTCACGCCGGTAAGCCGCCACCGTGTTGGGGGACAGGCCACGTTGGCTGCGCAGGCGCGCCAGGTAGCCGTCCAGTTCCGGCTCCCACCATCCGGGAGGAGGGGAAACGGGGGCCGGATGACCGTCCGGCTCTGATAGCGATGTCATGCGACCCATGTTCGCCGAACGGTTGGCAAAGTCAACGTATTCGCGGCGCGACCCCCGGCCTAAGCGAGGCGGACGGAGGAGCCCCCCACCATCGCGAACGGGAGCACCCGCCATCCACTGCCTCGCCGGCTCACGATGAAGGAGATCCAGTCCCGGTCGATTCCCGCCTGGAGGTCGACCCGGGACGGTCGGGCCGGACCACGAGGATGGGAGTGATAGACCGCCCCGATCCTCCAACCCTCAGCCTCGGCTTCCACGACCGTCCGGAAGTGCTCGACCGGGTCGATCCGGAAGCGACGGGAGTCGGCCTCGACGTTGGTGAGCCGGTAGAGACGGACGGGCCGCCCCGCAGCATCGTAGGCCACCAACCCGCAAGCCTCCGCCGGTACGGCATCCTCGGCATGAGCGATCATCTCCGCGCTCATCGCGCCCGGCAGCCGGGCGTCGGCGGCTATCACGGAGCCAGCCGTTCGATACGCCAGCCACTCCCCTCGCGCTCGTAGACGATCCGATCATGCAAGCGGTGCCGGCGACCCTGCCAGAACTCGATGCGCTGCGGGCACACCCGCAGTCCCCCCCAATGCGACGGCCTGGGTACCGGGCCGTCACCGTGCTTGGCCTGCTCCCGGCCCACGAGCCGATCCAGAGCAGCCCGGTCTGCTACCGACCGGCTCTGCGGGGAAGCAGCCGCCGCGATCTGAGCATCCCTAGGCCTCGACTCGAAGTACTCGTCGGAGTCCCGCTCATCAACCGCCCCCACGGTGCCCTCAATCCGGATCTGGCGGTGCAGATCGAGCCACACGATGCAGAGAGAGGCCCAAGGGTTGGCCTCGATCTCCCTAGCCTTGCGGCTCTCCAGGTTGGTGTAGAACACGAACCCCCTCGAGTCGTATCCCTTGAGGAGAACCGCTCGCGACGAGACCCGCCCCCGCCCGTCGGCAGTAGCCAGGATCATCGCATTCGCCTGGAAGACACCCGCCCCCACCGCGTCCCGCATCCACCGGTCGAACTCCCGGACCGGATCGCCATCAACCCCCGACCGCACTAGCCCGTCCGTCTCGTACTCCTCCCTGAGCCGAGCAAGCATCGGATCGACTGCCATGAACCTACCGAAGGAGCCAGTGTTCGCGGACCGGCCAACCACGCCCAGCGAGCCTGTGGAGCAACCCGAAGGCTACGAAACGAGCGAAGACGGCCACCCGCTCACCCTACTAGGAGGGTGCTGAACAATGACGATTGCTCGGGCCTGCCGCCCACCGGCCCAGGAATTATGCCGGCGGTTGGCAGGCCGCTGGTGGATTGCTCAGCACCCTCCTAGGTTGTTTGTTGCCCATGCACTGGTCTCCTTCCGCTCGGCCTGCTGCGTCCGTGGGTGCCGAGGTGTCTGTTCCGTTGTATGGTTACTTATTTGAGGGAGTGGCGAGCGGTGATGAGGATAGTTTGTGAAGGTCGGTGTGTACGTCGATGGTCTGAATCTGTACTACGGAGGCCGAAGTCTCTTCGGTAGATCTGCGTCAAGGTGGTGGTGGCTTGACCTGCGTCAACTGCGCGAACGGCTACTAGCGCGCCGCGCCGACTGGTTGGCCCAAGGTGCGCGGGTTCAGCGTGTGGTGTACTGCACTGCGTTCATAGTCGGGAGTATCCACCCGGCGGAGCACCAACGCCAGCAGGTGCATGTGGCCGCGTTGAGAGCTAACCGCTCGTTTGATCATCTCGAACAGGGCAGCTTCACGGCTCGCTGGAAGACCGGCCTGTTAGCGACACGGGACAGGAACGGCCGGCCGGTTGTCCACACGTCTCGGTGGCCGGTGATGGTGCAGGACAGCACCGGTAAGAAGGTTCGCGACGCCCGGTTCATGGTCTCCTACCTGAGGGCAGAGGAAAAGGCAACGGACGTGAACGTAGCCTCCCATCTGCTGTTCGACGTGTTGACCAGCCGAGTGGACACCGCGATTGTGATCTCGAATGACAGTGACCTGCGGTTCCCGATACGGTTAGCCCGCCAACGGGTTCCGGTGGGCGTTGTCAACTCGAGCACGAACCGTCTGGCTGGTGATCTGGCCGGTGGACCCGGCGACGGTGTCGGTGGACACTGGTGGTATCGGCTGGAAGCCAATGACTTCCGCTCTTGTCAGCTAGCCGAAACTGTCGGCAATTATCGGCGTCCCCACGTTGGTAACCCGACCGCCACTTCCGTGGCCTCGGGCTAATGCTTGTGTTATATTGGTTACAAGCGCTTAGCTCCCGATGCGTTCGTATCAGGAGCGGTTACCCACCCGGCCCGTTTAGGGCCGGGTCTCTTTCTGGGGTCTTCGACAACAGGCGTTGCGAACGGCGGCCCCACATACTCGCTGCGACCCGCCGGGCCCGGTAGCGGTTCCGGTAACGTTGGCCATGCGTACCGCTTGGTTCTGGCGGCGTTGGTGACTCTCGTAGCCGCGTGCGGTCCCGGAACGGGCCCAGTCCCTCGAGGCCGCGGTGACCGACACGTACCAAGCCGCGCAAGCCGCCAACACGGCGAACGCCGCGGCCGACGTCGCGTTCCAAGCCGCGAGGGCCGAGGCGTAGGCCGTAGCCGCCCGGCTGTCGGCGGTTCTCGCCACTCCGACCGGGGACCAACTACTTGATGCCGCGGCTCTCCACGACGTCGCGGCGCCGGCCTCGAAGCCACCGCCGCTGCCCGCCAAGCCTCAATCGAGTCCGCCACCGCTCACTTGGCGGCGTGGCACGCTGACATAGCCAACGCCGAGGCCCTGACCTTGGTCGGAGCTGACGGCATCACGCCGGCAGCTATCGCTTACGGCGCTGTGGTGGACGCCGGCCTCGAAGCCGTCGCGGCCCTCGAGGTCCGAGCGGCGGCCGGTGTTGAGGAATGGGACGCCGAGGCGGCCGTGTACGCCGCGCTGCTCGACGCTGCCCCCGCGGCCGCCACCGGTGACTACGCCGCCGTGTACGAAGCCGCCGACGCCGAACTCGCCGCCCGTGCCGGGATCAACCGGGCCGTCGCGGCTTGGAACGCCGCCGACGCGGAGCTCGGCGCGGCCCGGGTCCGGTTCGCCCAAGCCAAAGAGCGGGCGATCGCCGCTGGCGGCAAATGACTTACCGGGCCCATATCCTCGCCGCCATCGCAGCCGCCACCCAATGCGGTCTACGGCTCCGAACCGGCCGCATTGACACTGCTCTTCGGAACCGGCGCAGTCACCCGGAACGCCGAGACACCACCTGCCGCAACTGCTGATGCCGGGTCACCGCCGAAGAACCCGGCACCGGCCGGGTTCTTCGAGCCGAGCCGCCACTCGCTACCCCGGTGCCGTCGCTGCCGCCACGTTCGGACCCGGCCTACCTCCTCGCCACCGCCGCCAAGACGACCCCTGACCACGCGAAGAAGAGGGGACTATGCGGGTGGCTCGAGGACGGCGCCCGGTTGCTGTCGCGAAGGGATGGCCGGTCGGATGTGGGTGGTGAATTCCCGCCTCGGGGATTCACGTCCTCTCACCACCCCCGCCTCCGGTACCCGATAGGAAGAACCCCCTAGCTATGCATTGGGGTTCTTCCGTTCCTACTGTCCCGTCAGGTCGGTGTGCTGCGTGCACAGGTTCTCGGTGGCCAGCACGAGCAGCACACCTGCCGCGGTGCGCAAGCAGCCCCAATGCTCACACATCGAAGCCACCCAACAAGGTAAAGGGGCTCTTCGGATCATGCGGCTGGTGAGGACCCACTCGGCTCGGGTCGCGAAGCGTCGCCGTGCCCGACCCGTTCGGGTGTTGTTGGTGGACGAGACGTCGATCCGGCGTCGGCACCGGTATGTGACCGTGGTGTCCAGCCAAGACTCGATACTCAAACTGATAACCCATAATCCTGAACACGCTGTGACCAGGGGATATAGTACATATTTGGGTGGAGGTGCGGGGAATCGAACCCCGGTCCGTCGATACGTTTGTGGCGGCTTCTCCGAGCGCAGCCAACGGGAAAGCTTCAGAAGGCCGGACTCCGTCGGCAAGCGACCGGCCCCCCTAATCCCGAATTGATCTCGATCCGCCGGTCCGGGAACCCCGGGGATCCATCCTGCTGAACGACGCCCGGACCGAGGTAGCAGGACCCCTCGGGCGGACGGGCTGTCTTACTTAGGCAGCCAGTGCAAGGTTAGGCTTGGCACTTATAGTTGGGTACCGGTGTTTTACGAGACTCCGGTGATCTCGGCTCGCTTCCGACACATCGGTCATCGCCGTCGAATCCAGTTCACCCCCGTGGTGTTTCCCCCATTCTATAGCAACCGTGAGACACGCGGGTCGGATGATCTTGACGTAGACAATGTGAGCGGTGGTACGTGGCTCGGGATCAGAAACGACCCGAGCGGCGGCGGGACATGGACCGTTGGGCTTCCCGCCGCATCTCACGCGCCTTGATGGCCTGCCGCCTTCTCGTTCTTGCCGATGCGAACGCGCCGCTCCGTTGCCGGCCGCTAGGAGGGTGCTGAGCAATCCACCAGCGGCATGCCAACCGCCCGCAAAATGCCTGGTCGGCGGACGGTAGGCCCGAGCAATCGTCATTGTTCAGCACCCTCCTAGGGGTGACACTCACCTAGCCGAAGCTCTCGGCGATTCGTAGCAGTGACCGCATGGATCGTAGAGCGCGCTTCGTTTCGGAAATCGTTGGGTTGCGACTGTCGTATTGAGCCTTGTACTTGGTAGAGAGCAGAATCCGTAGGCGATATCCGGCGTCCTGGCCCCTGCCAGGAGTCTCACTTAGGAGCGCGATCGCATGCTCGTGACTGCTGCTAGCAGACCGTATGCCCAGGGTGATGCAACAGATCACGTCAGAGGCCGCGATTCCAGCCAATACTGCATTGCCGACTGCCGCGGAACGCTGTGTGGCGTCCCCCGACAGGGGATCTAACTCGGCAGTGAGGGCAAAGAATCTGCCTTACGGAACCGAGCTGTAGCGTAGGTATTGTCGCAGGGGACGGTTCGTCCACTCCCACGGATCATAAGGCGTGGCTGAGAAGATCGACTCCATCCCGGGAGATCGAGGCGGCCAGGCCCGATGAGAGTTGCTCGCACTCGGAGTCGGCATATACCAGAGGAATACAAACCATCCCGGTGTCATCATCCACATTCTTGGCAATCCTCATTGCGACATCCCATCGGGCGTCTTCGTCAGAGTCGTCGGACCAGACAAGCAGGAGATCGACGTCGCTACCCGGCCGTTCCTCTCCTCGTGCTACTGACCCGAAGAGAATTGCCCTAGACATGCCATCGGAGCGAGACCGCACAGCTGAGGCGATCCGAGTGGTTAGCGAAGGCCCCTCGGTATCGACGAGAGTCTCCACTCCCGCGGTCTGCATGCTCCGCTACTCCTCCTCACAAGGTTCCGACGGGTTCTCATGGATTGTCGGAGCCCTTTGCGAAACTCCGGCAATCTCCGGCTTGCTTCCGACACATCGGCCACCGGCACCGAAACCAGGTCGCCCCCCATAGGGTTAAACACCATTCTACAACAACCCTCGGACACTGCATAGGGCGATCCAGACGCACAGCGGGGACCGGAGTGTCCGGGCTTGCAGGTCAGAAGCGATCTGACCGGCGGTGGGACATGGACTGTTGGGCTTCCCTGCGCATCTCACGCGCCTTGATGGCCTGACGTTTGTCGTACTTGCGGGCGCCGCGGCCCACGCCCAGGAGGACCTTGGCCCGACCGTTCTTCCAGTACATCCGGATCGGTACCAGGGTGTGGCCCCGCTCTTTGACCCGTTTGGAGATGCGGGCGATCTCGTAGGCGTGGAGCAGTAGCTTGCGCTCCCGAGTGGGCTCGTGGCCGCCGTCGCGCGCCATGCTGTAAGGGGCGATGTGCATCCCCACCAGCCAGATCTCTCCGTCCCTGAGCAGACCGTAGGCCTCCTTGATCTGGGCCTGGCCGCCTCGCAGGCTCTTGACCTCCGACCCGGTCAGCACGATCCCGGCCTCGTATTCATCCTCGAACACGTAGTCGTAACGGGCCCGCCGGTTGGTGGCTATGGCCGCGCCGCCGGGCTTCTTCCTGCTCATATCGGATCTCCGTACATCGTTCTCACCCCGGCAGGTACAGCATCGGGTCCACCGGAGCACCAACCTCCCGGACCTCGAAGTGGAGGTGGGGACCGGTGCAGAATCCGGTACATCCGATGTATCCGACCACGTCTCCGGCCAGCACCTCCTGCCCTCTCGAGACCGCTATCGAGGACTGGTGGGCGTAGAGGGTGGACAGACCACCGCCATGGTCGACCACCACGGTCCTCCCGTAACCTCCCCACGTTTCGGCGAGTATCACGGTCCCGTTGGCCGCGGCGTGGATGGGTACGCCGGAGGCCGACCCGAGGTCGATGCCGGTGTGCAGCCTGCGACCTCCCAGGATCGGATGAATGCGCCAGCCGAAGGGAGAGGTGATCCTACCGCCAACCGGCCACGCCAGCTTCCCGGGAGCCCGACCCTCCCTCACCTGGCGGCGGAGGATCTCCAACTCGATCTCCTTGGACTCCTGCTCGAGCCTGGCCACGTGTCCCTCATGCGCGTCGATCTGGGAGGTGACCTCGTCGAGGAGCGCCTCCAGGGCGGCCAACTCCGTGGCAAGCTCCTCCTCCGCCACCGCCAGCGCGTCCCGGTACCCCTGCGCCCGGGCGTACTCGTCCTCCAGTCCCCGCAGGACATCGGCTTGACGGTCCTGCTCCTCGCTGAGACGGTTCCGGCGCGTGACCTCCTGGCGCTCGAGTATGTCGAGGGCGAGCAGCAGCACTTCGGTCCTCTGCAGGAGGTTGCGGCTGTACTCCAGCCTGATGGAGGTGTTCTCGAGGGACTCGGATCCGAACAGGATGGTCTGGACGCCCACCGAGCCGTTCATGTAGAGCTCGACGGCGCGCTCCCGTATCTCGTCCTTCGTTTGCCTCTGGTCGAGCCTCGTCGCCGCCAGCTCCGCATCCAGGAGCCGGATCCTCCGAGTCACGCTTGCCAGGTTGTCCTCCGCGATGACCACTGCGCCGTCGGCGACGGTCAGGGCCTGCTCAGCCTCGAACAGGGTGGCCTTGGTCTCCTGCAGGGCGGTGTCGGTCGCGAGGATCGCCTCGGCGTACTCTGTCCGCTCCGACTGGGCGGACTCGATCTGGTTCCTGAGGTTGGCGATCGTCCGCTCGACCTCTTCGAGGCGCCGTTCGTCCTGCTGGGCTCGGACGAGTGACGGGCCGAACACGGCGGTCGGTACCAGCAGGAGCGCTACCAGCCATGTGACCAGGACCCCCCGGCGCACCGGTCACACCCTCAGGAAGCGCCTCAGACCAATGCTGCTACCGAAGAAACCGGCGAGTCCTCCGAAGGTGAGAATCAGCAGGCCACGACCCACCAGGAAGTCGGATTCGATCTGGAACCGGATCAGTATGTCCGTCGGGACTCCCGCCAGCAGCTGGTGGCTGGCAAACACCGCTCCCACCGCGAGTGCCCCGCCCAGCAAACCGACAGTAACCCCTTCGAGAATGAACGGCACCCGGATGAACCAGTTGCCGGCACCGACCAGCTTCATGATGGCGATCTCCTCCCGTCTCGCGTAGATCGCCATCCGGATCGTGTTGGCGATCAGCACCACCGCAGCCGCTCCCAGGATGGCTACCAGGCCGATACCGATCGAGTTGAGCACCCCGGTGAGGCTCATGAGTCGCTCGATGCCTTCGCTGAACACCGACAGCCGCCGGAGCAGGGGATGGCCCACCAGGCGGTACTGGACCTCCTGATAGGCGGAGATGTCCTTGAGCTGCACCCGGATCGAGGCGGGGAGGTCGGAGGCCGAGACGGTCGACGCCAGGGCAGGCTGGTCGCTGTACATCTCCTGGAACTCGCGGTACGCGCCTGACTTGTCCAGATAGCGGGCGCCCTCCACCTCCTCGTAGTCCCTGACCTGTTCCAGCAGCTCGTTGTGGGCGGCCTGGCCACCCTCGTCCTTGAGGAAGATGATGAGATGGTCACCCTGCTGCCACTGGAGCGTGTTGACGCGCACCAACTCGTTGAAGACCAACGCTCCGAAGGCCAAGGCCAGGGACACGAACACCGCCAGGATCGCGCCGGTGGCGACCAGGGCGTTGCGGCGCAGGTTGAGAAACGCCTCGCCGATCAGGTAGAGGATGGTGCTCATCGCGGGGACCGGATCACCGTCTAAGGCTCCAGGAGATCGTCCGCCGATTCGTAACCCGAGTCGAGCCTGTCCCGCACGACCTTGCCGCGGTCCAGTCTCACCACCCGGCGACGCATGGCGTCCACGATGGCATGGTCGTGGGTGGCCATCACCACCGTCGTACCCGTGCGGTTGATACGGTCGAGCAGGCGCATGATGCCCACCGACGTGGCCGGGTCGAGGTTCCCCGTAGGCTCGTCGGCCAGGAGGATCGGGGGACGGTTCACGAACGCTCGGGCGATCGACACCCTCTGCTGCTCACCGCCGGACAGCTGGCGGGGGTAGCGGTCGGCCTTGGCCGACAACCCGACCAGCTCCAGCACCTTCGGCACCTGGTTGCGGACGATCGAGCGGGGACACCCGGTGACCTTGAGGGCGAACGCCACGTTCTCGGCCACCGTCTTGTTGGGCAGGAGCTTGAAGTCCTGGAAGACGGTTCCGACAGTGCGTCGCAGGTAGGGAACCTTCCACGAAGGGATCTTGGTGATGTCCTTGCCGGCAACCCATATCTTGCCCCTGGTCACCTTCTCCTCCCGGAGGCACATGCGGATGATGGTCGACTTCCCGGAACCGGAAGGCCCGACCAGGAACACGAAATCCCCGCGCCTGATGTTCATATCGATGTCGCGGACCGCGACGATTCCGCCGTCGTAGACCTTGGCGACTTTCTGCAATCGAATCATGGACGTTCCAGTAACGTGGATTGGCGAGAAACGGGGTGAGCCGAGGTTAGCAACGGACCGGCTCTATCCAGAGGCTTTGGCCCCGGAACGATCCCGTCGCTCGCGGTCGGCCCGGCGCCAGTGCAGGTAGGACTCCGTCAGCCGTCCCAGGTCACCATCCAGGACTCCATGGATGTTTCCGATCTCGACGCCCGTTCTCAGGTCCTTCACCTGCTGGTAGGGCTGAAGAACGTAGGAGCGGATCTGGCGTCCCCACCCCGCCTCGGTCTGCTCCCCCCTGATCTGATCCAGTTCCTTGCGCTGCTCGGCGCGCGCCCGTTCCGCGAGCCTCGACTTCAACAGTGCCATCGCTCTGGCGCGGTTCTGTATCTGGGACCGTTCGGCCTGGCAGGCCACGACAAGGCCGGTCGGGAGATGGGTGAGGCGGACCGCCGAGTCGGTGGTGTTCACATGCTGGCCGCCGGCGCCCTGCGACCGGTAGGTGTCGATGCGCAGATCCTCCATTTCGATCTCGATCGGCGCGTCCTCTACCAGGGGCACCACGTCCACACCCGCGAACGAAGTGTGGCGGCGGGAGTTGGAATCGAAGGGCGAGATTCGCACCAGCCGGTGCACCCCCCGCTCCGCTTCGAGGATGGCGTAGGCGTGGGTACCCTCGACGGTCATGGTGGCCGACTTGATGCCGGCCTCCTCGCCCTCCTGCAGGTCGTCCAACTCGTGGGCGAGCCCGATGTCGTCCAGGTACCTGATGTACATGCGGACCATGATCTCGGCCCAGTCCTGGGCGTCGACCCCGCCGGCGCCGGCGTGCACGCTGAGGATCGCCGGGTGCTCGTCGTACTCGCCGAAGTACAGCGACTCCAGTTCGAGATCGGCGACCCGCCGGGCGGTCGACTCCAGGTCGTCGCCCACCTCCGCCAGGGTTTCGCGGTCGCCCTCGTCCTCGGCCAGGTCCGCCAGCATTTCGGCGTCCTCGAGTTCGGTCTGGAGGGACTCCACCCTGGTTACCAGCCTCTCGACCGCACCTAGACGGCGCGTCAAGCGGGTGGCACGATCGGGATCGTTCCAGAGGCCCGGGCGGGCGACCTTCCGTCTCAGCTGCTCCAGTTCTCGATGCTTGGAGTCGACATCAAAGGAACCTCCGGGCTTCGGACAGGCGGGCACGGAGGTCGGCTATAAGCGAGCGGGGATCGGGAGCGTCCATAACGGCGGGAAGGATAGTCGGTCACCGGAGGTAGCCGGCCGGTCGGTAGCCGGCGTTGGGATCAGAGGTCGGCGACGGGGGGCGGGGAGTCTGCTCGGAGCGGGAAACATGGTGTCCACGCGGGGCTAGGAAACAGCACATCGTTAGGATTGGTGGATGAGAAGATGGGCACGTTCGTTCGGTAGGTGGTTCAAGGACCTCGGCGCGGAGTGGATGGCTCGCAGGGAGGGTGCCGACCAGCTCTCCCGTGAGATATACACCGCGGCGCGCCACATCATCGGGCCCACCGGGTACCAGTGGTCCGGCGCTTGGAGGCGGCTCGAGGAAGACGGCCCCGCTTACATGCGCTCCTTCGATCCGAGGATCCCGCCCAGCGTGTTCCTGTCTCCCAGCGACCTGACCCGATCGGTGCACCCCGTGCCGGTCGCCGAACGCTGCATCGAGGACTGGCAGCAGCCGCGGGCGGAACAACCGGAATAGACCGGTCGCAAACCTGTTGGGCGAGGTCTCGGATAGAGTGCGTGATCTTGAGTAACTACTCTGCGATCAAGAGCATCAGGCGCTTCTTGCGCCTTCTGCGGAACCCCCGCGTGCATTCACGAATTCCCACTGTTGACACCTCGGTCGCCAGGACCGCGAAGGACGCCCTCGCCTCGGGCGGTAACCGAGGCGGTCACACTTCGACCTCCCCCGTGTATGACCACATCGCGGATGGGGCCGAGAATTACGCCAAGTCGTTCGAGAAGAAGGACGGTTAGGACCGCCAGGCCCCCAAGCAGTCCGGGGTCTTGGAACACTTCTTGGACTTGACGCCCGAGCCGCACGGGCAGGGAGCGTTGCGTCCCACCTTCTTGGACTTGGCCTGCGTTACCTTGCGCGGCCCCGCAGTCGAGACCGCCTGCGGCCTGGCCTGCCGTTTGGTCTCGGCGACCTCCACCCGGAACAGGTAGCGGGCGGCGTCCCTCTTCACCGAGTCCACCAGGTCGCTGAACATGTCGTAGCCTTCCCGCTGGTACTCGGTCAGCGGATTCCGCTGGCCCATGGCACGCAGGCCGATGCCGGCCCGCAGGTAGTCCATGTCGGACAGGTGATCCCTCCACTTGTTGTCGATGATGGAAAGCACCAGGCCGTGCTCGATCCGCCGCATGAGTTCGGGCGTCAGTTCCTTCTCACGTCCTTCGTAGCAGCGGATCGCTTCGTCCACCGCCATGCTGGCGACCTCGTCGGCCGAGACGTTCGTGAAAGACAGGTCGCGATCGGACAGTTCGGAGGGATAGATCACCCGGAGCTCCCTGAGAAGGCCCTCCCGGTCCCAATCCGCCGGTGCCAGATGTTCCGGCAGGCTTTCGTCGACGGCATCCTGCACCGTCTCCTCGATCCATCCGATGACCAGTTCCCGGCTCTGGGCGCTGCGGAGGATGCCGTCCCGCCAGGCGTAGATCACCTCCCGCTGCCGGTTCATGACCTGGTCGTACTTGAGGACGTTCTTGCGGATCTCGAAGTTCTGGGACTCGACCTGCGACTGGGCCCGCTCGACGGCCTTGGTGACCATGTTCGCCTCGATGGGCACATCGTCGGGGATCTTGAGACGTTGCATGATGCTGCTCACCCGGTCGCTGGCGAAGCGCCGCATCAGGTCGTCGCCCAGCGACAGGTAGAAGCGGGACTCGCCCGGGTCGCCCTGGCGTCCGGAACGCCCGCGGAGCTGGTTGTCGATCCGTCTGCTGTCGTGACGCTCGGTACCGAGCACGTACAGACCGCCCGCTTCCACCACGTGGTCGCGTGCCCCCGCAGTCTGGGAAGCGAACCCGTCCAGGAGCCTGCGGTACTCAGCCTGGCGGGCCCGGCTGCCCGGCGCCAGGTCGGGTCGCTTCTTGATGGCCACCTGGGCGAGGCCCTCGGGATTGCCGCCCAACTGGATGTCCACACCCCTTCCGGCCATGTTGGTGGCGACCGTGACCGCCCCGGGACGTCCCGCCTGCGCGATTATCTCCGCCTCACGGGCGTGGTGCTTGGCGTTGAGGACCTCGTGCCGGATCCCGCGGCGCGTGAGCAGCCGGGCCACCAGTTCGGACTTCTCGATGGAGATGGTTCCCACCAGGATGGGCTGTCCCGCTTCGTTGCGTTGCGCGATGTCCTCGACGAGGGCCGCGAACTTCGCGTCCTCGGTCTTGTAGACCACATCGGGCTGGTCGAGCCTGGCGACCGGCCTGTTGGTGGGGATCTCGACCACTTCCAAGCCGTAGGTCTGGGAGAACTCGGAAGCCTCGGTGAGGGCGGTTCCGGTCATCCCGGCCAGCTTCCCGTAGAGCCGGAAGTAGTTCTGCAGGGTGATCGCGGCCAGGGTCTGGTTCTCTTCCTTGACCCGTACGCCTTCCTTCGCCTCGATGGCCTGATGCAGTCCCTCCGAGTAGCGCCGGCCTTCGAGAACCCGGCCCGTGAACTCGTCCACGATCTTCACCTGGCCGTGCGACACCAGGTATTCGACGTCCCGGCGGTACAGTTCCTTGGCCCTCAGCGCTTGCTCCAGATGATGCACGAAGTCGACCGCCGCGTGGTCGTACATGTTCTCCACCCCGAGGATCTGCTCGACCCGGGCCACTCCATCCTCCGTGGTGAGGACCTGGCGCTTCCCCTCGTCGACCTCGTAGTGGACACCGGAGCGCAGGCCGCGCACGAGCCGGGCGAACTCGCGGTACCACCGGGCGCTGTCACCGACCCGGCCGGAGATGATCAGTGGGGTCCGGGCCTCGTCGACCAGGATCGAATCGACCTCGTCCACTATGGCGTAGGGATGGCCGCGCTGCACCTGGGATCCGGTCGCCATCGCCATGTTGTCGCGCAGGTAGTCGAACCCGAACTCGTTGTTGGTTCCGTACGTGACATCGGCCTCGTAGGCCGGACGCCTGCTGGCCGGATCGTCGCCCGCCTGGATCAGCCCCACGTTCAGCCCCAGGAAGCGGTATATCCCGCCCATCCACTCCGCGTCTCGAGAGGCCAGGTAGTCGTTGACCGTCACCACATGAACGCCGCCGCCACCCAAAGCGTTGAGGTAGACCGGCATCGTGGAGACCAGAGTCTTGCCCTCACCGGTGCGCATCTCGGCGATCATGCCGCGGTGGAGTGCCCCGGCACCTACCACCTGCACGTCGTAGTGGCGCTGGCCGAGGACCCGCTTCGCGGCTTCCCGGACCACGGCGAAGGCTTCGGGGGCCAGATCGTCCGTCGGCTCACCGGCTGCCAGCCGGCCGCGGAACTCGACTGTCTTGGCCGCCAGGTCACCGTCCGAGAGTCGCTCCATGTCCGGCTCGAGGCGGTTGACCTGCGATGTCTGGCGCTGCAGGGCCTTGAGGGTCTTGGTCTCTCCTACGCGCAGCACCTTGCTGAGCAGCGACATTGATTCACCCTGTCTTTCGGGAACTGGCGGATGTCCATCCGGACGGGACGGACGGAACTCATACTATCGCAACGTATCGGTAAAGTTAACCACCCGCGGCCCGGCCTCTCCGCAGATGTCGCCCCGATTCTTCGGGCGGCGGGTTTGCTGGGCTAACGGGGTGTGGGGATACTAGCCCTGATTCTTTATGTTTCCCGACATACCCGCGGCAACGTGCCACATCAACCACATGATCGAGACCGGGCCTGGCTTCACCCGACGGGTGAAGGTCCCGCCGGGCCGAGACAGGACTGTCGAAACACCCGTAGTGCCTGGTCAGAAGCTCATATCCCACACCCCCGTTCGCGGAGTCCAAACCCCCGCATGAAAAATCGGGGACTAGGAGGGTGCTGACCAATGACGATTGCTGGGGCCTGCCGTCCGCCGACCAGGGATTATGCCGGCGGTTGGCATGCCGCCGGTGGATTGCTCAGCACCCTCCTAGTGTCCTGTATCTCTGTTTCGCTTGCGTTCTCAG
>JAPOQZ010000079.1 GCA_026710435.1 bacterium | reverse complement strand
TCATGTTTCCAGACAAACCCACGGCAACAGGCCACATCAACCACATGATCGTGACTGGGCCTGGCTTCACCCGACGGGTGAAGGTCCCGCCGGGCCGAGACGGGATTGTGGAAATGGCCGTAGTCCCTGGTCAGAAGCTTACATCGCGCGCTCTGCTCGTCTAGTACAAACCCCCGCATGAAAAATCGGGGCTAGGACTCGCTCATCCGACGCCGTGTTGATCGCGTCCCCCGAGTACAACGGCAGCATCACCGGCGTGTTGAAGAACATGATCGACAGGGCCTCGCGCCCGTATGGCCAGTCCGCCTTCGCGGGCAAGCTGGTGTCGATGGTGGACGCGAGCCCGTTACGTTTCGGAGCCCTGCGTCCAGGAAGCCGCGATCGCTGTCCTTACGAGTGCGGAAGCAACGGTCGTAGGGGTCCCACATCCGGTCAAGCAGGCATTTCGCCTGGTCGATTGGGAAGGTCCTATTAGCGATGAGGCTACCCCGTCGATGCTTCGAGGCGTGCTAGGAGGGTGCTGAGCAATCCACCAGCGGCCTGCCAACCGCCGGCAAAATGCCTGGGCCGGCGGGCGGCAGGCCCGAGCAACGGGCCGGTGACACGGTGGTCGTGGAGGGCCGGATGGAATCGTCATTGTTCAGCGCCCTCCTAGGCGACATGACCGCGGCGGCGGAGGGTTCCCGCTCAGCAGGTCCTTGACACGTCCGGGCGCTGACCCGTCACTCTTTCGGTGGCAGCGCCCGTCCCGCAACCTCACCGCTCACTCCGGATACGTTGTCTCGTCGCCGCCCGGCGCGTCGCCTGCCTCGCAGGCTAGAGGAGTTCTTGGGGACCATTGTCGGGTCCCGCCCGGTTCAGAACGGGTTGGTGTCGCTAAGGTCCGGTCAGAAGGCGTCCGGACTCGGGTTGAGAAGTTCGACGTACTTGCGAGGTATCTTGCAGTGGGCCGTGTACAGGCTGTTGGACACCTGGCAAACCCCGAGGTCGGCAACGGAAGCCATGAAGACGCCCAACTCTGGGCGCGACATCTCCGTGGCGCCGTCGAGCCAGTTGAGCAGGTCCTTGAAGGCCATCCGGCCCGCTTCCCCCAGGCTGGTGTAGGAGACGATCGAGGCAATGGTGTCCACCGACATGAGCCTGGGTCCTACCAGGTCGGCGCCGTCTATCCCTTCTGCAATCTCAACTGTGATCTCGACGTCGGTGCCGATCTCGGGCGGCTGGCACACCTCGCCGCGCCCCAGTACGGCCTTGCTGTCACCGAGGTACAGGTACGCGCCGTCCACCTCCGCGGCGAGCAGGACGGTCGCCCCTTCCCGAATCAGATCGCAGTCGAGGTTGCCTCCGTAGCGGCCCTGCTTGATGCTGAGCACCGACTCCCGGCCCGGAGCCACGGCGATGCAACCCACCACCGGGTCGATCGGCAGGCTGATCCCGAAGACATCGATGGTGTCGCCTTCGATCACCAGCCCGTCGCACGCGAACTCCTCTTGCCACCAGTCGTATACCGAATGCGCCTCACAGCGGCTGAGTACCACGGAGCCGACGCTGTTCGGCTTGACCGAATGGAGTGTGACCGCGATGGTGTCTCCGGCTTGAACACCCTCAACGGCGATCGGTCCGGTCACCCCGTCCAGGTTTTTGTGGGTCCAGCGCAGGTTCTCGTCGGTGAAACCCTCGGGGGTCTGGAACCTCTCCGTGAAGCAGTCAACGGTGCGGACCATCGCCCGCTCGCCGGGACGGAGGGTCGCCACCGGCTCGTGGAGGCGGCTGTAGTCGAACTTCAAGTCGTCCGGTTGAATGGTGAGCACTCTCGATCAAGACCCTGCGTGTCGGTAGCCGGCATCACGTCCCGTCAGCCGTTGCGTCCGGGACCCGTCGAAGCCACGCTGTAGCATGACCGTAGCACGGGCACACAGACCATCGCCGTGGAGAAACGATGCCACAACCAGCCGGAATCGACTACGAAGTGATGGAGGAGGCGCTCCGATCACTGGACCGCATACCCCTGCCACCCGGATTGAAGGGCCTACCTCCCGAAGCCGGCGGCAGGCCTTGGACCCCGACAGGGGTATCCGGAGCCGGATTGAACGCCCTCCGGGATCTCCCTACCCCCTTCGCCATGCTCCGGCGGAGCGCCCTGCACCACAACGCCGAGGTGATGGGCCGATGGTGTGCCGACAACGATGTCCTCCTCGCCCCGCACGGCAAGACGACGATGGCCCCGGCCCTGTGGAAGCTCCAGTTCGAGAGCGGAACCTGGGCCATGACGGTAGCCCTGCCGCACCAGGCAGTCACCGCCCACCGGTTCGGGATCCGCCGGATCCTGCTGGCCAACGAGGCGGCCGACCCTGTGGCGCTGGAGAGCCTGGTCCGACTGGCGGCAGAGCCCGGCACGGAGGGGTACAGCTTCGTCGACTCGGTGGCCGTGGTGAGGGCCTACCGGGCGGTGATCGACGCCACCGGGACGGAACCCACCGGTCTCCGGTTCCTGATCGACATCGGCGTGCCGAAGGGGCGCACGGGATGCCGCAGCCGGGCCGAGGCCGAAGCCGTGGCGCGCGAGATCTGCCAAACCCGCACCGCGGTGGTCGGCGGCATCGGTGCCTACGAGGGTCCCGCCGGTGAGGACCGCTCACCGGAGAGCCTGGCGTCGGTCAACTCTTATCTCAACTCGGTCACCGGCACATTCCGCGACTTCCACACGGCGGGAGTCTTCGCCGGCGACCACCCCCCGGTGCTCAGCATCGGAGGATCGGAGATCTTCGAGAAAGTCACTGGGTACGTACAGCACCAACTCACCTCGATTGACGAGTACCGGCTGGTTATCCGCTCGGGCTGCTACCTGGTCCACGATCACGGCCACTACGCCGCGGTCGGTCCCAGCGTCCAGCCCGGCTGGGCCTACACCCCGTTCCAAGGGGCGCTCGAGGTGGGCGCAACCGTCGTATCGAGGCCGCAGACCGACCTGGCCCTGCTCAACGTCGGACGCCGGGACATCGGCTTCGACGAAGGCTCCCCCTCGGTGATCGACCCCCTCCCGGCCGACGGGAGCGGGCCGTCTCCCATCGTCGAGTTGAACGACCAGCACGCCTTCGTGCGCCCCGATGATCCCACCTTCCTCCCCGTGGGCACCCCGGCCCGGGTCGGGATTTCCCATCCCTGCACCACCCTCGACAAGTGGAGAGTTCTGCTCGTCGTGGACGATGAGTACAACGTTGTAGATGCCGCGACGACGATTTTCTAGGAGGGTGCTGAGCAATCCACCAGCGGCCTGCCAATTGCCGACATGCTGCCTGGGTCGGCGGGCGGCAGGCCCCCAGCAATCGTCATTGTTCAGCACCCTCCTAGTGTCCCGGGTCTTTAGTTCGGTTGTGTTTGGAAGACGTGTAGTCATGCGACGGGTTGGTTGTGTCACAGGCCTGTTGCATGCTTGTAGGTAACCGCAAAGCGCCAACGGTCCGCTTTCGGTACCGATCGGACCGTGATTTGGTTCATGTTGTGCACCCAGCCCCTCGTGGAGGGTACGGCGGGACGCGTTCGACGCCGAGGAGGTGGCGGTTGGGGGAGGGCCCGCCGGAGGAGACCGCCTCGACGGTTTTCGCGGTCTCGGCACCCCCGGAACCGGTGCGTGCCATGCGGAGGAGGCTATCTCCAGCGAACTCCCGACTCAGCACCCTCCTAGTGGCTGGTGGCATCGGCCGGTAGCCGGTGATCCTCAGGAACGTTGACCACGGCCCGGCCAGCGACAGCCAGTCAACCCCGCTCTCCCCCCGCCCCTCGCGCTCTCTTGGCGGGGTAGCCCCGGCTAGTCCGGGCGTTCGCGCTTGTTCGATTGCCCTAACAGGCTGAGTTGTGATCCAGCGCCCGAGTGTGGAAACGCCAGCGGCCGGACGCCGGTCTATGTGTTGTTCTTCGGTTGGTTACGCTATAGCTGTGATGCCTGGAGATTTGAGCGAGCAGCCGCACCGATACATCGAGATCGATGTCAGCGAATGGAACCTATATGGGGAGGAAGTTCTGGGAACCAAGCCCAAGCGCTGGCTGATTAGGCCGGATACCCAAGAACGACTATGGCTGATGAAAGACGCCACCTTCAACACGCTCGGAGACGGCTCGAAGTACCGCAAAGGCGATGATTGGGCCGAGCGGATCGCCTACGGCGTAGCCGTCGCGTTGGGGCTACCTGCAGCCCGGGTTGAGCTCTGCGTCGACGGCAGGGGTCACACCGCCGTATTCGGGACGATATGTCGTTCCGTGCTCGGCCCGGCGGAAGATCTGGTTCTCGGGAACGAGTTGCTCGCCGAACATGGCATCCACGTAACCGTCGACGACCGAAGGTCATATACAGTTGCGGCTATCCACCGGACGTTGGAAGACTATCCGTCTCCCCCAGGCGCGAACGGTTCATCGGCTTGGGGAGTGTTCGTTGGGTATCTGGTATTGGACGCCCTCATCGGTAACACCGATCGCCATGAAGAGAACTGGGCCGTTATCGTGTCGGAGTCCGGCCGCTATCTGGCCCCTACCTTCGATCATGCATCAAGTCTCGGGTTCCTGTTAAGCAACGCACAGAGGCTGGAACGGATGTCGTCCAAAGATCACAATTACACGCCCGAGGCGTTCGCCGACCGAGCTAGGACAAAGTTCCGTGCCAGACCGCACCCGATCGATGCTGTGGTGGAAGCCCGAATGTTGGGCGGCGGAGACGCTACAGAACACTGGCTCAACCAACTTCCCGGAATAGAAGACCTGGTGGCGCCGATCTGGGCGATCCCGGAGCATCGGATGTCGATGCTCGCTCGGAAGTTCGCTGAACGGGTAATGCGTCGGAACTGGGAGCGACTGACCGGTTCTAACGCTCGCTAGGCTGAGGGCAGCCCTCTTTGCGATGGTGGAGAGACGTATGACTAACTGCACCGAAACTAGACTGTATGTCACTTGGCGCCATCCAGAGGGCCGGATCCACCCCGTGGGTCTGCTCACCCAGTGGGTGTCTAACGGATCGGAGTCCTACCGCTTCGTCTATTTGAAAGACTCCGAATCCGTTGACGGCTTCACGTATTTGCCGGGCTTGCCGAATCTTCACAGAGTCTATGAGAGCCCGAAGTTGTTCCCCGTGTTTCGCAACCGGCAGATGTCACGCCGGCGCCCCGACTACCGCACGTTTGTCAGCAAGCTGGGCCTAGGCATTGACAGGCACCCCTTCGAGGTCATGGCCCGCAACGAGGGTCGGAAGCTGACCGACCGTATCGAGGTGTTCGCCCCGCCAAACCGCACCGACGACGCCAAACTCACCACCTCGTTCTTCGCCCGCGGGATCCGTCACGTCGAAGGCGCTTCGGAAGCTGTTGAGGCGATGCTGCCCGGCGACCTCCTAACGCTGGTTGACGATCTCGAAAATGAGATGAATCCGCGAGCCATCCGCGTCGCCACCCCGGAGCACAAGCCCGTGGGCTGGGTACCGGAGTACCTACTCAATACGGTGCACGAACTCCGCGAGCGTGCCGCCGAGAGCGTTATCTCCATCACGGCCGAACACGTCAACCCCCCTGACGTCGCTCCGAGCATGCGCCTCATCTGCCGCCTGACCGCTCCGTGGCCAGACGGCTACGTGCCACTTTCGGGGCCAGAGTTCCAACCTATCGCCTCATGACTGCCGTCAACGAGGTTGGCGTTCTGCACGACGAGTTCCTTGCCCGCCCTGAATGTAATGACCAAGGCGATGCTGCTCATGGTCGGTCATACTCCGCGCACACGACCTCCAAGCCCACGCATGCACCCGTTTCTTCCCGTGCCGGTCGTTACGACCAACGGACAATGGAGCTGACTAGTCGATGGCCTCCTCCAAGGCCCGGTCGCTGAGGTCTATCCAGATGGTCTTGAGTTCGGTGTACTGCTCGTGGGCGTACACGGAGTTGTCCCGGCCGCCGAAACCGGACTGCTTGTAGCCGCCGAAGGGGGTGGAGATGTCCCCCTCGCCGTAGCAGTTGACGGTGACGGTACCGGCCCGGATGGCCCGTGCTCCGCGGAGGGCTTCTCGCATGTTCCCGGAGAACACCGAGGCGGCCAGGCCGTAGGGGGTGTCATTGGCCATACGGATGGCGGTGTCGTTGCTGCCGACGGTCGTAACCGCTGCTACCGGACCGAAGATCTCCTCGGTGACGAGCACGGAATCGGTGTCGTTCACGTCGAAGATGGTCGGCTCCACGTACAGGCCACCCAGCGACCGGCCGCCCAGCAGCACGCCGGCCCCCTCGTCGGTTCCCGCCCGCAGATACGAGCAGACCTTGCGGTGGTGCGGCTCGTCGACCAGCGGACCGAGTTGGTTGACCGGATCGAGCGGGTCCCCGGTCCGCCAGTCCGCCGCCCGGGCGAGGACCCGGTCAAGCAACTCGTCCCGCACCCGTTGGTGGACGATCAGGCGGGACGATGCGGAGCAGTTCTCCCCCATGTTCCAGAAGGCGCCCGTCACGAAGTGCTCCGCCACCATATCCAGGTCCTCGGCGCCTTCGAGCACGACGAACGGGTTCTTGCCGCCGCACTCCAGGGTGACCTTCTTGAGGTTGGAGTCGGCCGAGAACCGCAGGAACCTGCGACCGACCTCGGTCGATCCCGTGAAGGTGACCATGTCGACGTCCCTGTGCCTACCCAGCGGCTCCCCGACCCCCGGACCGGTGCCGGTGACTACGTTGAGCACGCCGTCCGGGAGGCCCGCCTCCATGGCCAACTCGGCCAGGCGCAGGGCGGTCAGCGACGTCTGCTTGGAGGGCTTCAGCACCACAGAGTTCCCGGCGGCCAGGGCCGGTCCGATCTTCCAGGCTGCTATGAGCAGCGGGAAGTTCCACGGGAGGACGGCGCCGACCACCCCGACCGGCTCCCGCACGATGATGGCCATGGCGTCGTCACCGACCGGAGCGGAGCGGTCATAGACCTTGTCGATGAGTTCAGCGTGCCACTTGATGGTGTCGATGGCTTCCGGCACGTCGATCGAGTCGCAGTCCCGGATCGGTTTACCCGACTCGATACTCTCCATCACCGCGAGCTCCCGGCGGTTGCGGGTCATCAGCTTGACCAGCCGGATGAGGATCTCCTTGCGGTCGGCCGGCGCCATCTTGGACCATCGCCCGTCGCCGAATGCCCTGCGCGCCTTGCGAACCGCCAGGTCCACATCCTCGGCGCCGCACGCGGCCACCTCGGCGAGCGGCTCCCCCGTCGCCGGGTTGGTGGATATGAATGTCGCGCCCGACCGGGCCGGACGGAACTTGCCGTCGATGAAGGAGTTTGCGGGCAGGATGATCGCCGACGAAAGCGCGGCGTACTCGTCCCTAGTCAGCAGATCACGCATGGGCGGATCCAACTTCGTGAAGGCTGCGTACCGTGGTCCGTAGCGTCCGGATGACCCGCTCCAACTCCCGCTTCTCCTCCTTGGTGAGCGACCGGAGGGGTTGGCGGGGCACCCCGGCGGGCAACCCCGCTATGCGAGCGCCGAACTTGACCCCTTGGACGAACTTCCCGCCCCTCTCGAGGGTGGTCATCAGCGGGAGCATGGCCTTCATGATCCTCCGGCCCAACTCGAAGTCGCCCTTCACGGCGCACGCCTCGTAGAGGGCAATGTGCTCGGCCGCCAGGAAGTTGGACCCGGCGCACACCCATGAGCGTGCCCCCCAGACGAAGAACTCCAGGGCCTGGTCATCGGCCCCGCAGGCGATCGAGAGGTGAGGGAACTCGCGAGCCAGCAGGTGGAGCCGGTCGATGTCACCCGAACTCTCCTTGATGGCTTGGAACCGGGGCGAGCGGCTCACCCTGCTCAGGTACTCGGGGCCCATATCGGAGCCGGTCCGGCCCGGATAGTTGTAGAGCATGATCGGGAGTCCGGCCGCCCGATCGATTCGCAGGGCGTGGAGGGCGTTCTCCTTCTCGGTGGGCGCCGCGTACGGGGGCGAACCCACCAGCAGGCCGTCCAGTCCGAGGTTGCGGGCGGCGGTGGCGAGCGTGATCGAGTCCTCGGTGCGGCTGGCCGACACCCCCGCCATCACGGGTATCCGCCGACGCACCACGTCGGACCCGAGCTCCATCATCTCGACCCGCTCGGCGAGGGTCTGGGCGTAGAACTCGCCGGTGCTGCCCCCGACGATGACGCTGTGCACGCCTGCGCTGATGAGTTGTTCAAGCATATCGCCGAAGGAGGCCCGGTCGATGCTCCCGTCGTCGTGGAACGGCGTGACCACCGGTGTGATGATCCCTTCCATCAGCATCGTCATGTGCTGTCACCCTCCTGGTAGGCTTGGGCCTCCCGGTAGTAGTCCGCGTAGCTCATCACCTCAACCCCGCTCTCCAATGCATATTCGACCAGGTTACGCAGCCATCCGGACTCCTCCGACTGGTAGCGCACCAACCCCCAGTCATGGAAGCACGTCCCGTAGACCGCCTCGTTGTCGACGATCCAGTCCACCGCCTCGCGCAGCACCTTGGTGAACTCGTCGTGAGCGGTGAGCCCCTTCAACTCGAACCACGCCACGTCCATCCAGTGCTGGAACGGCGTCTCTAGCACGCCGCCCCCGTCGTACCAGTGGGGCTGGTTGGTGAGCGGCGCCGGGGAGTTCCCCTCGGGGTCCCGCGCCCAGGAACTGACGAAGCGTATACCCTCGGATCGGATCACGTCCACGAGGTCGGGGCGGTCCGACAGGCCGAAGGCATAGCCGTGGGGGGTGCGCAGCCCGATGCACTCGATACCCAGGTACTCGCGGAGGACCGTCGAAGCCATCCGCACTTCGAACTGCAGGGCAGGGGTGGGAGAAGCGGGAAAGGTCGCCCCCAGCTGCACGTCCTCCTTGAACAGCACGTGGCTGTAGGTGTGCTGCTGGATGTCGATCAGTTCCTCCTCGACCAGCTTCTCGAAGGTGGGAAGGGCGTGGAGCACCGTCTTCCCGCAGGCGAAGACCGTGCCCGCCACACCAAGAGCCCTGTGAAGGGACACGATCCGGCGGCAGCCTTCCTCGATCGACGCCGAATCCATCGCCTGGTAGAGCTGGTTCGCCGGATCTTTGATGCGGCTCAGGCTCTCCCCGATCGCGCAGGACTCCACGTCGTAGCCGATGAGCATTTTGGGACCGCCCGGTACATTCATGTATCTTCCTTCCTCTTCCTATCCCCGTAGTCCGCCTTCGAGAACTCCTTGCATGAACCGTCGGTACACGAAGATGAACACGATCAGCACCGGCAGGGAGGCCATCACGAAGACCGCCGAGATCGAGGGCCAGTTCCAGGCGCCCATCCCTCCCGTGGCGGTGGCGAGCAGCACCGGCAGGGTGCGGGACTCCAGGGAGGTCGTGAGGGTCACCGCCAGCAGGTAGTCGCCCCACGACAGTATGAACTGGGTCAGTCCGGCGACGATGAGGCCGTTGCGGGCCAGCGGGATCGCCACGTGCCAGAACCTCCAGAGGGGCGAGGCACCGTCCACTTCCGCCGCTTCCATCAGCTCCTTGGGTATCAGCTCGAATGTGCTCTTCATGATAAAGAAGCCCACCGCCAGCCCGAAGGTCGAATAGGGCGGGATCAGCCCGAGAACCGAGTCGAGGAGGTCCAGCTGGCGCTGGACCGCCCACACCCCGATGATGCCGGAGACCCGGATCGGGATCAGCAGCGCCGCGAAGGCCGTGACGATCACCACCGCCTTGGCGCGGAAGCGGAGATGCACCACTGCGTAGGCCACCAGGCTCGCCACCGCCACGGTGAGGGAGATGCTCCCCACCGCCACTATGGCGCTGTTGAGGAAGTTGCGCCGCAGGGAGCCGATCGTCCCCCATGTTTGCCAGTAGTGCTCCAGCGTCAGGCCGAAACGCGGGATGATCTGGTTGGTGTAGGCGTCCGGGAGGGTCTTGAGGGACAGCAGCAGGACCCAGAGCAGCGGCAGCGCCACGAACAGCACCAGCAGGACCAGGTATCCGTGCGTTGCCACCCGGCCTAGGAGGGCCCGCAGGTCCCGGCGGCCCACCTCCGGTGTGTTGACCGTCGTCATGAGCGCGTCAACCTTCCCACCCGCAGCATCAGCACGATCAAGGCGAGAACCGTCAGGGTGCCGATCAGCCCTACCGCCGAGGCGTAGCCCTGCTCCCATCTGCCGACCTTGAACGCGGTGTCCCACATGTACACGGTCCAGGTGTAGGTCGGCAGCGCCCGGTTCACCCCGCCGTAGATGAGGAACTCCTCGATGACGGCGAAGGCGGAGCCCAACCGCAGGATCACCAGCACGGCGATTATCGGCCTCAGCCCGGGCAGCAGGATGTGCCAGAACACCCTCCCCTCGTGGGCGCCGTCTACCCGTGCCGACTCCAAGGTGCTCATCGGAATGGCGGCCAGGCCGGCCAAGAAAAAGATGGTGTGGTACCCGATCCCCCACCACCATTCCATCACCACGATGGAGGGGAGCATGAGAACGGGGTCGCCCGCCCAGTTGGGCACCGTGTGGATGGTGAACCACCCGAACACGTCGACCAGCAGGTAGTTGATGGGCCCGATGGCCGGGCTGTACAGCCATCGCCACATGATGAATATCAGCGGCCCGGGCAGCAGCGCCGGGACCAGGAGGACCACCCGGTAGAAGGCGGCCAGGCGGGTCGAGCTGACCCGGGTCAGAGCTACCGCCGCCAGCAGGGGCAGGATGATCGCTCCCGGCAGGAAGATCAGCGTGAACACCAGTGCCCGGGTTAGCCCGCTCCGTACCAGCGGATCGCCGAACGCCTCGATGAAGTTCCCGAACCCCACGAACGAGGTGGGGGCGGAGCCGATCACGACGTAGTCCGTGAAGGCCAGGAACACGACCCGCAGCATCGGGTACAGCTGCCAGATACCGAACAGGACCAGCGCCGGGACCAGGAACGGGATGACCCCGGACCTCCTGCCGCTCCGCCGGGTCCTAAGCCGGGACAACCTCTTCAGCGCATCCTCCACGTGCAGGGATCAGCCTGCTGGGGCTAGTCCGCAAAGCGACGGCGTGTCGTATGCCCGCGGCGGTGTCCCTCGCCGGGCCCGGCGGCAGCAATCAGCACACCGCGTCTCACTTCGAGGGCGGACCCCTAGGCCGTTTCGGCCAGTACCGCGTCCTTGGCGGCTTGCAGTGCCTCGCGTGCGGTGGACACCTCGCCGGTCAGGTAGGTCTCCCAGTGGGGTCTGCCGATCTGGAACTGGGTGACACCGGCCGTATGAGTGTGGATCGCGCTCGCCCTGCCGAGCTGGTCCTGCAGCGCGAACGCCCAACTCGCCAGCCAAGCCGGCGGATTCGCCCGCCACTCGTTCCAGATCGTCTGGTATGGCTGGAGCTGGCCTACCACCCCGCCCTGGTTACCTACGTCCGCCCGGTGGATGTCCTCGTGGGACGTGAGGTAGTGCATGTATTCGGCCGCCTGTTCCTTGTTGCCACCGTACGTGAACAAACCGGCGCCGGTCGACCAGAACACCGTTCCGCCGGATCCGCCCGGCACGGTCGGGATTGCCCCGAGCCGCAGATGGCTGGGGTCCGCCCATTTCGAAGACATGTTGATCGGCCCGAAGGCGTGCTTGAAGTAGTAAGCGGCCTTCTCGCCGGCGAAGGCGCCCTCGTCCGGGGTGACGTTGGCCCCGGCGTCGGTCGCCCCCTGGCCGAGCACGTCCGGGTTCGACACCTCCATCAGCCGTCTCATGATCTCGAGGGCCTCGATCACCGCGTCGTGGGTGAAGTCGAAGCGGCCTTCGTCCGTGTACACGTTGATGTCGATTGAGTGGGCGATCGGGGCGAGCGAACGCCAACCGTTGGCGTCGAACGTGGCGCCGAACGGGGCCGCCCCGCTGTCCATCACCTGGCGGGCCGAAGCGATCCAGTCGTCCCAGGTCGGCGGGGCGTAGTCGGGATCGAGGCCCGCCGCCGCCACCAGACCGCCGTGCCAGCCTGCCGCCACGATGCTGCTGTCGAATGGATGGCTGTATATCTGGCCGTCGTAGGTGGCTTCCGCCCTGACCGAGGGAACCCACGTGTCGGCCACTCCGTCGGCCAGATAGGGGTCCCAGGGCTCGATGACACCGGCATCGATAAGAGCGGCCATCTCCACGAAGGGGGTCATGCCGACGTAGATGTCCCAGGTGCTCTCGCCTTCCTCGCCCTCCGCCACGAAACGCTCGATGCCGAAGCCTTCCACCGGAGCGGTCTGTACGTTGACTTCCTGGTCCCAGCTGTCGCTTACCGCTTGGGTCGGGAACAGGGACAGTATCCAGTCGTAGAAGGCGGGAGTGAGCGGTCGATCCGGCCCGTCGTCGCCGCCGCAGGAGGCCAACAGAGCACCGAGGGCGCTGAGTCCGACCCCGGCTACCGCGGCCCTTTGCATAAAGACTCGACGGCTCATCGGACGGCCTGCTACGACACGCATGCTGCTCATAGGTGACCTCCATATCTACTCGGCATGTCCCGACCAGACTACTTACGGGACTGGCGCCGGGTCGCTTCCAGATATGGAAAATATTGGCATGACAAGCGGATTTGCGCTGATCCTCGGATCATAGGAGGTATTGTGACCGAGCCTCGAGCGACCCGGAACCTTGCCGAAACCGAACCGAAGCGATGAGGCGATCTTGGTCCTTCAACGCGGTGTGGAACGGGGAGAGATCCGGGCCGACGCAGACCTGTAGGTAGCCGTCTGAGCCATGGTCGGCGCGGTCATCACTCGACACATTTTCGGGCTTTCCGAATCGATGAGACGGGTAGAGCAAACCGTAGAAATGGTCTGGAACGGGCTGGCTGCCGCACCGGACCCTTGACCTCCCACCACGTAGGGACGGGCCCGGAGGTTATCCACGCGGGGCGGTCGCGGTCCGCCAAACCCGTGAACCCGCCTATCCGGCGATACCTAGGGCTTCTTCGGCGAGGTCTAGGACTTGGCCACCCTTCAGGACCGGGGCGAAGAGATCCCCGTGCCGGGAGATGCGATCCCAAATGGTTGCGATAGTGAACTCCTCCGGAGTGACGTGGTCGATCTCCTCCCAGCGGATGGGGGTGGAGACTGGCGCGCCCGGGCGGGGTCGAACCGAATAGACCGAGGCGATGGTCGCCCCCGCCCGGTTCTGGCCCGAGTCGACGAAGACCTTTCCCTTCCGGTTAGGTATGTACCTGTCCATCGTCACCTCCGCCGGATTGGCGGCGGCAAGCAGGTGACCGACGCGCTCAACGAACTTCCGCACCCTCCTGTAGCTATGCACAGGATCGAGAGGGACGTAAACATGCATTCCTGTCGATCCGGATGTCTTGGGGTACCCTCGAAGTCCCATTCTGTCGAGAGCAACACCGAGCAGCCTGGCTACCGACACCACGTGCTCCCAGCCGGCCCCTTTCGCGGGATCCAGGTCGAACACTGCGAAGTCCTCCCGTTCTACGTCGCGTAATCGGGACAGCCAGGGATGGATTTCGATGCAGCCCATGTTGGCGAGCCACATCAGCGATTCGACATCCCGAGCGGTGACGTAGTCGATCACCTCGCCCTTGCTGCTCGAACCGAGCGGTGCCAGCGGCATCCAGTCGGGCTGATGTCCGGGAGCCTGCTTCTCGTAGAAAAAGCCGCCGTCGGTGCCGTCCGGATACCTCGACATCACTATCGCCCGATCCTCGAGGTGGGGTAGGAGCAGTGGGGCAATCGATGTGTAGTAGGAGATGAGGTCACCCTTTGTATAGCCGTTGGGGAAGAAGGGCTTGTCCAGGTTGGATAGGCGCAGCGCCCGCTCGTAGCCGGATAGGGTGAATCCGTCGGAGTTCTCGCTGGCTCTCGGGACGACAGGGAAATCGATAGCTCCGCTCGCCACCGCCCGCCCATTGCGCTTCTCCTGGGTCGACACGCTGAGCGACGTGCAGAGCTCGGCGTGTATGGCGTCGTGCGACCGGATGTCGCGAGATTCGGAGATGACCGTCATCCGCATCCCTGCCTCCCGGCACGCACGGACCAGGGGTTCGATCCTGAGAGAACCGTCACCGTACGGGATGTGCCTGATTTCCCCCATCTCACCGTAGAGCACGTCGCTGAAGTGCGCATGCAGGGGATCGATCTTCCAGGCCGGGAAGTTCTCCCGCACGAACCCGAGAACCGCGGCGAAGGCCTCCAGTGACAGCAGGCCGCCCTGGCTGAGAGCGTGGATGTGGGCCCAGTCGACCACCGGCCGCACGAACGGGAACTCGGATGACAGCAAGGCGATGTCGCCTAGGCTTCCCATGTGGGACACCCTCCCGGTGGTCTCCAATCCAAGGGGCACTCCCAGGCCATCCACCTTGCTCCCGATCCAGTCCAGGTGCCTTCGCATCCGGTCGATCAGCACCCCCGGTTCCTCACCCCGTCGAGATCCCAGATGGGCTACAACGATCCGGGCACCCAACTCCGCACCCAGCTTGATGGTGTGTTCGAGTGCCGCCCGGCACTGCTTGGCACGGTCCTCGTCGGCAACCGTCAGGACCGCGAAGTAGGGCGCATGGATCGACAGCCGGATCCCCCTCTCGGCTGCTTCCCGCCCGAAGCGGGCACAGCGTTGCTCCTTCCAGGGAAACCCCCTGGTGAAGGCCAATTCGAACGCCTCATGGCCCCGTTCGGCGAGGCCGTCAAGGAACTCCCCGTCTCCCACGCCTCCGCGAGGCAGCCCTGAATACCCGTACCTGATCACGCACCGAGCCTATCGTCCTCGGGACCCATCCCAGTCGCGATAGAGCCTCACGCGGACCGCTACCCTGTCAGGCGGGCCTGTAGCTCAGTCGGCAGAGCAGCGGACTTTTAATCCGAAGGTCGAGGGTTCGATCCCCTCCGGGCCCACAACGTTTCTGTTGGTTCCTTACCGTCTCAGGAACAACTAAACTCCCAGGTCATAGCCATATTCTGAGACTCCTGATCCGTCGGGTGACGGTCGGTAACGCTGCGGCGGCTGTTCCTTGACTTCCCGTTCCGTCCCCGGGTAGGTCCTCTCTGGTGTGGGATAGAGAGGAGAGAGGATTGCCCAAACGAACAGCCGCATGGGTGCGTTCAGTCACCAAGGCGGGCAAATACGGCGACCTCCACGGCCTGATCCTGCGTGTACAGCCGTCGGGTTCCAAACGATGGATATGGCGAGGAACCGTAGGCGGTAAGCGACGCGACCTCGGGTTGGGTGGCTACCCGTATGTGACCCTGGCCGAAGCACGCGCCAAAGCGTTCGAGTACCGAAGGACGGCCCGGGCGGGCAACGACCCCGCCCGACTGCACCAAGGGCGGATTCCAACGTTCTCGGCTGCGGCCGAAGCCGTGATCGCCTTGCATGCGGGCAAGTAGAAACCGGGTGGAAAGTCTGAAGGGCAATGGCGTTCCAGCCTTGCCACCTATGTCGCACCGGTGATCGGCGCCAAACGGGTGGACGAGATCACCACCGCGGATGTGATGGCTTGTCTGGCGCCGATCTGGACCACCAAAGCAGAGACAGCCAAGCCGGTACGTCAGCGGATCAGCACGATCATGAAATGGGCGATAGCCGAAGGTCGCCGCACCGACAACCCCGCCGGCGACTCGGTGGTGGCAGCGCTACCGAAACAGAACGGCGGGAACACGACTGTGGTGAGCTTCAGAGGATTGAACCTCCTCCAAGTCCTACGCCGCGTCGCCCACGGGTGCACGAATACCGACATTTCGCAGCCCGAGGAGTCCTCGTAACATGACCCCCCACACCGACAACAGCATCCCTACCCCACGTTTTCGCGAGGCCTCCAGTTTTAGCTAGGATTACCGCCTCGCTTTCTCCGGGCGCCCGACTTGAGACCACAGTTTCTCCAGAGTAGAAGCACAAGCCGAGGCCACCCGCACAGCACGACAACTCCAAGGAGGACCGTTGCGCTCGATAGGTCGACGGCTATCGACTCGGGTGGTCGTGGTCGTGCTAGCGGTGGTCGGTGTCGCGTTCTTGGCGAGAGTCGCCGACTCGGATTCGTCCATCACAGTGACCCTGGACCATTTCACGCTGACGTGCCCTGCCAACACAGTCACTGAGGGCGCGACCCTGACATGCACGCTGGCCAACACCTCTGCGGAGGCGCAACCGTGGCCGGTGGTGGCCATCCTGCACCTTTCCAGTGACGAAGACCGAGCGCTGGTGCGGGGAGCCCTGATTGACGCGATGTTCGATGATCACAACCCGGCGACGGAATTCGACGGCGGCGTCGAGTGGATCGGCGATACCCTCGTCGGCTACTCGCGCTTCGACTGGTCCGGCGCGGCGGGCGCCGACCCATCCACTACCACGACGACCGCCCCGGCGGCCCACACCCGCACGGTCAGCATCGTTGCCACCCATGACGGCATCGACGAGAACGGCGAAGCGTTCTATGTGTCGCTCGGTCCGGACGGCAGCCGCGGCGTCGGCCTCCTCTACTCCAACAGACAGCGAGTCGCCATCGCCGATAACGACGCCGCGAGCTCGAATAACGAAGTGAGCAGCCTGATACTGACCGCCGTGCAGAATGAACAAGTCCTGTCGGTGACCGAGGTCTCGCATTCGGTGACTTTCGACTACGGCGTCACGGAGGTGACGCTCACTGCTGAGGCCGTCCACGCCCGAGCTGCGATGACCCTGAGCGTGTCGCACGGCGGCAGCGGCCTTGAACTCGACGGGAGGGGCGGCACGAGTCTTGCGGTCTTGAGCGGCGAGGAGAGCGTAGCCGTGCCGCTTGCCGTCGGCGCCACCACCCTCACCCTCACCGTGATCGCCGAGGACGGCGCCGCCAAGTCCTACCGGATCGCCATCGTCCGGCAGGAGCTTGGAACCCGGACCACGGTCGCCGTATCCTCCGGGAATTTCACGCTCACCTGCCCGGCGGAGGTCAACAGGGGCTTGATAGCGACATGCGCTCTGGTCAACGCGGGCAGCGGTTCGGCCCCTTGGCCGGTGGTCGCGGCGATCCACAGCTCCGCCGACAGGGGCCGGGCGCTGGTCGCCGAAGACCCGATAATCCCCGACACTGACCCGACCTACGTCAAGGATGTCTCGCTGGGCGTGCAGGATCCGGAACCTGACGACTTCAACCACGGCTACGGAGAGTTGTTCTCGGGCGGGTCGCGCACGGTCTACCGCACCTACGGATACGAGAAGTTCGATTGGACCGGTGATGCCGCGGCAGGCGCCTCGCGCGATGTCGCGATCACGTCGCACAACGATCCCGGCGCCGCCGGCAGCGGGCCCGAGGTTTTCTATGTGGCCCTTGCGCCAAGCGGATACACGGGGTTTTCTCGGCTCGTGGATAACAAAGCCCCGGTCATGCTCTTAACGGACCCGACAGTATCTTCGCTGGACGTCGAGAGCGTCGCCCAAACCTCTGCGACAGTCACGGCTCGGGGGTCCGACCCTGACGGCTCCACCCTATATCTACGACATCGTCCCACAGGCTCTTCCGGCGTATGGACATCAGCCTCGCGGACGGCATCGGCTACTGCGGTATCATTCTCCCTCACCGGACTCACCGCCGATACCTCCTACACCGTACAAGCATCCTTCGACAGCACCTTCCCCCCAAGAATCACCACCATCAAAACCTTCACCACCCAAAACCGTGATCCGGTGGTGTCTTCACTAAGGGTGGGGAGTGCCACCCAGACCTCTGCGACAGTCACGGCTCGGGGGTCCGACCCTGACGGCTCCACCCTGTACTTGCGGCACCGTCCCAGTCCCATGGGCTCTTCCGTCATATGGACTTCGGTTTCGAGAGCGGCGTCGGGTGCTGTGGTGTCGTTCTCCCTCACCGGACTCACCGCCGATACCTCCTACACCGTACAAGCATCCTTCGACAGCACCTTCCCCCCAAGAGTCACCACCATCGACACCTTCACCACCCGAAAGCCGGACCCTGATCCCCCTCGTGACCCTGATCCCCCTCGTGACCCTGATCCCCCTCGTGACCCTGATCCCCCTCGTGACCCTGATGGCCCTGGCCCCGGTAGCCCTGGTCCAGTTCCCAATGACGGAGAGGAACCGCTCCGGCAGCAACTGCCCGGTTTCACCGACGTGCCCCGGTCGAGTGTCCATATCAGGAGCGTCGAGGCGCTGCGAGCGGCAGGGATCACCTCGGGTTGCTCACAACAGCCGCTGCGTTTCTGCCCAGACCGACCGGTCACACGAGCACAGATGGCAACCTTCTTGACCCGCGCCCTGAGTTTGCCCGTACCCCCACAGCCAGCAGACGGATGATGCGGCGGACACTGTTGCCGGTGGCGGCGCTGACCATGGCGGGCCTGTTGGGGATAGCCGCCGCCGACGCGGCGGACGGGGAATTCGATGTGGTGGGGCCGGCGTCATCGAACGCGCACCGCGCCACTGCGAGCTTCGCTGATCTGGAATACTCTGTGCCGTTCTACGGGCGCTTGTGGAGCGACCATTCTTGGGACCGGCCAGATATGCCAGAGGCTGCGGCGACCACCAGATCCCAGTTTATCGGAGAGGTTGCCATGGTGGAACGCCCCGGCGGCGATCTGGATCTGTCGTTCGCTGTGGAAGGCCAATCCGAGACCCCCGGGTATGAGGTATGTGACAAACCCGGCGTCTGTCAGGAGGTGACCGTGCGGGTCACCCCGAATGGACTCCTTTATCTGCATATGCCGAGGGACAGTGAGGACGACCGATTCGGGTCCACGTATCTCGGTGGGTTCCCGCGCCGTTCGGTGGAGTTGTCGGCGTCGGACACCGAGTCGGGCTTGAAGGTGTACCGGGAGGTGATGGTGAACCCTCCCCCTGCCGCCGCCGGCTGCGAAGAGTACGGCGACGCCACGCCCGAGACGTACACATGCCTGTTCCTGCGGCAGTTGCTGCCGCCGGGGCAGGCCGGTGACGCCGACGTGGATACGCTGCGCGCCCGCCTGCCCGGACTGGTGCAGAACCGCGACAACTACCGCCTGGTGTTCGCCGAGGAGTTCAATGGCGGCCCCGTAGCGCCCGACGCCTCCGGGTGCAGCAACGGGCTGTCCACACTTGACGACTCCATATGGAACTACTTCGACGCCTGCCAGAACCTGGACTCCCGTGGAGAGACTTGCAGCAACGTCACGGGGGGAGCTTTCGTCATGGGCGTTGCGGGGACCTGCGGGATCACGATGATGGGCCCGTTCGGCTCGGTGAGTCTCAACACCTACGGCAACCTACATATGAAATACGGCTACCTGGAGTTCCGGTACACCTTCGATCTCAAGAGATGGAGTGGCATCTACTACAACCTCAACCTGCTCCTGTATACGAACGGGTACAAACTGCGGTACCTGAGGGACCAATACGGGGTGGAGGTGCATGACTGGGAGGACTTCCTCAAGAACTCAGAGATCGAGATCGACCTATTCGAAACCCCAGGCCTGTACGACATTTCACATCAGTACGCCAACTGGGATTACTACGACAAGGGACTGACCCCCATCCGAACCGCCAAATGGGCCGATTACTGCGAGTCTTGGAGACACCGCGGTTACGTGCGTAACCCGCGGGGATGCAAATCCGATGACACCTTCACCGTGACCAGAGGGATCGAATGGACCCCCCGGGGCTATCGCACCTACATCAAGGTAGACGGCATCCACAACTCCTTGACGATCGTGCCCGAGGACAATATCTATATCCACTACAAGCCCAACGGAGTCGACCCGGACGATATCACGGGCAATGCAAGGAAGCAGTACTTCGAGTACCTCGTTCCCGGCAACAGCGGCACGCTGCTGGAGCAGGTCGCCATCGGCCACATCCCGCTCCCCATCGCGATGAGTTCATGGGGATTCATGGATCATCGACACCCCTATATTCGCAGCCGAGTGAAGGTCGACTACATCCGCGTGTGGCAGCCCGAAAACCACTACGCCGACATGGAGCCTGTATACCAGTGAGGCTGCGCAGCAGAAAGTCAGCCGATGGTTCCAAAGGGGTAGTAGGGATTATCCTCCGTTGAGTAGTTGAAGGTGTCCGGTATCCGGGGCGCTACCACTTCCCGGTCCCGGGGGACCTGGTATGAACCCGGACCACACGTTTCGCGAGACCTCCCCGACCTCTGGCGCATGCGCGTGGATCAACTTGGCGCAGGTGTTGACGATCGTTGAAATTCCCCACCTCCTGGAGGTAAATACCCGGTCTCGGGTAGGGCCTCTCCAAGCTGCTGATTGGATTTCCGGCAGCGAGGAGAGGGAGCCCCACCCCTGATGTTGGCACAGGAGGAATACGAGGGGAGTCTCATCCCCGTGCTGCAAGGTACTGATGGCGTCCACAACCAACCAGAGTCAGGACTCGGCCTAGGAGGGTGCTGAGCAATCCACCAGCGGCCTGCCAACCGCCGACAAAATGCCTGGGTCGGCGGGTGGCAGGCCCGAGCAATCGTCATTGTTCAGCACCCTCCTCGAGCAAGGAAGTGATCGATCTTGTCAGATCGCCTGGCGTGTCGAGAAAGCGACCAGGTAGTGAATAGATCTCATGGCCACATGCTGACTCTGAAATCGGATCCTGATGCTCTCAGAGCGTGAGGGAACAGATCGGAAATCACGTTCAACCGCTAACAGAGGCTAAAAAATGAACAACAACGATGACTGGCTTGACGAGTGGCTCGGAGATTCGCACTTTCTCTATGTGATACGCGAGGTGAGAGACCAACTCCAGCAAGCCCAGACACGGTACGACAAGGTTCTCGAAGACGTGCTACGCACGTGCGAATCGATAAGAGTGGTCGCTCGAGCCGCTGGCATCCCACCGTCGACCCTTCGAGGGTGGATTGCCAAGGATCGGAACCTTCCCCGGTCTCAGCGGCGATTTCCGAACGTTGACAAGCCCTTTGCGGCAGACTGACGAATCAGAAGCCCTCCTTGGTGGCCCACCCATGCGCAGGTGGGACAGCCGAATTGGTGATGGACTGATCTCGGCGGAGCCTCACTAGGGATACGGGGGATCCCGGCGTTCGAACTTACGTGCCGATGAGGTCAAGGCCAACTCGGCTCTGGAGATGCTGAAGTCCCGAGAAGTAGCTTTGGCTCCTCGAAGATCCTGCGGTCACATCCCTGGACGTGACCGAGGAGCGTAAACCGAGAGCCAGCAACACACATGGCGAAAGTGATAACGATCTTGATCCACGCCGGGGAATCTCACAGTGCCCGTGTTTGGTTGGCAGCGGAGGGGTAGGCCGCTGCCCGATGCGTGAGGGCCTGCTGAACAGCCAGCGGGGTGGGCGCAGTCCCACGAGTGGTGCCACCCTCCTAGTGTCCCGAGTCGGAAGTTCGTCACAGAAGAGCGGGCTACACCTCCACCCCACCGAACCCCGAGAACGCGAAAACCGCGGGAAGGTGCCTCTTTCCTTGGGATCCCACCCCCGCCGCCACCTCCGAGGGTCACGGACGCGACCTTCTATCCC
>JAPOQZ010000081.1 GCA_026710435.1 bacterium | reverse complement strand
CGCCGCCACCTCCGAGGGTCACGGACGCGACCTTCTATCCCCTGTGCGGGCCGGTTCCGGACAGTATGAACCCTGCCACGGTCCGCTCGACGTCGGAAACGAACCGCCGGTGTATACGGCTATCTACCATTGTGCAACGAGTCTGTGACAGATACAGCCTGCTTGTAGCGGTGGCCGGTTCGGGTTTGGCTCGTCAAGCCGAGAACGCAAGCGAAACAGAGATACAGGACACTAGTGCAAACCCCCGCATTAAGAATCGGGGCTAACCCCTGCGAGGTCTGGCAGCCGCCCGGCAACCGTCATTCATCTCCGACCCGGGTGAATATGCCGAAGAACGTCGCGACCAGCGTCCGCTTCCAGGGGATGGTCGGTATCCTTCGCCGGACTGTTCTACCGGGGCTGAACGGGAGGGTTGAATGTCGCTGACTAGGGATCTGGTTGAGAGGGTCTGGGAACTCACCTACTCGGGGCTCGAAGACGACGATCTGCGTGCGGCGCGAAGCCTTCTTCTCGACCATCTCGGCGTCGCGGCCAACGGGGCGACCACCGACTCGGGTCGGGCAATGCAGACCTTCGCGGTGTCGACCGCCGAGGGCAGTGCGCCCATCGTCGGAACGAGCCTGACCGCCGACCCTCTCCACGCCGCGATGGCCAACGCGGTCGCCGCCCACTCCATCGAGTATGACGATGTGCACAACTCGGCCTCGAGCCATCCCGGCGTCGCTGTCATCCCCGCTGCTATCGCGGCGGCACAGATCGCGGATGCAGACGCGCAGCGGTTCCTTCTCGGCCTCGTCGCCGGATACGAGGTCATGTGCCGTGTCGGCCGTGCTGCCAACCCGACCGCTCACTACCGGCGCCACTTCCACCCGACCGGCACCACAGGACACTTCGGGGCCGCGGCCGCGGCCGCGTCGATATTCGGACTCGGTGTAGACCGGACGGTTTCCGCTCTCGGTATCGCGGGGACGATGGCGGCCGGGGCCATGCAGTTCCTTCTCGACGGCGCGTGGACCAAGCGTCTCCATCCCGCTCAGGCTGCCCGCAACGGCGTGGAGGCGGCGTTGATGGCACAGCACGGATTCAAGGGGACCGAGGACGGGATCGGCGGGGAGCGTGGATTCCTGGCCGGCTACTCGGACGACCCCAATCCCAAGGAGATCCTCGCCGGGTGGGGTGATCGGCCGCTCGAGGTGCAGAACACCAGCATCAAGGCCCATACCTGTTGCCGCTACAAGCAGGGCCCGATCGATGCTCTCCTGGCGATCCGGTCCGCCCACTCACTCCGCGGCGGGGACATCGCCGGAGTCAGGATCGGGCTGCTGAGCGTTGCCGAGGACATCGTCTGGCAGCCGATCGAGGCGAAGCGCCGCCCGTCCACCGTCGTCGATGCCCAGTTCTCCCTGCCGTACGGGGTGGCGGTGGCTCTCGCTGACGGGCGGGCATCGCTGGCGCAGTACGACGGGACGCGGTTCGACGATCCCGACATCCACCGGTTGATGGATGCCACGGAACGGGTCATCGACAAGGACCTCGATCTCACCTACCCGGCCCAGTGGAGGAGTTGGGCCGAGGTGACCACGACCGACGGCCGCACCCTCCGGGCACGGGTCGACGATCCGAAGGGCGACCCTACGAACCCGCTTTCGCCCGAGGAACTCAGGGCAAAGTTCGACGAGATCACCCTGCCCGTGTACTCGGGACGGCGCCAGGACGCCATTGCGCGAGCGGTTGCCGGTCTCGGCCGGGGTTCGAGCTTCGACGGACTCGTCTCGATGCTCGGCTCCGACAACGGTTGACCGCCAAGCGGCGACCCGCATGAAGTTCGGAATCATGGCCAGCGGGCAGATGCCCGAAGGCCTGCCCGACCCGGGGGTGTTTCGCGAAATCGCGGCAGCAGCCGAAGGACTCGGCTACGACTCGCTCTGGTGCGGGGACCACCTCTCGTTCGGTAACCCCGTCCTCGAAGCCACCGTCGCCGTCTCCGCGTTCGCCGGGTACACGACGACGATCACGATCGGCACCGGAGTCCTCCTCCTGCCGTTGCGGCCCGCCGCGCTGGTGGCCAAGCAGATGGCGTCGCTCGACTACCTGTGCGGGGGCAGGCTCATCTGCGGGGTGGGGGTCGGTGGCGAGAGCCAGAAGGACTTCGACATGGTGGACGTGCCCCGCCGGGAGCGTGGAGTCCGGACCGAGGAGGGCATCCGCGTGCTCCGGACGCTCTGGGCCGGTACGGAAGCGAGCTTCTCCGGAAGATTCAACGAGTTCACCGAAGTGAGGCTCGACCCTCCTCCGGTGACGCCGGGCGGGCCTCCGATCTGGGTCGGGGCGCGGGCCGATGCCGCCCTGGCGAGGGCAGGTCGGCTGACCGACGGCTGGATGGGATACATGGTCTCGCCCGGTCGCTACGCGAAGAACCTCGCCAAGGTCCGCGGCCATGCCATCGACGCCGGACGGGACCCGCAGGCCATCACTCCGGCGTTGATGATCCCGACCAGGGTGGGTCACGACGGCGCCGAGGCGCGAGCGGGCCTTCGCCGTCACCTGAGCAAGCGCTACCACGCAGAGTTCTCCGCCGGGTACGTCGATGCCGTGTGCCTCGCGGGGAGTCCCGACGAGGTCTCTCGGCGCGTCGCGGAGTATGCCGCGGCCGGCGTCCGCCATCTCATCTTCCTGTACGGGGGCCAGCCGGTGGAGGCCGTAGATCAGTTCACCATGCTTCACGAGGCCGTCGTGGCGCCCCGCACCATCCCGGCGGAGACCTGACGGCCGGGCCGGGTATGGATACAGCGACGCGCCCGACTACCGGATCCCGAGCGGCCCGGTCCCGAGATCGCCGGTCCGGTGGACCCTGCCACCGTCTCGACTCAACATACTCCTAGGAGGGTCGTGAGCAATCCACCAGCGGCCTGCCAACCGTCGGCATCATTCCCGGGCTGGCGGGCGGCAGGCCCGGGCAATCGTCATTGTTCAGCACCCTCCTAGAATCGTCGCAACAGTGCTCCAGATTCCCCGCGGCGGAAGGCTTATGGAACGAACATCGATAGCGATCCGTCCGGGCGCGACATCAGGGCTCCGAGAACCCCTGGTGGACGCGGTGCGGCGCCCGGCAGGCCGACTCCGAAGTGCGAGTTCCGCTACAGGAACCGGGGCAGGATGATTACCCCGGGACGCGGTTACGACAAGCCGGTGAGGTTCGGACTCTTCATCACCAACCAGCACCCGCCGGGCGCCGATGTCGTCGCCGGTCAGGAAGGCCAGCTCGACACGTTTCGCTTCGCCAGGGACGCCGGCTGGGATTCGGTGTTCGCCGGCCAGCACTACCTGCCGGAGGGGATGGCCATGCCCCAGCCGATCCCGCTCCTGGCACGGATGGCGGCCGAATCGGACGACATGGCAGTTGGCCTGGGTGTCATGCTCATCGCCCTCTACAACCCGGTCGATGCGGCGGAGGCGGTCGCCACCCTCGACGTCATGACCGGGGGCCGCTTCGTGTTCGGCGTCGGTCTCGGTTACCGCGAGGTCGAGTACGAGGCGTTCGCCGTCGATCGGGGCATGAAGGTGGAGCGGTTCACCCGCAATCTGGATATCGCCACCCGGTTGCTGCTGGGCGAGCAGGTGGACGCGGACCTGCCGTGGTGCCGGCTCGACGGCGCGAGGCTCACGATGACCCCGATCCAGCGGCCTCGCCCCCCCATTTGGATCGCCGCCAACGCCCATGCTGCGGTACGGCGCGCAGCCCGGATGTCCGACTCTTGGATGATCAACCCGCACGCCACGGTGGGAACGATCGCAGAGCAGCTGGAGATGTTCCGGGCGGAACGGGTGAGCGCCGGATTGCCACCCGTCTCCGAGCTGCCGCTGATCCGTGAGGTGTTCTGCGCTCCGACCCGTGAGGAGGCGACCCGGATGGCGTACCCGTACCTGTCGAAGAAGTACCGGGTGTACGCCGACTGGGGCCAGGACAAGGCCCTCCCCGGCAACGAGTCGTTCAAGATTCCCGTCGAGGAGCTCGAGAAGAACCGCTTCGTCCTGGGCACGCCGGACGACTGCATCGCCCAGTTGAGACCCTGGCGGACGGAACTCGGTGTCGATCACTTCCTCTTCCGTAGCCACTGGAGCGGGATGCCGGCCGAGATGTCCCTGGCATCGATGAAGCTCCTCGACAACGAGGTCATCCCGGCCCTCAAGGAAGCCTGACGCGGTGGTGCTGGTCGACGGGCGTGGCATGGTCACGGCGGTGACCGCCGAAGGCCTCTGCAGGATCGGCCACACCGTGTCGCCGACATTCGAAACTACGGGTCGCCGGACCCGGAGGAGGGGATCATGAGAATCGTGCGTGGCGGCAGCATCGTGACCGAAGGCGGCGTTGTCGACGGCGATGTCGCCGTCTCCGGCGGTGTCATCGCCGGGATCGGGCACCGGCTTGACGGAGACCTTCTCCTAGACGCCTCCGACTGCTGGGTCCTGCCGGGTGCCATCGATCCACACATTCACGTGTCGCTGGAGGGCTACTCGACGATGGAGCCGATCCTCGACGACGCGGTCGACGCGAGCGCTTCGGGACTCATGGGCGGGGTCACCACCCTCGGCGTGTTCGTCCAGCGTACGCCGGTCAAGGACATCGTCGGCGTGATGCGCGGCCTCATCGATTACGGCAACGCCGAGGCCCACAGTGACTTCTTCATGAACGGCCTGCTCCTGCCCGGCGACGATGTCGAGGGTGCGATCAGGGCCGGGGCGGATATCGGCGTGATGTCCTACAAAGCCATGGTGGCCTACAACAAGAAGGGGCTCATGTTCGACGACGAGCACCTGATGCGCTTGATGGCGACGGTGGCCGACGTCGGTGGCCTCACAATGATCCACGCGGAGAACGGTGGCGGGATCGACTACCTCGAGAGCGTCGAGCGGATGCGCGGCGTCGACAACGGAAGCCTCCTGCGGGCCCAACCGGGTGCGTTCGAAGCCGAGGGGATGTTCCGCGCGGCGACCTTCGCCAGGATCACCGGCACCCGGCTCCTCTTCGTTCATCTCTCCTCCAAGGAGGGCGCCGCCATGCTGCGCCAGCTCAAGGAGGGTCCATACGGAGCGCGGATCGACAGCGAGACGCAACCCCACTACCTGGCCCTCACCAATGCCGAGGTGCTTACCAGGGGCCCGCTCGGCAAGGTGGGCCCGCCGCTCAAGGAGGAAGAGGACGTCGCCGCAGTGTGGGCGGTGACCGAGAATGGGTTGCTGAGCCACATCAGCAGCGACCACTCGCCGAAATCGACCGCGGTAAAGCTGGCGACCGACGACATACTGGACGCCACCTACGGCGGCATCGGGGGCGTCGAGCCGATGCTCCCCCTCGTCTACAGCCTCGGCTTCGAGGCGGGACGCATATCGATCGAAGACGTCGCCCGCCTCACCGCCACCGGCGCGGCGAAGGTTCACAACATCTACCCGAAGAAGGGCACCATACGGGTGGGCTCCGACGCAGACCTTGCCGTGATACCCAAGCAGGCGCCGCCAAAGCGCATCGTCCCCGAGAACCTGCACGGGAAGGCCGACTACTCGCTGTACGAATCGCTGTCCTCCAGCGGGTTCCCCCGTGACGTCGTACGCCGGGGCGTGGTTGCGGTCCGCGACGGCAGCGTCACCGGCGACAACTCGACGGGCGGGTACATAGGCTCGGCTCCACGCGACTGAGGCCTAGGAGGGTGCTGAACAATGACGATTGCTTGGGCCTGCCACCCGCCAGCCCAGGTATTTTGCCGGCGGTTGGCAGGCCGCTGGTGGATTGCTCAGCACCCTCCTAGTGTCCCGAGTCGGAGGTTCGTCACAGAAGAGCGGGCTACACCTCCACCCCACCGAACCCCGAGAACGGCGAAAACCGCCCGAACGTGCCTCTTCCCTTGGGTTTCCCACCCCCGCCGCCACCTCCGAGGGTCACGGACGCGACCTTCTATCCCCTGTGCGGGCCGGTTCCGGACAGTATGAACCCTGCCACGGTCCGCTCGACGTCGGAAT
>JAPOQZ010000082.1 GCA_026710435.1 bacterium | reverse complement strand
CCCTCGCAGAGGGTACGGCGGGACGCGTTCGACGCCGAGGAGGTGGCGGTTGGGGGAGGGCCCGCCGGAGGAGACCACCTCGACGGTTTTCGCGGTCTCGGCTCCCCGGAACCGGTGCGTGCCAGGCAGAGGAGGCTATCTCCAGCGAATTCCCGATACAGGACACTAGGGCACGTTCACGCAATTCGCAGTCGTCCTGGTATCGCGGTCCCGTGGTTAGTCTGTGGGGCGGCCGTGGGATATTGCGGTCCGGACCACGCCGCCCGCAACGCAGACCGACCACGATTCGAACTACGTCGCCGGCTAACCTTTCGGCATGGCACGACTCGTGATCCGGGGGGCGCTGGTAGCCGACGGTACCGGCGCTCCAATGTCCGAAGGGGATGTGGAAATCGACGGCGACCGGATCCGCTCCGTCGGTCAGGTCGGGGACGGGGGCGGTCCCTCCCTCGATGCCACCGGGTTGGTTCTCGCGCCCGGTTTCATAGACACCCACAGCCACGACGACTACGCCGTTGCGCTCCACCCGGACATGCAGTTCAAGATCATGGGCGGGGTGACCACCGTGGTGGTCGGCAATTGCGGGATCGGGGCGGCGCCCCGGCGCTGGAACGAGTTCTTCGTGCGCATGGTCCATGGTGACGCGGAACTGCCGGAGTGGAAGGACTTCCAGGATTACTTCGACTACATGGACGCCTCTCCGGCCTCGGTGAACGTAGCTGCACTGGCCGGTCACGGGACGATACGGGAGGGCGTTGCAGGACGAGGTCCCGCCGATCCGAGCCCGGCCCAGATCGGCGAGATGTCCAGCCTGGTCAGCAAGGCTCTGGAAGCCGGGTGCGTCGGTGTGTCGACCGGGTTGGTGTACGAGCCGGGAAGGTACGCCACTACGGAAGAAATAGCCCAAGTTGCCAGCCCGGTGGGCGAGACAGGGGGTGTCTACGCGTCGCACATACGCGACGAGGGCGACCGGCTGATCGAGGCTGTGGACGAGGCCATCGCGATCGGGCAGGCGGCCTGTGCGCCGGTGGTGATCTCGCATCTGAAGGTGGCCGGGAACCGCAACTTCGGCAAGGTCAGCGACGCCCTGGCCCGGATCGACCGGGCGGGTCCTACGGTCACCGCCGACCACTATCCGTACACGGCCGGGAGTACCGGGCTGGCGGCGGTAGTCGACGGCGGCATCAGGAACACCTCGCCCGAGACGGTCGTGATCGCGTCGACGAAAGACCACCCCGAGTGGCACGGCCGCTCCCTCGCCGATCTGGCGGACGGACTGGGTGTCGTTCCCTCGGAGGTGGGTGGGGTTGTCCTCGAGGCAGAGCCAAACGCGACCGTCGTACTACACATGATGTCCGAGGAAGACGTCCGGACGGCTGTGGCCCGTCCTGACATAATGGTCGGCAGTGACGGTGTTCCCACATTGGACGGTACGCCCCATCCACGTCTCTACGGAACGTTTGCCAGGGTCATCGGCCGCTACGGCCGGGATCTCGGGCTGCTCACCATCGAACAGGCGGTTCACAAGATGACCGGACGCCCGGCACACGTCTTCGGCCTGGCCGACCGCGGGGTCATCAGACCGGGCGCCATCGCCGATCTCGTCCTGTTCGATCCGCAGGAGATCGTCGACCTGGGAACCTACGAAGCACCCCACCGGTTTCCCGCGGGGATACACGGAGTCTGGGTCAACGGCACGCGGGTCGTCGAGCAAGGAACCCACAACGGCGCCCGGCCCGGCCAGGTCCTGAAACGTTCCGCCTAGGAGGGTGCTGAGCAATCCACCAGCGGCCTGCCAACCGCCGGCAAAATGCCTGGGCCGGCGGGCGGCAGGCCCGAGCAATCGTCATTGTTCAGCACCCGCCTAGCGCCGGACGAGTCAGCAGTTAGGCGGGGCGGGTTCGGACCCTCATCTCGAAGATTTCGCCTCGCGAGTAGTGACCAGCGACGTCGAGGTCGAACCTTCCGCGTACCGTGTCCCGCAGGTCGAGTTCTGCCAGGAGGATCGTTTCGCCGTCGGTGTGCGGGCCGGCCAGAAGCCGGCCGAACGGATCGACGATGCAGCTCGCTCCCCGCGTGACGAGCGTCTCGGGGTCATCGCCGAAGACCGAGTCGTAGCTCTCCGGATAGTCGGACCGGGTTGCATACTGGTTGGCGCCCAGCACGAAGCATCGTCCCTCGACGGCGATGTGTCGCATCGAGGCTGTCCAGCTGTCGCGGGCATCGGCAGTAGGCGCGCACCAGATCTGGATGTCCTGCTGGTACAGGCTCATGCGCAGCAGCGGCATGTAGTTCTCCCAGCAGACCGCCCCTCCGAGGTTCCCGATCGGTGTCTGGTACACGTCGAGGTCGGAGCCGTCGCCGTATCCCCAGATGAGCCTTTCGCTAGCGGTGGGCATCACCTTGCGATGCTTCCCCAGCAGGCCTTGGTCGGGTGAGTAGTAGAGGATGGTGCAGTAAAGAGTCCCCCCGTCTCGCTCGACGCATCCCATGACCAGGTATGCACTCAGATCGGCTGCCAGTGCGGCTAGGTGATCGTTCTCCGGGCCTGGAATCTCGATGGCCGAATTCCAGTAGTCGAGGAAAAGATCCCGGGACTTCTCGGTTCGGGCCCCGACCACAGTGTCAAAGCCCATACCCCTCGGATACCCCGAAAGGAAAGCCTCTGGAAACAGGATCAGATCGGCCCCCTGAGCGGCGGCCTTGGTGGCCAGCTCGGTTGCCTTGGTAAGCGTCTTCTGCGGATCGAAGGCGACCGAAGCTGCTTGCACCACCGCGGCATGTACGTGTTCCTGGGACATGGCGGGCATTACTACCTCTCTCCGACCAGAACGATAGGAGTCCCGAAACCTACCTGTCGATCCCCGACGGTGCCACAAATACCATGGCCCCCCTTATAGTCCACTGTCACCTATCCGCCAACGGTGTATCCGTACAGGGAGGAGGGGTTGAGGAACTGGCGTCCCCAGAGCCGTTGCCTATCGACGGCGGGCATAGCGGCGAGATCGCAGACATCATTCCAGTCGGTGCGGATCACGTTGATCAGGTGCTCGATGATCGCCCGCCGTCCCCAGGCGTCGGGGGCCGAGTCGGCCACGAAGCCGGCGATCTCGCCCGACAGTGGCCACATCTCCCCGGGTTGCAGCGGAAGCTCGGGCAGGTACAGCGCGACCGCGTCGGGCCGCTGCAGGTAGCTGCGTCCGTAGACGAATGTCACCGGGCCGCGGTCGTTCAGCCTGCCTGCGACAACCGGCTCGGTCGCCCCCGGCAGCCACACCTACACGAAAGGGTCCAAAGGGTCCGGGCTCCGATCAAAAGTCGTCATCGACGACCCTACGGCGCACCGAGGCCGGCAACAGTGCGAGCCTGGCCTGCACGACTTCCGCCTCCAGGGAGCGCCGTGCCGGATCCCCGTGGAACAGCGTCACCCCGACAAGAGCGGCCGCTTCGAGGGCCGTGCCCAGGGCGACGCTCGGGTCACCCCTCTCCACCTTGCGGATCGTGACAACCGACACACCCACCCTCTCGGCGAGCTCCGCGATTGTCCACCGGCGATCGCGCCGCGCTAACGCCACCCGATTGCCCAACAGCCGGGCAGCCTCGAGAGTTACCGGACTGAGCACCTTCTCGGCAGACACATGGAAACAATAATATCGGTAAAGGCATTGTAGCGAGAAGTTAATTTCGCAGATGACAGGAGAACGACGACCTCTCCTCATAGGGCACCGTCCGAGAGTTGCGCCACGAACGGACCATCGAAACCGTCGGGTTGTTGGCGATGTTGGGGTTCTACACAACTCTCGGCTAATCGGACCGGCCCAGGCATCCATCCATGACGCGGGTTGGTTCAGTTGAGTGTGTTGTTGACCAGATGTAGGCCGGTTTCTACTTTGTTGCGCCACCCTGGGCGGGGCCGTCGGATCGGGTTGGTGGCGATCCTGAACAGGCAGACGGCTTCGCGTAGGTTGAGGTCCGCTTCGTTCCACCGGTACCGTTCGAGTGCCGCCGACCGGAACAGGTCGTAGTAGACGCCGTTGGGGTCTCCGTCGGGGTTCTTGTTGAAAGTCGAGTTCCATCTGAGGTGGGCGAGGAAGTTCCCGATGTCGAGCATGGGGTCACCCGGTCCTGCTTCCTCGAAGTCGACCAGTGCCGGCCTGCCGTCGGGTAGGACGATCATCTGGTCGTCGTAGAAGTCGTTGTGGGCGATGCCAGACGGTGCCCAGCCGTCCACGAACCGGTCGAGGACCCGGGTCGTGTCCCGAAGCGCAGATGTCGCTCGGTGGTTCTCGAGGGCGTGGCGGATGACCCGCCTTGCGTAGTAGTACCGTCCGCGGAGACCGAACGGGCGGGCACTGGTTGTGTGGCGGGGAAGACTCCAGAGGCTTTCAAGTCCGTCTAGAAGCATGTCGGGGGTTGGCGGGTTTCCCTGCCTGAGGGACTGGCGCACGTTGATGCCCGGTATCTCCGACAGCCATACGACCCCACCGTCGTCCCACCGTCCGGCCACTCGGGGAGCAGCGAATCCCGAACGTGCGACGAGTTGCGCTGCTTCCAGCAAAGAAGGCATACCGGCCGGGCGCATCACCCGGACGTAGAGCTTCACTTTGCCGAGGCGGTGGCGGAGCACCGCTCGGCTGCGGGGCCGGTAACGAACCAGTTCCACACGTACCCGACGGCCGGGGAAAACCAGTACATGTCGGCCGATCAGCCTGTGCGCAGCTCCGGGATCGGCCGCTTGCGCGAGACCCGGCAGGTAGGGGTCGGCCGGGTATCGGAACATCTCAACAGGGTCGCCACGCTCGAGCAACACCGTGAAGTACTCCGACGGCAGGTAGTCGCCACGCTGCCAGTCGATCCTGTAGGAGACCAGGATCCGCCTCCCCGGGCTGTGGTTAACGAGACGAACCGCAAGGCGGCGAGGATCCGACCTGCGTCCACCGAACCGCTGGCAGTACGCCTCCCACACCCACTCCGTATCGAACAGGTTCCCCAACCCGGCCAACGTAGGGTCACGGGGATAAGCAATCCGCCGACCTCCCGACCAGACCGAACGAGCAGCCGTCAATCGCTGTCGCTGTCGGCGCTGTCGCTGTAGTCGGGGACTGTGGTGCCGGTTGAGGTCGATGTCGGCCCCGTCGTGGTGGATGCAGAGACCGTGGTAGCGGTGGTTGCTTGCGTACCGACTGTGCTGCCGGTTGAGGTCGATGTCGGCCCCGTGGTGCCGGTGGTTGTCTGTGTACCTACTGTGGTGCTCCCGTCGGGGGTGTCGTAGCCGTCGGAGTCGGTTCCGTCGTTGTCGGTGTACGGAGTGTTGTCGGGGACTGCTGTGGTGCCGGTTGAGGCTGATGTCGGCCCCGTGGTGCCGGTGGTTGTTCGTGTACCTACTGTGGTGCTCCCGTCGGGGGTGTCGTAGCCGTCGGAGTCGGTTCCGTCGTTGTCGGTGTACGGAGTGTTGTCGGGGACTGCTGTGGTGCCGGTTGAGGCTGATGTCGGTCCCGTGGTGCCGGTGGTTGTCTGTGTACCGACTGTGCTGCTTCCGTCGGGGGTGTCGTAGCCGTCGGAGTCGGTTCCGTCGTTGTCGGTGTAGGGGGTGTTGTCGGGGACCGTGGTCCGCGTTGTTGTCCCTGCGTTGGGGTTGTCGTCGTCCTCGTCGCCTTCGTCGTCGTATTCCCCGTCGTCTTCCAGAGACCGCCTTGTCACAGCGACGGTCTGGGCGACATCGGCCATGCGGTTGGCAGGTTTGTGGGGAGGCGCCGGCGGGAGACCCCGACCTGCCAGGTTGTGCCACAGCCCGATCAGGTACACAGCCATCTGGTCCCTGGTGGCCGACCCGGTGCTGGTGCCTTCAGCTTCCGACGGTATAACCTTCGAAGCTGCCAAACAATCCACCGCCCGGTCGAGTTCCTCACCCTCGAAACCGCAACTGTTGCCAGCCTTCTCGTAGACGCGTGCCAAGAACCGCGAAATCTGAGAACCTGTCACCGTCCCATCCGGGTCGTAAGTCACCGCGGTCGTACCCACCGTGACACCGAGACCGTACAAGCAGCCGATAGCCCCCTCATGGGTGTTACCCGCCACGTCGACAAACGGTACGCCCATGCTCTCCGGGCAATCCCTCCCCAACACGTCCTGCCATAGCCGCACCAAGAACGTGGCCATCTGCGCCCGCGTGAGTTCGGATTCCGGACCGTAGGCGCCGCCTGCTGTGCCCGCCGACAAGCCCAGAGCCCTCACACATAGGATGTAGTCCGCTCCGTACTCACCCGTGACCACATCGGTGAACTGACTCACCGAACCCGGATCGCACAGGGCAGCTACTGTCTCTTCCCCCGAACTGTCCTCCCCCGAAACGGGCACCGGCATCACCGCCCAGACAGTGACCGCCAGCACTACCAGAACCCTACGAACTCTCATCCCCTACCACCATAACACATGTTCGCCGCTAGAGAAACTATACCGCGAGCAGAAGTCGTTGGCTCCTCAACCCGCCCGCATCCTGGGGAAGTGAAGCCTGAATCGAGCTATGGCCGGTGTCGGGTCGTGGCGCTTCGGTATGGGGTATCGATGGGGATGGCTTTCGGTCCGTCCCGGCCCCGAGCGGCCGAGACGGGCGTCGGGGGGTAACCTCCGGACTAGAAGGGCTCTGAACAATGCCGATTGCTCGGTCCTGCCGCCCGCCGACCCAGGAGTCATGCCGGGCGATTGGCAGGCCGCTGGTGGATTGCTCAGCACCCTCCTAGGAAGGTGACGAGCAGCGCAGGGAGTCGGTGTGGGTACGGATGCTAGAGCGGTAGTCCAGGGGGTGATCGAGCGGGCGAGGGAGGAACTCGTCTCGCTGAGCCATACCATCCATGGCTTGTCGGAAACGGCCTTCGAGGAGGTGCGGTCGGCGGCATGCGTGGGTGACTCTCTCGACCGGGCCGGGTTCAGTGTGGAAGCCGGCTACGGGGGGATCCCCACCGCGGTCCGGGCCGTCGCCGGGGACGGCCCGTTGCAGGTGGTGATCTGCGCCGAGTACGACGCCCTTCCGGGGATCGGGCACGCCTGCGGACACAACGTCATCTCTGCATCGGCGGTGGGCGCCGGGATCGGGCTGGCCGAGGTCGCCGACGATGTGGGGTTGGAGGTCGTGGTTCTCGGCACACCGGCGGAGGAGGCGGGCGGGGGCAAGGTGTTGCTCCTCGAGGCCGGCGCCTTCGACTCGGCCCATCTGGCCATGATGGTCCATCCCGCCCCGTTCGACGTGGCTGCGCCGCCGGTGGTGGCCATCGAATGGCTGGAGATCTCCTACAGGGGGAAGGAAGCCCACGCGTCCGCCTTCCCGGAGCAGGGAGTCAACGCAGCCGACGCGCTCGTGGTGGCACAGGTGGGCATCGGGCTGCTCCGCCAGCATCTCAACTCCACCTACCGGGTCCACGGAATAGTCACCGAGGCGGGGACGGCCGCCAACATCATCCCCGCGCTGGGGGAAGCCTCCTACATGGTGAGAACCCCCCACATCGACCAACTCGACGCACTGCGCCGGCGGGTGGAGGCGTGCTTCGAGGCCGGCGCGCTGGCCACCGGCGCCGAATTGACCGTCGGCAAGCCGAATCCTCCCTACAGCCATCTCGAGCACCACAACGGTCTGGCCGGGCGGTACCGGCGCAATGCCGAACGCCTGGGAAGGTCCTTCTACGACGGGAACGTCCCTCCGGTATCGACCGACATGGGCAACGTATCCGTTTACCTCCCCACCATCCATCCGTTCATCGGCATCGACTCGCTCCCCGCCGTGAACCACCAGCCCGGCTTCACGGACGCCGCGGCCCGGCCGCCGGCCGACCGGGCCGTGATCGACGGGGCGGTGGCCCTGGCCTGGACCGCGATAGACGCTGCGACGGACGCGGACCTGGCCGAGGAGTTGATCGACCAGGAGACGAATCGGCCGCCCTATCAAGCATCCGGTCGATGAGCCCACCTCCGGCGGATTAGCCGCGCTGATCCAACCCCGCCTGCCAGGTGGATCAGGCTCCCGTACGCAGCTCGGCTACCGCTCGACGGGTAATCCGACCGATGAGCCCCATTCCGTCCACGATCCGTCGTATACGCGGACGTGATCCCAGCCGAGTGTCCGGGTGGCGGTGAACCAGAGCAACGACGCCCGGCGGCTGAGGCGGCAGTAGGCGACCACCTCGTCGGCCTGGTCGGGTGCAGCTCCCACCGACCGGAACGCCTCCTCCATGTCCGCTCGCATTGTCGGGGCTGCCACTAGAGTTATACTCCGGTATAACACTGGAGGTGTGGATGCGTGCTGCTGTGCTTCGCCAGGTCGGTGGGTCGGTGATGCTCGCTGTGCCTCCAGCGCTTCTCGATGTGCTGCAAGTGCGGTCGGGTTCGACGGTTGACCTTGCCATCGATGACGGGCGCTTGATCGTCGTACCCAGGCGTCCCCCGAGCTACGCGCTCGAAGATCTGATCGCGCAATGCGATCCGACAGCCCCGCCGGACGATGAAGATCGGGCCTGGATCGACGGCGCGGCTGTGGGCGAAGAACTGCTTTGACCCGACGCGGGGACATCTGGCTCGTAGACCTCAACCCAGCAGCGGGTCACGAACAGCGCGGAACCCGACCGGTCATGGTCGTTTCGCCCGCAGCCTTCAATCAGCTGACGAGGACCCCCATCGTGGTACCCATCACCACCGGCGGAAACTTCGCGCGCCGGCGTGGATTCACCGTATCTCTCGACGATTCGGAGACGATAACGCGTGGAGTTGTCCGCTGTGATCAACCCCGCGTCCTCGACCTACGGGCCCGCAACGGCCGATTCCTCGAGACCGCGCCCACCGACACCACACATGAGGTGCTCGCCCGCCTCAGGGCCATCCTCGACTAACCGTCCTTTTCCGCGTCGAAGCACCGGACTTCGTTGATGCGGTGCTCAACCTCTCCGGTTCATCGCTCGACGGGTAATCCGACCGATGAGCCCCATTCCGTCCACGATCCGTCGTATACGCGGACGTGGTCCCAGCCGAGTATCCGGGTGGCGGTGAACCAGAGCAGGGACGCCCGGTGGCTGAGGCGGCAGTAGGCGACCACCTCGTCGGCCTGGTCGGGTGCGGCTCCCACCGATCGGAACGTCTCCTCCAGTTCCGCCGGTGATCGGAGGGTGTTGTCGTCGTTGAAGAGGCGGCGGAACATCAGGTGGCGGGCGCCGGGAATGCGGCCGTGGCGCTCGGCCCCGTAGTCGAACCCGGTGCCGGGCTTCACCCGGTCACCCACGTACTCCGACTCGTATCGCCCGTCCAGCACCGCAAGACCCGGCTTCCCCAGGTCTGCCAGCAACTGGTGGCAGAAGACCCGCGTCGAGTCGTCACGCTCGGCCTGCTGCGGTTCGTAGGTCACGGAGTCGAACGTCGGCACGTCCATGGTCATGGGCCTGCCGTCGAGTTGCCAGCGTTTCTGAGACCCGTCTAGCACGCGCGCATCGGGATGGCCGTTCATCACCGCGGTCACCCAGTAGGCGAAGATGGCGTACTGGTTGCGCCCGCTGTAGAAGACGACGGTGGTATCGGACGAGACTCCCGACTCCCCGAACCGTTCTGCCATCAGTTGGGGGGTGGGGAACTGGCGCTCCAGCGGGTGCCAGAGCACATCCTTCCAGTACCAGTTGACCGCGCCCGGGATGTGCCCGCCCTGGTACTCGCTGGTGTCCGCCTCGTACTGGATCTCGATGACCCTCACCGTGGGGTCGTCGAGGCGTGCTTCGAGCCAGTCGCCCGAGACGAGGGGGGGAGTCGGTTCAACCATCGGGTTAGACCTCCGATCTAGACATGGATGTGCACATGGTTCGCCCTCAGAACGGCTTGAAGATCATAAGGACCAGGATCACGGTCGCAGTGGCGCGCAGGTAGATGCCTCCTCGACGTATCCGGATGCGGAGGCGGGCGATCTCGGCCGCCGCCTCCCCGGTCGGTTGCTCGCCGCCGCGGGTGGCTTCGATCACCCGCGCCAGGGTGGGGTTCTGGACCGTGATCGAGTATGTGAAGCTGCCCGCGAAGAGGATGATCGACACCAGCAACCACATCCGGTCGAACAGCGCGTAGCCCCGCACCACCATCAGCCCGATCCCGGACACCAGTACCAGCGCGGAGAGCGGGATGGCCGTGGTGCTGGTGAGCAGGCGGACCACACGGGTGGCGAAGAGAGAGTGCTCCGTGCCGGCGCCCTGCCGGCTGATCCTCCCGAACACGAAGGTGGGGCCGATCCCGGCCATCGCGCCGAACAGGTGCAGGAACAGGAAGATACCGAAGAGGTCCACGGATCAGCCGCCGGTCTCCCCGCTTGCGCGTGGCTGCCAGACCCGCCGCCCATCCCGGCGCTCGAACCTGCCGAAGGTGGGATGGTTCAGATGGCCGGCGGCCACCAGGGTCCGCTCCGCCTCCAACCCGCGGAGTTGGCGCTTGCGGGTGAGGACCGCTTCGTCGGGGTCGGCGTCGAACCGGTGTACCCATCCGGTCTCGGTTGCCACCACCGGATGGTGGATGAGGTCGCCGAGTACGAACAGCCGCTCGCCGCCCGATTGGATCACGAAGCTGGTGTGGCCGGGAGTGTGTCCCGGGGTGGCGACCGCCGTGATCGACCTGGTCAGCTGGTGACCGTCCGGGAACGTGTCGAGCAACCCTGCGCGCTCCAGCGGCAGGGCTTGGCGGGCGATGTTCGGGTGGTTCTCGTCGCGGGAACTGAAGAAGGCCCAGTCCCGCTTGGAGACCAGGTAACGGGCGTTCCCGAAGCGGGGAGAGATGACATCCCCGTCGTAGATCAGATTCCAGCCCACATGGTCGGCGTGGAGGTGCGTGAACGCCACCGTGTCGACATCGGCCGGCTGCAGGCCCAGTTCCGCGAGCCGGTCCGGCAACGCCCCCCGCGACTCGGGCGCCCCCGGAGGGCCCAGTTCGGGTCCCCAACCGGTGTCGATCAGAACGACCCGGCCGTCTCCACGAACCACGAAGCAGTGGAAGTTGACCATGGCGTTTCCCGGATCCCTCTCGATGAGGTCCAGGTACGGTTCCCAGGCCTCTTCCGGAACGGCCGGGTAGTGCCACGCTCGATCGAAGGAGTGGGCCTTGTCCCGAATCGCCGTCACCTCGACGTTCCCGACCTTGACAGTCGTCTTCATTGCGCACCCCTTAGCCCACCGTCCGGAGGCTGGTAGCCGGCCCGCCGGCAAAGATCTTCCAGGTGCTCGGTGGCATCCTGCACCACCGCAGCCGGGTCGACGGTAGTCAAGCGTCCGTGGCGCTTCAGGATCCGTCCGTCGATCATGACTGTGTCGATGTTGGACGGCTGGGCCGAATGGACGATCGCCGCCGCCGGGTCATGGACCGGCGCCATGTTCAGGGCGTCGGTCCGTACCATCATCAGGTCGGCCCGTTTGCCCACCGAGAGCGATCCGACCAGGTGGTCAAGACCAAGGGCCCGCGCTCCTTCGATCGTCGCCAACTCCAGCGCCCGCCGGGGGCTGAGCGCCTCGGCGTCCTGGTTGGCGATCGCCTCCAGCCCTACCGCCACCCGCATAGCCGCGAAGACATCGGCGCAAGCCGAGATCGCGGTGGTGTCGAGCGACAGGCTGACGGAGATCCCGGCGGCGAGGTGCCCGGTCACGGGTGGTGCACCCATGCCCAACCTCAACGAGGACATGGGGCTCATGCTCACCGGGATCCGGTTGGCGGCCAGGTACTCCCGTTCGGCCTGGGAGATGTAGAGGCAATGGGCCAGGAGCATGTCGGGCCCCAGGAGCCCCTCGTCGTGCAGTATCCGGACCTGGTGGATGCGCTGCACCTCCGCCCGGGTCCCGGCGCAGTGCATCGATATGGTCAATCCCTGCTCCCTCGCCAGCGCCCACTCCTTGCGGTAGACCTCTGGTGTGGACCGGGCCGGCCCGCGAACACCCACTCCGAGGGTCAGGAGTTCCTCCGACTGCGGCACCCGGTCCTCGGCGATCTGCCCGATACTTCCGAAGTCCATCACCTCGTCGGGCAGCACGCCGCCTCTCTCGAGAATGGCCCGCATCTTCTCCATGGGCATCGAGGGATGCGCCGAGGGAGCCGAGTAGGAGAAGTGCACCCTGGTGCCCAGCCGCCGGTGGACATCGAGGTTGGCCTCGGCGTCGCTGTGCCGCATGATGTTGTGGGACCAGTCGTGGACCGTCGTGACCCCGGCGGCGATACCCTCGGCCATGCCCAGCATCACCCCCGTCGCCACATCCCCGGACGTGAAAGAGCCTCCCAGCCTGCCCTTGGTGGCGAACCATCCGTGCTTCTTCCCGTCACCCACCACCCCTCTGAGAAGCGTTCCCCACACGTGCCAGTGCGAATCCACGAAACCCGGCAAGGTGATGGAGTTGCTCCCGTCGATGGTTTCGGCTCCTTCGGCGGGCAACCGGTGGCCTACAGCGACCAGGACCCCGTCGTCGATCTCGATGTCCGTACCCTTGAGTTCCCCAAATGCCGGATCCATGGTCAAAGCAGTGGTGTTGCGGATCACGTAGTGGCCCCGGCGGGGTGGGTCTGCGGCAATCATTTCGGTGTCCTCAACTGTCGTGGCGGGTTTGTTCCGCCAATATCGGGGCACATTCTACGAAAGACCCCGTCCCGTTCGGGTCGCCAGGAGCACTGCTGCATACAATATGCAGCCATGGATCGCGTCGACTCTCCAACCAAGGACCTTCCGTTGGCGTGAGCGGTACGCCGTTACTTCCGGCTGTCGAACCGCTCAGCGCCGAAGACGCGGTTACATCCGCCCTGAGGGACGCCATTCTCAGCGGTCGGCTCATGCCCGGCGAACGCCTGGCCCAAGCGGAACTGGCCCGGCAACTGGGGGTGAGCCGAATCCCGCTGCGTGATGCGCTTCGCCGGCTCGGCGAGGAGGCCCTGGTGAGGATCGACGGCCGGCGCGGGGCCTGGGTGACGGCGCTGTCCAAGCGCGACATCGCCGAGATATACGAACTGCGGATCATGCTTGAAGGTCGCTGCATCCGATACGCGGTGCAGAACCTTGCCGACAGGCAGGAGAAGGCAGCGGTGCTGGAGTTGTCCAAGCACATGGACAGCTCACATGGGGACGCGTCCGAGGGAAGGGCTACCCGGCGCAGGTTCTACGACGTGCTCTACTCTCACTCCGGACGGCCCCGGATGCATCGGCTCATCATGCAACTCCGAGACAACGTAGGCCGCTACCACCTGCTGCAGGACACCGACCTGTCGCACGCCGCCCACTCTCAGGTGCGCAGCTGCATCGAAGGAGGTGATCCGGACGGGGCTGCCCGCGCCGTAACCGGCCACCTCGAGGAAGCCTGCGACGACCTCCTGGCTTCCATGTAGGAAGGGCTCCTGGGCCGTCGCGTGGATCGGTAACCCATCCTCCGGCACGGAGGCGGCTAGCCGCCATGTCCGGTTCCAGCGTCCTCGTCACCGAACCGAAGGATCGCGAGGGCAGGGACAAGCAGGTGGCTCTCACATCCGGCGTTCTGCATAACGTATACAATCCCCCCATGGATCAAACGAACCCCTCTCAGCAGCCCGTCCGGCGGGAAGCACCGTGTACCGGGTAGCGATCGACGTGGGAGGCACGTTCACCGACTGCCTCGTTCTCGACGAGCAGACCGGCGACCTCCGCCAGTTCAAAGCGCCTACCACCCCGCCCGATCCCTCGGTCGGGTGCATCGACGCACTTGCCAAGGCGGCAACGGCCTACGGGCTCGGGCTGCCGGACTTCCTAGGACAGGTCGATCTCCTCATCCACGGGACGACCCTCGCCACCAACACCCTCATCAACGAGGACGGTGCCCGGACCGGGATGATCACGACCAAGCACTTCCGGGACATGCTGGAGATACGACGCGGCTACAAGAACGTGCGGATCTCCATGTACAACGTCTTCGTGCCCCCGTACAAACCGCTGATACCGAGGCACCTCCGGCTCGAGGCGGAGGAACGGGTCCTGTACACCGGCGAGGTCCTCACCACCCTCGACGAGGACGACGTGCGGGAGGCGGCCCGCCGGCTCGGCGAGGAAGGCATCGAGTCGGTCGCCATCGGTTTCCTGCACTCCTACGCCACCCCCGCCCACGAGCAACGAGCCGCCGAGATCGTGGAGGAGGAACTGGGCGAGGGCGTCTACGTGACCACCTCCTCGCAGATCCTCCCGGTATGGCGGGAATGGGAGCGTTTCTCCACGCTGGCCGTGTCGGCATACACAGGCCCGGCCGTGAAGCGCTACCTGCTGGCCCTCGAAGACCGCCTCGCTGGGAACGGATTCTCAGGCAGCCTGATGATGATGCTCTCGGACGGTCTCGTGGAGACGGTCGAGAACTGCATTCCCCGGGCCGTCTACCTGATCGGGTCCGGGCCGGCCGCGGCACCCGCCGGCGCCGTACACCTCGGCACCCAGACGGGCCACAAGAACCTTCTCAGCTTCGACATGGGCGGAACCTCCATCGACATCGGGGTGGTGATGAGAGGCGAGATCCCCACCACGACCGAGGGATGGGTCCAGGACGAGCGGGTGGCCATCAAGATGGTGGACATCGTCTCGGCCGGCGCCGGGGGCGGCTCGATCGCCTGGGTCGACTCGCTCGGCCTGCTGCGGGTGGGCCCGAACTCGGCAGGGAGCGATCCCGGACCGGCCTGCTACGGGAAGGGCGGGGAGGAACCGACCGTCACCGATGCCGACCTGGCGCTCGGCTACATCGATCCGGGCTTCTTCCTGGGAGGCGAGATCGAGCTCGATTCCGGCCTCGCAGAACGGGCGATAATGGACCGGGTGGCCGAACCCCTCGGGATGACCCTCGAGCAGGCTGCCGAGGCGATCATGACCGCGGTCAGTTCGTTCACCGCCGATGAGATCAACGAGGTCTCGACCCGGCGGGGAATAGACGTGCGGGACCTGACCCTCGTGGCCGGGGGCGGGGCCGGTCCGGTGCATGCCGCGTTCATCGCCGACATACTGGGTCTTCCCAATGTGATCGTGCCGTCCGTGGCCTCCACCTATTCAGCCTTCGGGATGTTCGCGATGGATGTGGGCCGCAACTACGCCCGCTCGTACATCACCCGCTTCGTCGATCTCGACGCGGAGAAGGTGCAAGCGCTCTACGAAGACATGGAGCAGGAAGCCGTCGCCGGTTTCGAGGAGATGGGATACCGGGCCGAGGATGTCGGCTTCCACCGCACCGCCGATCTCCGCTACATAGGGCAGTTCCACGAAGTCGAGGTGGAGATGCCGATGGACCCCGGCCAGGATCTCACGGAGGCCGCCGAGAAGACCTTCCGGGCGAGCGTCTTCCGGGATGCGGGCGGGATGCGGATGCTGGACGCGGTCGAGGAAGCGATCGACAACTTCCACGCCAAGCACTACGACCTGTACACGTTCAACATGCCCTGGCAGGGAGTGGAGTTGCTGACCTTCCGGCTGCGGGCCACCGTGCCGAAGGCGCCGTTCGAACTGCACCGGATCCCCGAGGGCGGACCCGACCCGTCGGCTGCGCTCAAGTCCCACCGCGACTGCTGGTTCGGGGGCGAGCGGGTATCCACCCCCGTCTTCGACGGAGGCCGGCTACAGGCCGGCAACCGTATCGCCGGGCCGGCGATCATCGAGGAACCGACCACGACCGTGGTGATCCCGGGATCGTTCGTGGCCACGGTCGACGCCCAGCGCAGCTACCACCTGAACCGCAACGGAGCGGTTGCAGAACCTTCAGGAGGCGCGATATGAAACCCGACACCGTAGACCCGATCACCCTCTCGACCATCTGGAACTCGTTCCAGAGCATGGGCCGCGAGATGCGCTACGTCATCGACCGCACTGCCCAGAACTACCTGATGGCCCAGCTCCACGACATGGCGGCCGGTATCTGGGACGCGCAGGCCCGCACCATCGCGGTGCCGGAGGGACCCACATCCATGTTCCTGTCGCAGCAGTTCTCGGTGGAGTACATCCTCGACAAGTTCGGCGACGACCTGCATCCGGGCGATGTGATCATCTGCAACGACCCCTACAAGGGCTACTGCAACCACCTCCCCGACTGGGGTTTCTTCCGCCCGATCTTCTACGAGGACGAGTTGGTGTTCGTCGCCCTGACCCGGGGGCACCAGATGGATACCGGGGGGTCTTTCCCAGGTGGCTACTTCCCCAACGGCTACGACATCCACGCCGAGGGGTTGATGATCCCCCCCACCAAGATCTACGACCGCGGCCGGGAGCGCACCGACGTGCTGGAGCTCATCTGGAACAACGTCCGGTGGCCCGACGGGGTCAAGATCGACAACTACGCGCTGATGGCCGCCCTGCAGGTGTGCGACAACCGGATAGTCACGCTGCTCGACAAGTACGGCGTGCCGACGGTCAAGGATGCTGTGGAGGAGATGCTGGACCGGATGGAGGACAACGTGCGCGCGCAGCTCGCCGAGGTTCCCGACGGCACCTACTACGGCGAGTCGGCCACCGACGACGACGGCACGGTGCTCGACGAACTGGTGTGGGTGCGGTGCGCGGCCACTATCAAGGGTGACGAGTTGATCCTCGACTTCTCCGAGAGCGACGCCCAGCGGCGGGGCTTCGTGAACTGCGTCTACTCGTCCACCTACAGCCGGGCGGTGGCGGGAAGCTTCCTCTACTTCGATCCGGCCTATTCCGAATTCCACAACGACGGCAGCATGCGGCCCATCACGGTGGTCGCTCCCGAGGGCTCGGTCTGCAACGCCCAGTACCCGGCGACGGTGGGTGGATCCCCGGTGAACGTGGGGACACAGGTGTTGGAGGCGACGGTCAACGCACTGTCGAAGGCCATGCCGGACAAGGCCATCGCCGGGTGGGGTCGCCGACGTGGCCATTACATCGCAGGCATCGACCCCCGTACCGGCGAACGCTACGTGCAGACCACCACCGACGCGGACGGGGGCTCCGGGGCGGTCTGGGGCTACGACGGGTTCGAAGGGGCGATGGGAATGTCCGGCCTCGGCTCGATCCAACGGGGCAGCGTGGAGGAGATCGAGATCCGGTTCCCCTGGCGGGCGGTGCGCTACCACTTCGTTCCGGACATGTCGGGGGCCGGCCAATGGCGGGGCGGCTCGGGAATGCTCTGGGAGGTCGAGAACGTCGGCGGTGACGTGGGAGTGGCCACCGGTAGCTCGGACGGCGATCTCACCCAGCCGCCGGGAGCGATCGGGGGTGAGGACGGTCCCCTGTCGAGGATGTACATCCGCCGGGGGGACGAGATCATCCCCGCCCGAACCCACCGCATGGTGCAGATCAAGTCCGGGGAGATCCTCGGGAAGGTCAGCGGCGGAGGCGGCGGGGTGGGGGATCCGACCGAGCGGGATCCCGAGAAGGTGCTCGAAGACGTCATGAACGAGTGGGTGACGCCCGAGCATGCCCGGAGGGTCTACAAAGTGGTGATCGACACCGCGACCATGACCGTTGATCGGGATCAGACCCGTCAACTCCGCGATTCGGAGGCCCTTGACGCTACCGATACCGGCATCTAGGGCGCGGTGACGGCTGCGTCGACCCTGGAGTGCCGGCTGGGCCGGAAGTCGGTTCTTGGAAGCGCGCCCGGTAAGTTCGGAAGGGTTGTATCTGTCATATCCGTATTGCATACTGATGGGTAACCGTCAAGTACTCCCGGTCCGGCCCCGGCCGAACGGATCGGGTGAGGATCAAGTTGTCAAACCAACCCTTATCGGGATGGGGGAGCGCGTTCGGCGCCTAGGAGGTGGCGGCTGGGGGTGGGACCCGCCGGAGACACCCGTCTGGACGGTTTTCGCGCTCCCGGGTCGTATGGCAACGGCTCGTCTCGACCTGGGGAGCGGTCGTCATGGCCGGACCGGCATGTGGCCGTCCGGAACGACTCTCCGGTTCGCCCTGAACGGGGCCACATGACAGATAGCGAGCGGACGACGGACCTGGAGATCCTGGAGCGGATGTGGCTGGTACGGGCCTTCGAGGAGAAGGTGTCGGAGCTGTACGCCGCCGGCCGGGTGGCCGGGCTGATCCATCTCGGGATCGGCCAGGAAGGATCGGCGGTCGGTACCTGTGCCGCCCTCCGTTCCGGCGACTACGTTTTCGGCACGCACCGCTCCCACGCCCACGCCATAGCCAAGGGAGCGGACCTCCGGAAGTTGATGGCCGAGATCGCCGGGCGGTCCACCGGTTACTGCAAGGGGAAGGGGGGGTCCATGCACATCTCCGCACCCGACGTGGGCTTCATAACCGCCACCGGGGTGGTGGCCGGCAACATCCCCCTGGCGCTGGGTGCGGCCCTCTCCAGCGTCACTCGCAACGAGAAGCGGGTGTCGGTGGCCTTCTTCGGGGACGGGGCCGGCCAGAGCGGTCCGTTCCACGAGAGCCTCAACCTGGCCGCGTTGTGGAAGCTGCCGGTGGTCCTGGTCTGCGAGAACAACGGATACGTCGAGTTCTCTCCGCTCTCCGCCCACACGGTGGTGGAACGCCTCGCCGACTACGCGTCCGTCTACTCCATTCCGGCGGTCACCGTCGACGGTGGTGATGTCCTGGCGGTCGAGGCCGCCGTCCGCCGGGCGGTCGACACAGCCCGGGAAGGGAACGGCCCTTCCTTCGTGGAGGTGCTCACCCACCGCCTTCGCGGTCATTACGAAGGCGATCCGGCCCGGTACCGGAAGCTATCCGAACGGGATGAGTGGAAGCAGAAGGACCCCGTCGCCCGTTTCTCGAGACACCTGCTGGGGTCCGGGGTAACGGCGGAGAGCCTCGATGAGGTCGAGGCGGAGGCCCGGGCAATGGTCGCCCGTGCGGCCGAGCGGGCTCTGGCGGATCCGCCGGCCGACCCGGCGGACGCGACCGGCGACGTGTACGTATGACGGCCGGACGGCTCCGGTATATCGAGGCCGTGAGGCATGGGCTGCGGTCCTCCATGCTGTCGGATCCGGGGGTCATCGTGCTCGGTGAGGACGTACGGTACGGCGGTCCCTTCGGCGCCACCAAGGGTCTGGCCGACGAGTTCGGCAAAGACCGGATCCTCGACACGCCGATAAGCGAGGCCACCGTGATGGGGATGGCCACCGGGGCTGCGGCCACCGGACTGCGCCCCGTCGTCGAGATCATGTTCGTCGACTTCGCCACCCTGGCGATGGACCAGTTGGTAAACCATGCCGCCAAGCTGGGTTTCATGACCGGCGGCCTCCTTCGGGTGCCGCTCACGGTGAGGGTTCAGGGCGGGGTGAGCGGGCGGTTCGGAGCCCACCATTCCCAGAGCCTCGAAGCCTGGTTCCTGCATACACCGGGCCTCAAGGTGGTGGCCCCTGCCTTTCCGGGAGACGCCAAGACGCTCCTCGAGACGGCGATCGCCGACGACAACCCGGTGGTGTACGTGGAGCACCGGGGTCTCTACTGGAAGAAGGGTGAGGTTACGGGGGACGAGCCTTCGTCCGGGTCGGTGGTGCGACGCCGCGGTGATCATGTCACCGTCGTTTCCTACTCGAGGATGGTCCACCACGCGCTCGCAGCGGCAGGCACCCTGGCGGCGGACGGGATCGAGTGCGAGGTGATCGACCTCCGGTGGCTGGCTCCGCTCGATCTGGCGCCGGTGGTGGCTTCGCTGAACCGGACGGGCCGGGCCGTGGTCGCCCACGAGGCCGTCACTAGCGGCGGGGGGGGCGCCGAGGTGGTGGCCCGCCTCCAGGCCGCGCCCGGCGTCCTCCCGGCCGCTCCGATCGCCCGGTTGGGCGCCCCATTCGCCCCGGTGGGCGCCGCCCCGGAGTTGGAGGATGCGTTCGCACCCGGTTCCGGAGACATCGTGAGGGCGGTGCGAGGCCTGCTCGGCGAGGCGCCACCCGCAACGGATCGACAGAAGGGAGTAAGAACATGATTCCCGGCCTACCACCTGATCGCCTCCGCGACTACCTGCGCCGGATGCTGGTCATCCGCCGCTTCGAGGAGGGGCTGATAAAGCTGGCCGGCGAGTACGCCGTCGGCCATTTCCATGTGTACATCGGCCAGGAGGCCACCGGTGTGGCGGCTCTGGCGCAGCTCGAACCGGGAGACGTCGGTTTCACCACCCACCGGAACCATGGTCACCTGCTGTCCAGAGGCACCGATCCGGCCGCCATGTTCGCTGAGATCCTGGGCAAGGAGACCGGTACCAACCGCGGCAAGGGAGGCACCCTGCACATCGCCTCGGTCGAGAACGGCTTCCCGACCACGTCTGCGGCCACCGGGGGCTGCACGCCGCTGGCGACCGGTGCCGCGTTCGCCTTCTCCCGGCTCGGAAAGGATCGGGTGTCCGTCTGTCTGTTCGGGGACGGGGCGCTTGAGGAGGGCACCTTCCACGAGTCGATCAACATCGCCTCCCTCGAGGGCCTCCCCGTTATCTACCTGTGCGAGAACAACAGCCTGGAGGCGCTCGGCCAGAAGGCCAACGAGTACCCGTCCTCCACCATGGCGGCCGCCCCGCTCACCGACCTCGCCGCGGCCTTCAAGGTGCCCACGATCACGGTGGACGGCACGGATACCGGCGCGGTCCACGATGCGATGGCCACAGCCGTCGGGCGAGCGCGAGGGGGCGGTGGCCCCACGTTCATAGAGGCCCTCACAGTTCGCTGGCCGGGGAGCCGACCGCTCTGGCCGCAGCTTCTCACCGGTCCCACCGATCCGACCTACGCCTGGGATGCCTCGGCGATCCCGGCCGACTACGCGGTGTGGCACACCGAGCAGGACGGGCTGCTCCGCTACGTTCGGGAACTGCTCTCGGCAGGAGTCCTCACCGCCGACGAAGTGCTGGCGATGGACGAGCAGGTCAAGAACCAGATCGATGCGGGAATCCGGTTCGCTCTCGACAGTCCGTATCCCCTCGCGGCCAGCGCCCTCGAGTCCGTCTACGCCTAGGAGAGGATGGTATGCGCGAGATGCTCTATGCCGAGGCACTGGTCGAGTCGTTGCGGCGCCGGCTGGCAACGGACGAGCGGGTTCACCTGATGGGGCTGTACTTCCTAGGCCTCACCAAGCACCGGGAGATCATGGCCCGCCTGCACGCGGACTACCCGGGCCGGGTGTACCACCCTCCGATTGCCGAGGTCGGCTACGTGGGGGTGGCGATCGGTGCGGCACTGGCCGGGCTGAGGCCGATCGTGGACATAGCGACGGCCAGCTTCATATTCCAGGCCTTTCCCCAGATAGTGAACGAGGCGGCCAACATCCACTACATGTCCGGCGGATCCACGAAGGTACCGATGATCTTCCACTTCAACCACGGGATCCGGGGCGGGGGCGCCGCCCAGCACACCCACAGCCCGCAGGCGATGCTCTGGAACACCCCCGGGCTGGAGATAATGGCTCCCTCGACCCCCCGCGACGTGATGGGGCTCGTCAAGACCGCCGCCGCCTCCGACAACCCGACCGCCTGGGTTGATCATGTGCGCCTCTTCGACACCCGTGGTCCGGTTCCCGACGATGGCGACGACTTCGCCATCCCCTTCGGGGTGGCCGATGTCAAGCGCCGGGGTGGGGACGTGACCGTGTTCGCCTCATCCTGGATGGTGCTGCGGGCGCTCGAGGCGGCCGAGACCCTGGGTAGCGAAGGCATCGACGTGGAGGTCATCGATCCTCGTACCCTCTCCCCGCTCGACGAGCAGGCCATCCTCGACTCGGTGGCGAAGACCGGCCGGCTGGTGGTCGTCGACGAATGCCACCGCCGGTGCGGTGTGGCTGCCGAGATCATGGCAGTGGTGACGGAGAACTCGTTCGGAGACCTGGTGTCTCCTCCGGTGAGGGTGACCACCGCCGACGTCCCGATACCGTTCAGCCCGCCCCTCGAGCAGCATGTGGAGCCGACCACCGACAAGATCGTCGCCGCGGTGCGCTCGGTGGTCGGCGCCGCCCCCGGGTAGGCGTGCCGGGTGGCGCGGTTTCCCTTGCCGCAAGCCGCAGGAGTGAGGTGCCGTCGCCGGTGACCGCTCGACCGGGACAGAGCGAAACCGGTCCCGAGGCCGGCGGGTACTCTCCGGCCCGTACCGGGTGGAGAGGACCGGGACGTGGAGTGGTTCCCGCGACGGATCGACTCCGGTGATCGGGTCGTTCCCACGGAGGAGCATTGACATGGTGGATCTAGGCAACTTGGCGGTGAGGCTCGAGGACCCCCCGCTGATCACCGGCGCCGGCCGGTATGTCGGCGACTTGGTGGACGAGGACACCCTTCACTGTGCATTCGTCCGCAGCCCCGTCGCCCATGGCAGGCTCCTAACACCCGATCTGGCCGATGCCCGCGACCTTCCTGGCGTGGTCGCCGTGTTCGGCGCTGACGATCTCGGCTTGCCGGACATGCCGCCGTGTCCCCATCCAGGTGCGCCGGAGGCGGCCGGCATGGGTCAGCCGCCGCTCGCCCGTGACCGGGTGCGCCACGTCGGGGAGCCGGTTGCGGTGGTGGTTGCCGAGTCGGCCGTCCAGGCGGTGGACGCCGCGGGCATGGTGTGGGTCGACATCGAGGAGCTCCCCGCGGTGGATCCCACCTCCGCGCTGGCCGGCGACGTGCTGCTGTTCCCGGACACCGGCTCGAACGTTGTACACCGCCAGACCATCGGGACCGGAGGGTTCCGCCCCCCGGCCGAGATCGAGGCCTCGGTCGAGGTCGACATTCCCAGAGTGTCGCCCGTGACCATCGAGCCCCTGACCATCCTCGCCCGCCCGGTGAGCGCCGGGCTCGAGGTTTGGTGCGGCCACCAGCACCCCGCCGGTCTGCCGGGCCAGCTCGGAGCGATCCTGGGTCTCGATCCGGCAAGGATCAGGGCCAGGGTGCCGGACGTGGGTGGTGGTTTCGGCACGAAGGGCCAGTTCTACCCCGAGTACCCGGTGGTGGCGGCTATCGCCCATCGCCTGGGTAGGCCCGCGGTCTGGCTCCAGAGCCGCACCGAGCAGTTGGTCTGCGGGACCCACGGGCGAGCCATGCACATCAGCGTGCGGATCGGCGGTGACCGGCACGGGCGGATCCGTTACCTGTCAGCGGATGTGCTGGGCGACGCGGGGGCGTACCCCTGTGCCGGTGCCCGGGTCCCCTTCTTCGCTCTTCCCGTGATGCAGGGCCCCTACGACGTCGAGCATCTCGAAGTCACCGGAACGGCCGTGGTGACCAATCGAGCCCCGGTCGGCCCGTACCGTGGCGCCGGGAGGCCGGAGGCGGCCATCGCGATCGAGCGGGCGGTGGATGCCTTCGCGGACGCGGCCGGGTTGCCTCCCGAGGACGTGCGGCGCCGCAGTTTCCTCGACAAGGCAGCCTTCCCCTACACGACCCACACCGGCTCGGTCTACGACTCCGGCGACTACGCGGGCGCCCTGGAGTTGGCCCTGAATACGGCCGATGTCGCCGGGTGGCGGAAGCTCCAGGCGGACCGGCGCGGCCGTGGGGAGGATCCCATCGGCATAGGTGTCGGCTCGTTCATAGAAAGGGCCGGAGGGGCGCCGGGTACTGGCGAGTACGGCAGGGGCGAGATCAGCGAGGACGGCGGCGTGGTCGTGCGGACCGGATCCACGCCCGCCGGCCAGGGGCACCGGTCGGTCTGGTCCCAGATCGCCGCCGGCGTGTTCTCCGTGCCCACCGGGAGCGTGACCTTCTACGCGGGCGACACCGGCGAGGTGGCAACCGGTGTGGGCAGCTTCGCGAGCCGCTCCGCGCAACTAGGCGCGTCGGCGATCCTTCGAACCGCCCTCGAGGTTCGCACCCGAGCCCGGGAGGTCGCCGCCGGGATGCTCGAAGCGTCGGAGGCGGACCTGGTCCTGGTCGACGGGAGCTTCGGTGTGGTTGGCTCGCCGGGCGCGACGGTCACGCTCGCCGAGGTGGCTGCCGGAGCCCGGGCCGCCGCCGTCGAACTGGCTGCCGAGGAGATGTACATAGCCAGGACGCTCGCCTACCCGTTCGGCAGTTACGTGGCGGTGGTCGGAGTGGAACGCGAGACGGGCGAGGTCGATCTGCTGTTGCTGGTGGCTGTCGACGACTGTGGCAACGTGCTCAACCCGATGATCGTCGAGGGCCAAGTACATGGCTCGATCATGCAAGGCATCGGGGAGGCCCTGCTGGAGGAGGTCGTCTACGACGCGGACGGGCAACCGATGAACGGCAACCTGGCCGGCTACCTGGTTCCCAGCGCCATCCAACCCTTCCCGCTGACGACCCGGCGGACCACCACTCCCGCGCCCGGCAATCCCCTAGGCGTCAAGGGGACGGGCGAGGCCGGCTGCATAGGGGCTCCACCAGCAATCCTGAACGCGGTCCACGACGCGTTGCGCGAAGACGGCGTGACGTCCTTGGGCTTCCCTCTTACCCCCGCCCGGGTGTGGGAGGCGATCCGCTCAGGACATTCATGATGCCCTGGAGTCACTGTTAGCTATTCGATGTCGAAGCCTTGGATCATGATGCGAGAAACGGTTCTGTCACAGGCCCGTCGCATACTGGTAGGTAACCGCAAAGCACCAAGCGGTCCGTTTTGGGTACCGACCGGGCCGGGCTGGGATCATGCTGACCGTACGACCCCGGTAGGGGCGATGGCGGGACGCGTTTCGGCGCCGAGGAGGCGGCGGTAGGGGGTGGGACCCCGCCGGAGGCGGCAGGTCCGGCCCTTCTCACGGTCTCGAACCCCGGAGGCAGTCCGGGTCGTGACCAAGGACGCCGTCGGCGCATCTCAGATCCAGGACACTGGGTTGAGGAGGGATCGTGTCATGCGGGCAGCCTCGAGGGGATCCTGAAGCGGGTGGGTGAGCGTTCAGCCGCCCGCCGGGTTGTCGCCGCCCGATACGCGCAGGACGATCTTGCCTATGTTGCGCCTCGAACCCAGGTCGGCGTATGCCTCCCGGATGCCGCCGAGGGGCCGGACCGAATCGATCGCCGGACGGATGCCGCCCGCTGCTGCCAGGTCGATACACCTCCGCATCCCCCTCCGCGTGGACCCCGAACTCCCGTAGATCGCCACCCGCGATCGGAACAACCAGTTGTTGTTGAGTTCGACCATCGGACCGGCGTGCGATCCGCAGACCACGACCCGGGCCCGGTTCCGGAGCGTCTTGAGGACCTCGTTCCATACCTGTGGGTTGCTGGCCGGGTCGAGGAAGACGGTAACGCCCTCGGGGACGAGGCTGCGTGCCCTGCCCGAGAAGTCGGGTTCGGAGGTGTAGTCGATGGTGGCGTCCGCGCCTGCTGCGGCTGCCCGAGCCGCGCGATCGGGGGAGCCGGCCGCACCGATGACGAAGGCACCGGCGAGCTTGGCAAGCTGGACGGCGGCGGAGCCGATGGCGCCGGACGCCCCCGCTACCAACACCACGTCGTCCCCGCTCAGCCCCACGCGGGTGAACATCTGCTCCGCCACCGGAAACGAGTGGGCCAGTGCGCTGGCCTTCACGTGGCTCAACCCCGGGGCAATGGGGAACACGCTGCGTTCGGGCACCGTGACGTACTCGGCGTGGCCGCCCCATCGGTGAACCCCGACGTTGTGGAGCGAGGGGCAGGAGTCGTCCATGTCTTGGATACAGAAGCTGCAGGCGCCGCACGCTATCGGGGGTTTGACGACCACCCGCTGCCCGATCGCAAGGGAGGTGACCTGCGAGCCGCGTCCGGCTACCACTCCCGACGGATCGATGCCCATCACATGGGGAAAGGAGAGGTTCGCCTTGTGGGCCCGGCCCGACATCGTGAATCGATCCTGGTGGTTGACAGCCACCGTCCGGACCCGGATCAGCACCTCGTCGGCCGCCGGTTCCGGTACGGGCAGGTTCGTATCCACGATGTGGTGAGGCCCGCCGACCTCCATGAGCGCCATCGCCCGCATGGTCCTCGGCATGTTCACGGGTTTCCCTACGGTAGGTGGTTCATCGGCCGCGCGTCCCATGATGTCGACGGTCCATGGTCCCTGAGGATACCGCCGGACCGTCCCAACGCCCGGAACGGTGGTTCCCCGGAGACACCGGTCATGCGTCAACCCGTCGGGGGTTCCTGATGAGGATACGCGCCATCATGACGGCTCCCGCCAATGCCACAGCGGTCAGCCCGGCTTCGCCCACCGGAAACCCCGAACCCAGCAGCGGGATGGACAGGTCGCGCTGGATGATCCCGGTCGCCAGTGCTCCACCCGATGATCCACCCAGGAAGAATCCGAGGTAGAAGACCCCGATCGCGATCGACTGTGAGGTACCTTCGAAGCGTTTCGTCACCGCATCCACCAGCGGAGGAGTGAGTAGTCCGAACCCGATGCCCAGTGGTATCACCATGAGGGCCACCGAACCCAGGCCGCGCTCTATCCCCAGCGCGGCGAGCAACCCGGTACCGACCAACAGGAACAGTAGCGACGCCAGGGTTGTGGCCGCATGGCCTAATCGGCGTACTGCAACGCTGTTGACTGTGGATGCGACGGCGACCGAAGCCGCCGCGGGGACGATGACCAAGCCGATTCCCACCGCATCTATCTCGTAGACCCGGGACAGAGCGGATGGCAACGCAACGATCGTGCCCAGATAGGAAGCGCTGCCCACGAAGGCGGCGATTGCCAGCGGGAGAAACCCCCGGTCGCACACCACCGATCTGGGGATGAACGGGGCAGGGTGGCGCTTCGCCCGGGAGGCGGTGAGTACAGCGCCCAGAGCGGCAATGATCACCGCACCCCCGGTCAGGAGCGTGGCACCGTCCATCGGTACCCGGTTGATGGCGTAGACGAAGCCGCCGATCATCAGCAGGACCGAGCCGGCTCCGGCATAGTCCAGGCGGTGGGCCGGGTCCCCGCGCTGGGGCAGGTCATACCAGATGAAGGCGGCGACGGGCGAGATCAGCATCCCTATCGCCACCGCGGCTCTCCAACTGATGAGGTCCACGAGCAGGCCACCGATCATCGGTCCGAGTGCCTGGGCGACGCCCACCACCGCCGTGATGATCCCGTACGCGAACTGGCGCTTCGGGGATGGGAACCTGGTGGCGAGGATGGCCACCGACAGGGTCGGGATGGCCCCCGAACCCGCCCCCTGGATCACCCGGGCGGCGATCACTGCCGGCAGGGTCGGCGCTACGACCGCAACCAGCGACCCAAAGGCCAGGAGGAGGATCCCGAACGAGAGGGTTCTTCCCAACCCGAAACGGGCGGCCAGCCTCCCGTACAGGGCGGTGGCCACCGCGAACGTTCCCGAATAACCGAAGACCACCCACCCGACATCGGCTGGGCCGGCACCGAAGGTTGCGGCGATGGCGGGTTGGGAGACCGCCGACGCCGACGTGTTGGCCACGGTGAGGAACACGGCCGCCGCGACCATGGCAAGGATGGCGGTCGGCGAAAGCCGGCCCCTAACGGTGTCCACGCCACATGTCCGTTCCGGCCTGCCCGTATCGACCCGAGTGGTGAGCACGCCGGCCCGCGTAGGGTACGGTGGGAGCGACTGGACGAGAGGGCCGACGGCCATCTCGGTTTCTAGTAGGCAGGATCGGTGCCTCCGCTATTCTGTATACAGAGCACTGTATACAGATGAGCGAGCAGCGCGCCGTCCGGTCGCGCGTCTTGTACAGCGCCGTTGGTTCGAGTAGGAGTTGCCGGTGGCCAGGCCGAAGATCGAGATCGAGCACGTCGACAAGTACTACCGGAAGACCGGTACGACATCCACGCGCTTCGGCAGGCGGGGAAGGCAGCATGGAACCGTTCAGGCACTGAGTGATGCCAGTTTGACTGTTGCGGAAGGCGAATTCGTCAGCCTCATCGGTCCCAGTGGATGTGGCAAGACCACCCTCTTGAAGGTGCTGGATGGTCTGGTGCCCTACGACGCGGGCTCAGTGAGGGTATCGGGGAGACCGGTCACCGGACCTGGCCGAGACCGTGCTTTCGTCTTCCAGAACTTCGGTTTGTTCCCGTGGCGTACGGTGATTGGAAACGTGACCCTACCTCTCGAGGCGGCAGGCAAGTCAAGAGCCGAGCGCGAGGAGATCGCCTGGAAGTACATACGGATGGTGGGCCTCGAGAGCTTTGCGAACCTACACCCCCACGAGTTGTCGGGCGGTATGCAGCAGAGGGTCGGCATAGCGAGGGCACTCGCCGTGGATCCCGAGATCCTGCTGATGGACGAACCGTTCGGAGCCCTAGATGCCCAAACCCGTGAGTTGATGCAGATCGAACTGCTCGGGATCTGGGAGAAGACCCGCAAGACGGTGGTGTTCGTCACCCACAGCGTGGACGAGGCGATCTTCCTGTCCGGGCGGGTAGCAGTCATGTCGGCCCACCCGGGCACGGTGAGCGAGATAATCGACGTTCCCTTCCCGTATCCGAGGACCGAGGGGGACCTGAAGCGGGACCCCTTGTTCGCCGACATGCGGTACGACATCTGGAACAAGCTGCTGCCGGGCAAGACCGCCACCGTTTGACAGGACGTTCCCTGATCGCTCGCGGCGGGACACCGGCGAACGAGTCATCCCCCGTTCCGGCAACTAATCCTCCCGAGGAAGAGGAGGGACCCACTTCAACACCTTCTCCAGGTTGGCGAGATAGTTCGCGAAGGCCCGGCGGCCGGAAGACGTGGCCTGCAGCCACGTCGACGGTTTCTCGTCCCGGAACTCCTTGGTGATAGCGACGTGACCGTCTCCAGATGTGAGGAGGTGGTCTACGGGTCGCTCACACATCGACCACAGGTAAGTATGTACCCCATTTGCGCTACATTAGGGGGGGAGTTCACTAAGGGAGTAACCGCGATGACCAAGACTGCCACGATCCGCGCTCGAATCGAACCTGAGCTGAAGCTACAGGCGGAGGAACTGTTCGCGCAGTTGGGCCTTTCCGTGACGCAGGCGATCACGCTGTTCTACAAGCAGGTGACCTTGCAGAAAGGCCTGCTGTTCGCTGTGAGGATTCCCAACACCGAGACCCTGAAGGCGTTGCAGCATGCGCGTGACGGTGAGGACTTTAGGGAGTACGCCAGTGTGGAGGAGCTGAGAGCCAGGTTCAAGTGATTCATGCGGCTGCGCACTACAACCAGGTTCGAGAAGGATCTGAAACGCAGTGCCAAGCGAATCAAGGATCTGACCAAACTGTGGTCCCTTGTTGAGCACTTGTTATCCGGACAGCGCCTTGAGTCACGGTAATCCGCCATGGTTGCAACGAGGAGTGGGTCGTCTAACACAGAGTAGACATCGAGGTAGTCGATGCCGTACTTGCAGGCGGATCGAGCGATGTGGGGCTTGACTGCCACTGAAGGCGGGGGGAGGATCCCTTTAGGAGGGTGCTGAACAATGATGATTGCTCAGGCCTGCCGCTCGCCAGCCCGGGAATAATGCCGGCGATTGGCAGGCCGCTGGTGGATTGCTCAGCACCCTCCTAGACCGTCACGGGAAGATGTGCTTCGACATCGGTCCTGCGTTCGGTGCCGAGCAAGCTGAGCAGGACTTCGCGCTCTTCGGCTGGGCGCTGCGCGATCTGTTGAGCTGCGCGATCTGCGGACAACCTATTCAGAAGAGTCGCCCAGTCGTGCTCGCTGAATGTATCTGCGATTGCTCTAGCCATGCGCCGACCATTGTCCCGCGCATCAGGACCAGCGGGTTCCAAGTTGCCGGGCTTACTGGCGAATTCAGTGATGCGTTCGATCTGTTCTTCTGTGTACTCCACCGATCAAAATGTACCACGCCCGCGAAGGAACGAGGCGGGTCTGGCGGGTTGGCGACGAGCCGGGATTCCCGTCGGCCTGGGATCTGGCTACCCGACTCCGCGTGGAACCGTGTCGCGGATGACGGTTCCGTTGTGGTTGACGACGGTGTAAACGGGCACCGCCCGCCGGGAGAAGGCGCCGAGTGGGCACCGGGCATCGCCCCAGTCGACCATGGCCAGGACGGAATCGGCCGACGACGGACTGTCCACCTGGACGTCGAACACCAGCCACTGGATGTGGATTGGTTTGTCCTCGAAGCCATGCTCCCCCCGCAGGTCGAGATGGGTGGTGATGTTCATCCCCAAGCCCTCGACTTCGCACTCCGCGAAAGCGGCACCTTTCGCGTACCAGCCGAGCATGCAGAAGGCGATCCCGCTCAGGAAGTACCGGATTGGGCTGGGGCCTCGCTCGTGGCCTCCCCGGTCCCGGGCTTCATCCCCGAAGAAGGTGAACTCGCGGTCGTACTGAATGAAGGAGGACCGGACGCTCAAGTCCTCGATGGTCTCGGCCGACACGTAGGGATGGACGAGGCCGGCAGCGTGGTTGCCGGCCAGCTTTTCGACCACACCCAGGTAGTTGGACTTCAGCTTGCCGTGATCGACGATCCCCATCGCTCAGCTCCTTCTGTTGGACTGTGGCAGGTTCGACCGGGCGATCTCCTTCCGCACGATCGGTAGCACGGACCCGCTTATCGCTTCCAGGGTCTCCTCGAAACGGTCGAACTGGTTGCGCACGTCGAATGTGAAATGGTCGAATCCGCGTTTGTAGTACTCGATGACACCGGCCGCTACGTCATGGGCGTCGCCCACCACCACCACGCCCCGGATGTCCTCGAGGGTCCGGAAGGCACCCCCCGGTGGGGTCACCCAGTTGCGCTTTCCGTCTCTCGACATCCGCTCCACGTCCACACTGGTGCGGGCCCGCTCCCGGTCCTCGTCGAGAATCGTCCGGGGGGTGACCGACAGGAAGAGATGGTCGATGCTCCCCAGCAGTTCCCGCATGTAGGAGAGCCGGGCGTCGACAGTCGTCAACGGTACGGTGCCGGCCAGCCATCCGTCCGCGTGGCAGGCAGCGATCCGGGCTGCCCGCCGCGAGGGTCCCCCGTAGAGGATGGGTAGCGGATGCTGGAGCTTGGGTTCCAGGGAAGCATGGTGGATCCGGAAAATCTCGCCCTCGAATGTCACCCCGTTCCCGGCCCACAACCGGCGCACGATCTCGATCATTTCGAGCACGGCTTGGTGCTTGCGGTCGGGATCGATCCCGGCTGCACGCAACTCGCCCCCGTGCCCGGCGCCGAAGCCTGCTATGACCCGTCCGCCGGTGAGGTACGAGAGCGTCATGTACTGCTGGGCGACCCGGATCGGGTGGCGGACCGGGATCATCACGCCGGTCCCGATGACCAGGCGCTCCACCAGGGTTCCCAGCCCGATCAGGGTGGTGAAAGGTTCGAGGAACGTCATGTCCGTGTGTTCCTCGTGGCTGTGCGGATGCCAGAGTAGATGGTCCCGGGCCCACACCGCGTCGAAGCCCAGATCTTCGATGAGCTTGATGCCTTCGATCAGGCGGGTCCGGGAGGCGTGGGGACCGAAGTGGGGTAGCAGCACCCCGAAGGTCATCCCGGTTCTGGGTCTCCGTAAGGGGTGCCTGTCCATCTGCCCGCTCACGCCGGCCGAGGCGCCGGAGGGTGGGTCGGCCTTCCCGCGCCGGGCCGATCCCGGACGGTCTGCAAGGTTCCGAGTCTGGTGGATCGCATTGCGTTTTCCGGTCCCGGGTCTCAGAATGCCTTGGGTCGCCATGAGGACAACCGGGACTCCACCGCCTTCGTGATGGTGATCAGGATCCCTCCGAGCACCATCAGCAGGAGGGCCATGGCGAAGAGACGGTCGGTGTTGTAGGCGGCCCGGGCGTCACGGATCACGAAGCCCAGACCGGGCACGCCGATCAGGAACTCCGCCACGATCACCGCGATCAGGGCTCGCTGCACGGCGATGCGGAGGCCGGTCGCAAGGAATGGTACGGCACCCGGCAGGAGGATCTTCAGGAACATGTGCCGGTCGCGCACGACGAGCAGGCCCACCGTGGCGAACAGCAATACCAGACCCTGTATGAGGGTCAGCCATCCCGCGGCGGTGGCCAGGAAGGCGATGATGAGAAGTATCGCGCCGACCCACTCCTCGGTGACACCCTTGCCCGACCGCAGGTTGAAGGCGTAGGAGATCTCGTTGTACTCCTTCATCAACTCGTGGACGCCTGCCGCGGTGGAGAATGCGATCAGGACCGAGCAGGCCACCACCACGCTGGCTATCACGAACCTGGAGAAGGGAATCTCGATAGTAGCCAGGAGGAACTTGTCCGCGATCCCGAACCACACGACCATGATCGGGACGAAGGCGACCCGCGGCACGGAGTAGATGGCCGCCAGGTATGGATCCAGGGCCACCCGGAACACCCGGTAACGGCCGATCAGGAAGCCGAGCGTTACCCCCACGATGAACGAGAGCACGATGCCGATCAGGAGCGCCCCCAGGGACTTCATCACGAGCAGAGGAAAGCTCCCGTCGATGTACGGGAGCACCTGCTCGGCACCCATCAGCCTCCACAGCTCGCTCAGCGTCAGGCTCGGCTGCGAATACCATTCGGGCTTGCGGGCGCCCAACAGCTCCCATAGTCCCAGGAACACCACTATTCCCGTCAACTGGAGGATCCTCACCCGGCTGATCCTGAACGAAGAACGGCTCTCCGCGCCGGGTTGCGCTCCGCCGGCGCTGCTGGTCGACGTTTCGGCGGTCACGGCGTGTCCTTGATGCTCCACGGGGTCACCCAGCGCTCGAGCAGCCGCAGGGCTAGGTTGATGGCGACACCCACAGCCATCACGGTCAGCATGCCGGCGAAGGTCGTGTGCATCCTGAACTCGTTGGTCTGGTTGCTTATGAGCCCGCCGATACCGTTGGCCTCCAGGAAGAAGCCGGCGAGCACCACTCCGACCATCCCGTGCAGGAGGCCGAGGCGGAGCCCGGTGATGATGTAGGGAGCGGTGGCCGGCGCGATGATCTTCGTGAGCATCATGCCTTCCGGGATGGAGTACGCCCTGGCGACGTCCACGTATTCGGCGTTGGTCACCTTGATCCCGTCACGGACGGTGAAGAAGATCTCGAAGAAGCTGAACAGGATGACTATCAGTACTTTGGCGTTGAACTGGTAGCCGAGCCAGAGGGCGATGATCGGGAGCAGGGCGATCTTGGGGGTCATGAACACCCCCACGAACACCGGCTCGACGGTGTTGTCGATCGACCGGTAGCGTCCCATGACGAAGCCCAAGACGATCCCGGCCACCGCCGAGATGGCCAGGGCGGTGAACATGATCGCCAGGTCGGACCGCCATGCCTTCCACAGGTCGCCGCTGACGGTCAGATCCCACAGCGCGTTCCAGGTTCTCGACACCGAGGCGAATGTGACCGTACTCGTACGCCTGCCGAAGACTTCCCAGCCGGTGAGGATGACGGCCAGGGTGAGGAGCCGGATCACCCAACTCGACTGGAACAGGTTCAGGAAGCGCAACACAGGGCGGCTCACCCCGGTAGCGAGGGTTGCTGGACCCTGCTCGCGGGCGGTCATCGTATCGACTGCGGCCATCTCCAAGTGCTTCCCATCCGGTCACCACGACAAAGGCAATGGGACCAGCTTCCTACGGCAACCTTAGCGCCGAGTCCCGTAGACGTTTCTCTACCTTACGGACCTGCGGGCCTTCCGTATCCCCAAGGAATCCGGAAGGCCCGCAGATCATTGTCGTATGTTCCGTCGCCGGTCTATGAGCGTCCGAGTATTTCCAGGGCTTTGTCTTGGAACTCGAAGGTGACGAGTTCTTCGACGGTGTAAGCCCGGTCGACGGCTTCGAACGCGAGGGAGGTGTCCAGAGTGGTCTGCATCAGGTCGTGGTCGAGGGACCCGTTGACCGGCCACATGTCCAACTCGTTGATCAGACCGTCGTAGTCGATAGCGGCGGCTTCAGGAGTCAGGCGCTCAATCTTCGAGAGCGCGTAATCGATCCACCGCTGCTTGTCCTCCTGGGCCCACCGTGCCGACTTCAGCGAGGCGATGTTGAAGGCCAGAGCGATGTCGGGGTTGGCCTCGACCCAGTCCCGCTCGGCGTACCACACCGAGGAGATCTGGGGGTTGGACTCCCAGCCGGCGCAGAGCATGTTGTAGGCACCTTCGCCCTCGTTGAGTGTGAGCTGGGTGAGACGCCAGGTCGCGGAGATCCCGCCGACGACCTGTCCCGACACTATCGCGGCGGTTGCCTCACCGGTGTGCGCCAGGCGTACCAGCTGGACGTCGTCGACGGTCATGCCCACGTCAGCCAGGCACTTCTGGAGGGTCTGGCCGGTGATCTGGTTGAGGCTCTGGGTGGCTGCCACCGGGTGGCCCCGCAGTTCCTCCATCGAGGTGATCGGCGCCTTGGCGGCGATGATGAACGAGTTCTTCTGGTCGTCACCACCGAACGCTACGAAGTCGGAACCGGCCGACACCGCGTTGGCCATACCAGCCAACGACAGCTGGCCTACGGCCACCTCTCCGGCGATGGTCGCCGCTACGAGCGGGTCGGAGTCCAGCAGGCGGAACTCGACGTCGAGACCGAAGTCATCCCGCAGGAAGTCCATCGTGCGGAACGCTCCAGTCAGCGAAGCGTTCGGGAACCCGGAGCTACCTACCACCACCGACTGGCCCTCGATACGAGACCGGATATCAGCGATCATCGCATCCGCGTCCATCATCGCATCGTCGGCTGGAGTGGTCTCGGTTGGCGCCGCTTCCTCCGCGGGCTGCGTCGCCTGCGTGGTGGTCGCCGCTTGTGTGGTAGCGGTGGTTTCCTCGTCCTCCCCGCAAGCCGCGACAAACAAGGCGAAGCCCAGCACCAGTGCTAAGAGCCTTATGTGTTTCATCTGAACTCCCTCCCGTAACTGGTAGGTGCGCGAGGAGCCCCGCGACCTGTCGTACGGTGCTACATCCCGAGTCCGAGACATAGCTCATCGAACTTCCGCATAATGTATACAGGATGGCCTACCCGCGCAACCTGATTGCCGGTTGCAGGAGTGCCTCTTTCGAGTCCGAGGAAGATCCTCCGGTGCCTTCTTCCTCCCGCGGCCGCGCAGTCGGCAGGATCCCCGCCGGTCGGACGGTCCTGATGAGTCGCTATGTCGCGAAAGATGGGAGGACCTCGGCTCCGAGTTGCTCGATGCCCTCCTCGAAGGCGTCCATCCTTTCCCGCAGGTCGAGTACCACCTCGTCTACGCCGCGGCTCTCCAGCTGGTGGAGTTCCTCGACCACGTCGCCAGGCGTGCCGGCGATGAGCGTTCCGCGCAGATCCTCCGCCGAGGCGAACGGTCCGTCCGGCCGCCAGGCCGGTTTCCTGCGGGACTCCTCGAGTATTCCCTCGACATTGACCTTGGCCAGGGCACATTCACGGGTCCGGCCGAGGGAGACCAGGGGGACGATGGCGACCCGCATGGTCTTGCCGGCCGCGCCGGCCTCCTCCCGGAGTCGTACCGACAGGCGGTCGAATACCCGGAGGGGGCACCGACCGGGGAACCAACCATCTGTGAAGCGGACGGCCCGCCGGACGGCCGCCAGGCTGGAGCCACAGTAGAGGAGCGTCAGGTCCTCGGGCGGGGCCGGGTCGAGAGTGAGGTTGTCGAAGGCGATTTGGGAGCCGGAATGGGCCGCGCCGGCATGCGACGTGGCCCGCAGTACCGTCACCATCTCCTCGAACAGACCCAGCCGATCTTCGATGGAGAGGCCGGCCAGCCGGAAGGCGTTCGGCTGGCCTCCCAGACCCACTCCGAGTACCAGCCTCCCGCGAGCGAGGTAGGCGAGGGATCCCACCATCTGGGCGAGTACCACGGGCGGGCGAATCGGGGTCAGGGTTGCCATGCCCACGGTCAGGTCGGTGGTTGCCGCCACCGCGCTCATGGCGACGAATGGATCGACGAAGTGGTGGCTGGGGTTCTCGAACGACACGCCACCCGAGAAGCCGAGCTGGTCCCGGAAGTAGACGCTGGAGAACCCGAGTTCCTCCAGGCGCGGACCGATCCCGAACACCCGGTCCCAGGTCGAATGCGGGCCGAAGTGGGGAACCAGGAGACCGAAGCGGAGGGTCATCGGCGACCGGTGTTCATGGATGTCGGGCTGTCATGGGTCCGGACATCGTATACGATCAGCCCGTGTCTGCCGCAACTGAAGGACCCATCCGGGTAGCCGTGGTACAGGCGGCCCCGGTGTTCCTCGACCGGGCTGCATCCGTCCGCAAAGCGTGCGACCTGATCGAGGAGGCCGCGGCTGCCGGGGCTCGCCTGGTCGCCTTCGGCGAGAACTTCCTTCCCGGACATCCCATCTGGTTCCACGCCCTTCCTCCCACGTCCGGCCGGTCGCGGGAACTCGCCGCCGCCATGGTGGAGAATGCCCTGACGGTTCCGGGTCCGGAGAGTGATCGGCTGAGCGAGGCCGCCGCCAGAGCGGGGACGATGGTGGTCATCGGTTTTGTCGAACGACCCGACCCTCGGGTGAGCGTCGTGTTCGACAGCCAGCTGGTCGTGTCGCCGGAAGGGGAGTTGCTCGGGGTGAGGCGAAAGCTGGTCCCCGCCGTGGGGGAGCGGGTGTTCTTCCATCCCGGCGACGGGGAGTCGATCAGGGTCTTCGATTCGCCGTGGGGCCCGGTGAGCGTTCTGGCAGGAGGCGAGAACTCCAACCCCTTGCTCACCTACGCCATGCGGAGCCTTGGAGCTCGCATCCACGTCGCCCTCTGGCCGCCCCACTTCCACGCTCCCGGTGTCATGCAAAACGTAGTGACGATCACCGGGCGGGCTGTGGCTTACCAGAACACGGCCCACGTACTGGCGGCCGCCGCCGCATCCGACCCGGAGGCTGCGGACCGGGTCGAAGCCGGTACGGCGCAGCGGGCCAACCTCATGGCAATGACCGAGGAGCCCGCCTCCATGATCTACGCGCCGCGAGGCAGCGTCCTGGCCGGTCCCCAGCGCGGCGAGGGCATCCTCTATGCCGACATCGACCCGGAGGCAGGTACCTGGGCACAGCTGGTCAACCGCCAGTACGACCGACCCGACCTCCTCCGGCTCGTCTGGGGCCGGGAAGCAGGCTCGCCTTCAGCGGGCCCGGATGCGGGGAACCGCGGGGCCGGCGAATCCTCCGCAGGGGATGAAGACCTCTCGCCGCGTGCCCGGCTCCTGATCCTGGACCGGTTCGGTGACGCGCTGGATCCGGAGGAGACGGAGGTGCTGGTTCCCTACGTTGTGCAGATCCTTCGCAGGTCCGGGAAGCTCGCCGAGCGGGTGCCGGCTACCGCCGATCCCCGGACGACCCCGTACGCGGCCGAGCGTTGAGCGACGACGTCGCCTTCGCCCCAATCGGCGAGGTCGCGAACCGTGTCTCGGCCCTCGAGATCTCGCCCGTCGAGCTGGTCACCTTGGCGCTCGACCGTATCCGGTCCCTGGACCCCGTCCTGCGGGCCTACATCACCGTGTTCGAGGAGGACGGCCTGGCAGAGGCAAGGGTCGCCGCCAGCGACATCGCGAACGGGAACTACCGCGGTCCGCTGCACGGGATCCCGGTGGCGGTGAAGGACAACGTAGCGGTTGCGGGCCATCCCACCACCAACGGGTCGGTGCTGTGGGCCGATCACACCACCGACTTCGATGCGGAGGTCGTCACCCGCCTGCGGCGAGCCGGAGCCATCCTCATCGGGAAGAACAACATGCACGAGTGGGGTATGGGGGGTACCTGCAAGGACATGTACTTCGGTACGGTGCGCAACCCCTGGGACGTTGACCACATACCCGGTGGTTCGAGCGGAGGATCCGCCGTGGCGGTCAGCGCCGGGATGGCCTGGGCTGCGGTCGGCACCGACGGCTGGGGCTCGATCCGGACCCCGGCCTCCTACTGCGGGGTGGTCGGCCTGATGCCCACCCACGGGCTGGCCAGCCGTTTCGGGGAGCTGCCACCCACCAGCTCGTGGCACCACACCATCGGCCCGATCACCCGCACGGTCGGAGATGCCGCAACCATGCTCGACGTGATGGCCGGACACGACCCGAAGGACCCGGTGTCCATCCAATCCGGCTTCGAAGGCTCCTACCACCAAGACCTGGGACGGGGGATAGGTGGTTTGAGGGTGGGATTGGCTTCCTCCTACTTCTTCGACGATGCGCTGGCAGAAGTGGTCAGGGCCGTACGTGAAGCCGCTCGGGTCTTCGAGGAACTGGGAGCGGCGGTGGAGGAGGTAGATCTATCAGCCTTCTACGAGATCCCCTTGGCGCTGGCGGCCGCGCAACACGAATCGCAGTCGGTCCTCCTCCCTTACGCCCTCGCCCGTCCGGACGGCTTCGCCACCCCGGAGATCCGGTACCGCATCCTGGCCGGCGAGTTCGTATCCGCCACAGATCACCGCAGGGGTATGCAGGTTCGCAACGAGATCCGTGCCGGTGTCGCCCGGGTGTTCGAGAGGGTGGATGTCGTTCTCGCGCCGTGCAACTCGACCGTCGCCTTCCCGATCGAGGCCGGGAAGGTCGGGATCGGTGGCGGAAGGAGCGTCGACCTGGCCCGGCCGGGGGCACAGAGCAGGCTCACCACCCGGCTCACGTTGCCCTGGAACCTGGTAGGTGTACCGGCGATCGCCATTCCGTCCGGCAGCTATGTCGACGGTCTGCCGGTCGGCCTGCAGCTAGCAGCGCGCCGGCTCCAGGAACCCTTGCTGCTGCGGGTCGCGGCAGCCTACGAGGCGGCCGCTGGGGATGTCCGTCCGCCGATGTTGCTCGGAACCGGCGAGGCCCACCAACCTTGAGGGGGGTATCGACTATTCCGTGGAATGCTGTACTGCCATCCATCGTAAGCAATGACTACAGTATAATATAGGATTGTTGGTACAATACTGACGGCTGAACGGAGACGCAGTGAGGCGCTTGTCGCAGGAGGTAGGGATCTTGAACGTCACGGAAGATCGGCTCGATGCCAAGCTCAACGAACTGCGGGCCGCCATCGAACAGCGGTTCAACGATCAAACCCAGTGGATCAGCGGCCAGGTCTGGAAGCTGATTGTCTGGATGACGGCTCTCGTACTTGGTGCTGCAGGACTGGTCATCGGTTTCTCCTAGTTTGAACGTGGTTGGTCTGCGTTGCGGTCGGCGTACTCTGGACCGCCATCGACGCCGCTTGCGGCGCCATATCCCACCGCCGCCCACCTGATCAACCAACTCGGCTGAGCCGAAAATCCGCCTCGGCGCGGTGAATGCGCGACCCTGTCACATCCCATCGGTAGCCCGAGTCTCGCCACACCTTGGCCACCACCGGATCGTCTACGGTCATCTCGTCTGGCTCACCCTCCGGCTGCGGTACGACATCCCGACCGGCGATCCGGGCTTCTTCGGAGGCTGGTTGCCGTGCCCGGTCGTTCCGGCCCGAGGGTTCATCGCTGGCCGCAAAGGTTGGTAGCGCCGAGCCGTAGCGGTTGCTGCTCTCGGTTTTGCGGGGGTGCCTTAGGCGAGGTGGTCCTGCCAGAGGCGGAGTGCGAAGTCAGTTGCCGGGATGATGTCGATGCCGTCGGCGGTGCGGCGAGGGCGGGGTTCGAGGCAGACCATGACCCGGCGGACGCCGGGATGCTCCTCGGCCAGGATGCGGAGTCCCTTGAGGTGGTGGCTGCTGATCCGGGCGCTTGCCTTCGTCTCGATCGCCAGACGCATGTCGCCGATCACGAAGTCGACCTCGATGCCGCTGGGGAGCCTCCAGTAGGCCAGTTCCTCGTCGAGGTCGCGGTAGGCGATGTACGAGGAGAGTTCGTGGAAGACCCAATTCTCGAAGGCTTTGCCGTACCGGTCCGAACCCCGTTCGACCTGGCCACGGCGGGCTAGGCGGTTCACGATGCCCACATCCTCGAAGTAGACCCTTGGCGCCCCGGCCAGGCGGCGCTTCGCCCGCTTCCGCCAGCGCGGCAACCGGCGAGCCAGCAACGTGTCCTCGAGAATGCCGAAGTACGCCTTGGCCGTGGGCCCGGATACGCCGCAGTCTCGGGCGATGTTCGAGTAGTTGACGGGGTCGCCGTCGCTCAGGGCGGCAGCGTCGAGGAAATCCGAGAAGGCGGGAAGGTTCCGTACCAGGCCCTCGGCGGCGATCTCCTGGCGCAGGTAGTCGCCGATGTAGGCGTCGAGCAACTGCCGGGGCCGGGCAGACTGGTACATCCTGGGCAGGTAGCCATGGTTGAGCGCCCGGTCGAGGTCGAATGCCTCCCCGATCTCTCCTGAGATGAGGCCCCGCAGGTCGTAGCGCAGGGCGCGACCGCCCAACAGGTTGGCGGCGCCGCGCCGTACCTTGCGCGCGCTCGAACCGCACAGCGCGAAGCACAGCCCGCGGTTCTCGATAAGCCAGTGCACCTCGTCGAGCAGTGCGGGGACCTTCTGGACCTCGTCGATGACCACCTGCCGGGACGGATCCGGGCCTGCCGCCTCGAGCTCCTGGCGCAGCAGTTCGGGACGCGCCGTATAGCGGCGGAACTCGTCGGCCTTGAGCAGGTCGACCCACACGCCGTCGGGATAACACTGCCTGAGCAATGTGCTCTTGCCCACCTGCCGGGGACCCCACAGGAAGAACGTCTCCGCCCCGGGCACCGGCAAAGTTAGCAGCCGTTGAAACATGTCCTTTAGATTATCATGATATTCTAAAGGTAACCTTTCGGGCCAAGCCTCCTAGGAGTGTGGTGGAACGGGGCTGGAAGTCAGGTCCTGCTATGCGCGGCCGCTGCCTCGGCCTTGTGGATATATTTCAGTAGCTTCTCCGGCTGGAGGGGCATCTCGGTTATGCGGAGGTCCAGGGGGCGGAGAGCGTCCTCGACGGCGTTGGCGATGGCGGCGGGCGCACCCACCGTTCCTCCCTCGCCGCACCCTTTGATCCCCAGTTCGTTCAGCGGGGAGGGAAACTCCTGGTGGTGAACCTCGATCGGCGGGACCTCGATCGCCCGCGGGAGCCGGTAGTCCACAAAGCCGGCGGTCAGCAGGTTGCCGGCTTCGTCGTAGACCGCTTCTTCCGACAGGGCGTTGCCGATCCCGTGCACCACGCCGCCCACGATCTGGCCCTCGACCACCGCCGGGTTGATGATGTTGCCCGCGTCGTGGGCTATCACGTAGCGCTCCAACTCGACCTGGCCCGTGTCACGGTCCACCTCGAGGGTCACGATGTGGGTTCCCGACGCCCAGGTGACGGTGGGCGACGCGAACGAGTCGATCGCCTCCAGGCGGGCTTTCCCACCAGTCGGCTCTCCGTATCCGGCCTCGTTGCCTGCCGTCCGGGCCACCTCGGCGAGCGTCGTGATCCGATTGCCGGAGCCGTCCCGGATGATCCCATCGATCACGGTGAGCCCGCCGGCATCCAGGCCGTGGAGGCGCGCGGCGATCTCGATGGCCTTCTGCCGGAGCTTCCCGGCCGCGCCCGCCACCGCCATGCTTCCGGTGACCGCCGTGCGGCTCGCGAAGGTGCCGCCACCCTGGCGGACCAGGGCGGTGTCACCGTCCCGAAGCGAGATATTGTCGATGTCGACGCCTAGAGCGTCGGCGCACACCTGGGCGAGCGTGGTCTCGTGGCTCTGGCCGTGGTTGTTCGAGCCGCTGAGGATCGTCACCGCTCCCGATCCGTCGACCCTGACGATGGCGCTCTCGGGAGGTCCGAAACCGGTTCCCTCCATGTGGGCGGCGATACCGATCCCGACGTGCCGTCCCTCGGCCCGCAGGCGGGCCTGGCGGGCGCGGAAGTCCTGGTAGCCGATCGCTTCCAGGGCCATCTCGAGTTGCGCCGGAAAGTCCCCGCTGTCGTAAACCGACGGCTTGCCGTCCCGGTAGGGCACCCCGGTGTCGAAGGGCATGGCGTCGGAGGGGATGAGGTTGATCCTTCTCACCTCGGCCGGATCGAGGTCCAGCCGGCGGGCCACCCTCTCCAGTACCCGCTCGATCACGAAGGCGGCCGTGACCCGCCCGGCGCCCCGCGCGGGAGCGTTGGGGGTCTTGTTCGTGATCACGCAGGTGGCCTCGGCCTCGTAGTTGTCGATCCGGTACTGGCTCCGCAGATGCGAGATGGTGTTGTATGGCACCACCAGCCCGTAGAAGTTGGCGATGCCCATATCGACGAGGATCCGGTCGCGCAGGGCGAGGACACGGCCCCGGCTGTCGAACCCCACCTCGACATCATGGACCTGGTCACGGGCGTGGCGGGCGTTGACCAGGTTCTCCGTCCTGTCCTCGATCCAGCGCACCGGGCGGCCTACCCGCCGGGCCAGATACGGGATAAGGATGTCCTCGTAGTAGACGCCCCCGCCGAAGCTGCCGCCCATGTCCGGGCAGATGACCCTGATGCGATCCTCCGCCAGCCCCAGGATCCCCCCGATGACCTTGCGGGCCAGATGCTGCATCTGGGTGGCGGACCAGACGGTCAGCCCCTCCTCCGGGTCGAACCGGGCCAGCACCGCCCTGGGTCCCAGCGGGCTGCCGATCTGCCGCCGGATCGTGAAGCGGAACGTGGCTCTGTGATCGGCGGCGGCCATCGCCCCGTCCGGATCGCCGGCCACCACCCGGACCCCGCTCTGGGTGTTGTCCCCCAACTCTTCGTGGATGACCGGCGCCTCCGGCCGCAAGCCCGCCTCGGGATCGAGCACCGGTTCCAGCGGTTCGTAATCGACCCGGATGAGCCCGGCGGCGTCCTCCGCGAGGTAGCGGTTCTCCGCCACGACGAGGGCGATCGGTTCACCGACCCTCCTCACCCTTCCGGCGGCCAGGAGCGGCACGTCGTGGCCCTTCTCAAGCGGCTTGAGCAGGTTGGCGAATGCGGGCGGCGACTTGTGGTACGGGCGGTAGATCCCGGTATCGGTCAGGTCGCGCGCGGTTATCACCGCAACGACGCCGGGTGCGCCGGCTGCCTCCGAGATGTCGAGATCCCTGATCAGCGCATGGGCGTGGGGGCTGCGCTTGACGACCGCTTCCGCGGTGCCGGGCAGCCCGACATCGGGCACGTAAACCCCCTTGCCCTTGAGGAACCTGCCGTCTTCCCGGCGGAGAACCGGCCTACCGAAGGTCGGACGCACCATCATGCATCCTCGCAACGGGCGCCGGATCGGGCCGCCTGCATCGCCGCCGCGACGATGCTCTGGTAACCGGTGCACCGGCACAGGTTCCCGCTCAAGCGGGTCCGGACCTCGTCCTCGAAGGGAGGTGAGGACGGTGCCCGGCCTTCGAGCAGCGAGAAGAGGCTCACCAGCATGCCGGGGGTGCAGAAGCCGCACTGGAGCGCGAAGTTCTCGTGGAAGGCAGCCTGCAGGCCGGCCATGGTCGGGTCGCCGTCCAGCCCTTCCAGCGTGGTGATGGCGCGACCATCGGCCTGTACCGCTAGGACCAGGCAGGAGGTAGCCGGCTCCCCGTCCACGAGCACGGTGCAGGCGCCGCACACCCCCTCCTCGCATCCCAGGTGGATGCTGTGCAGATCCAGGCGCTCCCTCAATACGTCCGCCAGGATCATGCGGGACTCGACCGCCGTGGTCTGATCGACGCCGTTGACGAGCAGCGTGATCCGGACGGTCTCCTTCACGGCCGGCCGCCCTCCGCCCGGGCCAGCGCCGAGCGCAGAGCGCGGGCGACCACCACCGGCGCCACCCGTCGCCGGTACACCTCGGAACCGTGGATGTCTCCCATCGGGTCGATGTCGTTCTCCACGGCTTGCGCGGCAGCTTCGATACAGGCCGAGACCGGACGGCCGGCAAGAACTGCTTCGACCGACGGGGACCGGCACGGGGTGGCAGCCAGCCCGATGAGCGCCACCCGGGCCCGCTCCACTTCGGGGCCGTCGAGCGTCAGAGCAGCGGCCGCACCGGCCACCGCCGGATCGCCGTGGCGGGGCGCCACCTCCGCGAAGGCCGACCCGCTACCGGATGGGGGTAGTGAGAGGGTCAACGAAGTGATGATTTCCGAGCTGCCCAGGCTGGTCGAGAACGGGCCGGTGAACAGCTGGTCGACCCGTACCTCCCGCTCTCCGCCCGGTCCGGCGACGTGGCACACCCCCTCCAGGACCAGGGAGACTGCACTCCACTCGGCGGCGGGATCCGCGTGGGCGAGGCTGCCGATGACGGTGCCCATCGTCCTGACCGAACGGTGACCGATGTGCGCGGCGGCATCGGTGAGGAGGCGCTGCCCGTGGTCGAAGCCCCACCGCTCGAAGCCGTGGTGGGTCACCATCGCTCCTAGCCTGATAGTGCGGAGCCCGTCGAAGGAGAGATGGTGCAGGGAGTCGATCCGGCGGAGATCGACCAGCGCCTCGGGTTCGGCCAGCCGGTGGCGAAGCATGGGGATGAGGCTCTGGCCGCCGGCGAGCACGAGCGCCCGGCCATCGGCCCGGGCCAGCATGTCGGTCGCCTCGCGGACGGTGGCAGGTGAGGCGTAGCGGAAGGGCGGTGGCTTCACATGGTTAGAGTATCCGATCCGGAGCGGTCTCCGGCCACCGGCAAGACGGGCCGTAATCCAGTGCCGCTCCGGGCTACCGGACTGCGGGAGGAGTAGCGATGGAAGACCTCGCGATCGGGTTGCTGCGAGCCACCATGGGCGCCGTCTTCGTGGCGCACGGCTGGCCGAAGATCTTCAGGAAAGCGGACACGGGGCACGGCCCGCGCCGCACCGAGAACCTCCTGCGGAGCAAGGGCGTTCCCTACCCGGCGGCGGTGGCGTTGCTCGCCGGATACGTGGAGACGCTGTGCGGGCTCCTGCTGGTCGTCGGCCTGCTGACCCGGGTGGCGGTCATCCCGTTGATCCTCGTCCTCATCCTGGCGATACCGATGGTGAAGTGGAAGCAAGGCTTCGTGGACGGGTGGGACTGGCCGTTCACGCTGATCATCGTGGGGGTGGTCCTGCTGATCCAGGGCCCGGGCGAGATAAGCATCGACGCATTGATCGGCTGGGCCGGCTGACACCCGTGCCGCCAGGGAGAGCGCAGAGGATTCCGAAGCAACACGGTCGTCCGGCTACGCATAGCCCGGCGGTCCAGCGGTCCTTCCTCCGGACTACCTGCCGGTCATCACCCTGCCGGGGAGAGGCCGGCGCCCTTGGCAGGCGCGAGGATCCCCGGATCGAAGGAGGACCCCGAACATGAACGAACTACTCGACACCCTCCTGCCCTCCTTCACCCCGGAACTCCGGGACGAGATGGTTGGCATGACCTGCGATCTCGTGGACATACCGAGCCCGACGGGAGAGGAAGGCGCCATCGCCGACTACGTGGCCCACCGGTTCCGGGAGATCGACGGGATGGACATAGAACTCCAGGAGATCGAACCCGACCGTTACAACGTGATCGGTCGCCTGCGCGGGTCCGGGAGGGGCCGGAGCCTACTGCTGGGAGCACACTTCGATACGGGGATGACCGGCAAGGACCCGGGGATGCCGTTCGGCCTGCTTCCCAAGGCGACTCTCGACGGCGCCGGGTGGATATATGGTCTCGGCGTGTCCAACATGAAGTCGGCTTTCGCCGCCTACTACGGAGCGTTCAAGGCCGTCCAGGACGCAGATGTCGAACTCCGAGGCGATATCGTCCTGGCAGGTGTGATAGGAGAAACGGAGAAGTCCCCCACCGACGAGTTCGCCGGTCCGGCCTACCGAGCCGGCGGCTGGGGCACCATGTACGCCGCCCAGCACGGCGTGGTGGCGGACGCAGCCATCATCGGCGAACCCACCGGACTGAGGGTCCAGACCGGCAACTCGAGCTATGTCTTCGCCAAGGTCACCACCAGAGGCATCTCCCGCCACACCTGGTCCAAGGAGCACGGCGACGACGCCATAGACAAGGGGGTCCGGGTGCTGGACGCCTTCCGGGCATGGGAACCGGAGTTCGCCGCCTCCCATGCCCACCCGACCATGGGAACGCGGATCGGGTTCGGGGCGATCCGAGGTGGGAACCCTTTCCAGCCGGCGGTGAACCCTGCCCGGCACTGCACGATCTACCTCGACTTCCGCTTCCCACCTACTGCCACGATCATGGACATCCACCGCCAGGTCCGGGGTTTCCTGGATGACCTCCGGGAGAAGGATCCGGAGCTGGAGACCGAGCTTTCCTTCTTCCTGTGCCGGAACGGGTACGAGATCGGCGATGACGAGCCCTTGGTCCAGACGGTGGGACGTGCCCATCACGCAGTGTTCGGAGAGACCTCCCGCAAAGTGGAGCCGTATCGGTATGACGTCTCGGCCGACACCTCGATACTCCACGAGTACGGTGTGCCCGCACTCACCTACGGTCCTGGCGGTATCCGCAAGGACGGGGTCTACGACGTGTACGACCAGTACGGGGAGATCGTCTCCATCGACAACCTGGTCGGCTGCACCAAGGTCTACGCCCAATGCATAGCGGAGATATGCGGTTGATGTTCCGGTTTCGCCGTTACCGGAGCTAGGAAGCCCGTAGTCTCGACCTGGAGCCGGCAACCGAGCAGCCGCTGTATACGGTATATCCGATCTCTATACTCGCCCCGTGACTGCAGCGGCGAAGGTTCTGGTTGGAGGAAGGTTGTGAGGGTCGAGGACGTCTCGTTCTACTCGGAAGGGGAGCGCGTCTCGGCGACGCTCAGGCTTCCCGACCGATCCGGGGACGCTCCCTTCCCAGCGGTGGTCCAAGGGCCTGGCTGGCTGGGTCTCAAGGACGCGCAGCTCTACCTCCCTTATCACGAAGCCCTGACTGCGGCCGGGATCGCCGTGCTCATCTTCGACTACCGCGGCTTCGGCTCTTCGGGCGGCGCGAGCGACCTCCTGCTGCCCTCTCGCCAGCTTGAGGACCTGATCAACGCGGTTACGTTCGTAGCTTCACGGACGGACGTAGACGATGACAGTATCGGCACTTTCGGGAGCGGGGGAACGGGCGGCGGGAATGCCATCATGCTGGCCGCGGCCGACTCCCGCATCCGGTGCGCCGTCTCGCAGGTGCCGGTGGCCGACGGGGAGGACTGGCTACGCCGGATGCGCCGCGAGTACGAGTGGTACGAACTGCTGGAGTCCCTCCGGGCCGACCGAACCGCGCGGGTCTTGACGGGAGAGGGCCGCCTCGTGCATCCCCGCGAGGACATCATGCTCCAGACACCGGAGAGAAGAGCCACCAAGGTGAAGAAGGACGTGGACTCCCGGGTACCCACGCGGGTGCAGTTGCGGAGTGTTGAAGGGATACTCGCCTACAAGCCCATCGAAGCGGTCGGCAGGATCGCCGACGCCCCCCTCCTCATCATCGGGGTGGAGGACGACCCCGTCACGCCCACCGACCACGCGGTGGACCTCTACGAGCGTGCCCGTCCCCCCAAGAAGCTGCTGATGCAGCGCCACACCACCCACTACGGTGCCTACGCGCAGCACGCGGACACGGTGATACCCCAGATCAGCGATTGGTTCAGCACATACCTACGCAGGGAGCCCGTGACGGTCAGACATGACGCAGGAGTGACAACATGACATACGATCTGGCGGTAGTCGGAGGGACTCTCGTATCCGGCTCGGGCCGGCAACGGGCAGACATCCTCGTCTCCGGTGGGCGGATAGTCGAGGTCGCCGCCGGTGGTGGCGCCGGCGCGGAGGCGGACCGAGTGGTGGACGCCATCGGCAAGCTGGTGCTGCCCGGCATGGTGGACGTCCACGTCCACACCCGGGAGCCCGGTTACACGCACAAGGAAGACCTGATCACCTGTTCCCAGGCCGCCGCGGCCGGCGGGGTGACGACCATGTTCGGGATGCCCAACCTCGATCCCCCGACCGTGACCAGGACCTACCTCGAAGAGGTTCTGGACCTCTACGGGGCCAGGAGTATCGTCGACTACAACCACAACCCGGTGCCCACCCACGGCGAGACCGAGGCCATGGCCGAGGCGGGAGTGGCAGCCTTCAAGGTCTACATGGTGGTTGACACCGGCCGCACGTATCCCCATCCGGCCGGCACGGGCATCCACGACCACGGCCACCTGCTGCAGATGTTCGAGGACGTCGAGGAAACGGGACGCATCTTCATGGTCCACCCGCACGACCAGGCCCTGATGGACCATGTCGAGCAGGGCTACTGGAAGAGGGGTGACCGCAGCCCGGAAGCGTATGCCAAAACCCTTGCCGCCTACGACGGCATCATCTGGGACACCGCCACCGCCACCCTCCTGCGGATGGCGAAGGCCACCGGCTGCCGCCTCCACATCGTCCATGTCCAGACCACCGAGGGGATAGAGATGATCCGCCGGGCCAAGGACGAAGGCATCCCGGTCACGGGGGAGGTCAATCACTGGGCCCTATTCCTGAGCACATGGGAGGACGTGCTCGAGTTAGGGCCGTACTGCCTCTCCTACTGGGTGCCCGATCACCACCGGGAGGCTATCTGGGAGGCCCTGGCTGACGGAACGATCGACATCGTGTCCTCGGATCATGCTCCCCACACCCGAGCGGAGAAGGATGTCGGCTGGGATGACATGTGGGCTGCCCACACCGGCACTCCCGGAATCCAGCACCAGGTGCCCCTGATGCTCGACGCCGCCAACCAGGGGAGGCTCACGATCGAACGGGTGGTGGAGCTGATAGCCGAAGCACCCGCCCGGTCCTTCGACATCGCTTCCAAGGGATACCTCCGGCCCGGCTTCGACGCCGATCTCCTGATTGTCGACCCCGTCAAGGAGTGGACCATCCGCAACGAGGACGTGCTGTCCAAAATCGGATGGACCCCCTACGACGGTCGGCAGGTCGTCGGGGCGGTGGAACGCACCTTCCTGCGGGGCACCGAGATATACGGAGACGGCACCGTCAAGGGGAGACCCGGATACGGCCGTCATGTGAGACCCAGCCAGTAGAAGAAGGGGATTACCGCTAATGAAATTCGGACTGCTCCTACCCCATTTCGGTGCGTACGCGAACCGCGAGCGGATCCTGATCGGTTCCCGGCTCGCCGAGGAATTGGGCTTCGATTCTCTCTGGGTTCGGGACCATCTGGTGTTCGAACCCCACGAAGAGCTCGAGAACCCCAACATCGTCTTCTACGAGGCTCTAACGACCCTCACGGCTGTCGGTGCCGTCACCGACAGCATCACGTTGGGGACCGGATCGCTGATCCCGTTCCGCCATCCGATCCACACCGCGTTGTCGGTCGGGTCGCTCGCCCGGCTGGTCGGCGATCGGATCATCCTCGGCTACGGGGCGGGCACCTTCGATCACGAGTTCGAGGCGATCGGGATGCCAGGCATCTTCCGACCCGAGCTGGTTGAGTCGAACGCCAACATCCTGAAGCGCCTGTTCACCGCAGACCGGGTCGATTACCAGGATGCCCACTACGAACTCAAGGCGATCTCGATCGAGCCGAAACCGTCCGGCCACATCCCCTTCTGGTACTGCGGATCGACCCCGGCCTCGGCGCGGAGAGCGGTGCGATACTGCGACGGTTGGATGCCGGGAAGGACCACCCTGGCCACCATCGCCAAGCGGGTGGAGGCAATGGACAGGATGGCTGCCGAGGCGGGCCGTTCCCGACCCACGGTTGCGGTGATCCCGCCCACCTCCATCGCCAAGACCCGAGAGGAGGCGTTCGACGGCCTCAACATCGACGGCCTGCTGCGCTGGGCCAACGAACGGGGCAAGTGGTGGGTCAAGCCTCCTTCGGGTGTCTTCAGGACAGCCGAGGACATCCAAGGTTCGCTTATCGCCGGGTCTCCCGAAGACGTAGCGGAGGAGGTCACCAAGTTCGCTGCGGTCGAAGTGGAGCACCTGGTGTTCGACCTGCGCCTCAGGTTCGATCGCTGGTTCGAATCGATCGAGTTGCTCGGTGATCAGGTCCTGCCGCGGTTGCGAGAAATGGGTCTGGCGGACTGAATCTCGAACTGTCTCATATTCCCCGGCCCTAGCTCCGGCTATAACCTCAGCAGGCAGTACCGTCCAGGGTCGGGGTAATGGACTCAGACATCGACGCCGCTCAACCGGACATAACGCCCAGCCCGCCGCTACGCGTGCTTTTCCGCAGGAACTTCGGTCCCTACTTCTTCGGCAACCTGGCGTCCAACATGGGCACCTGGATCCAGAACATCGCCCTTGCGCTTCTCATCTTCCGGCTTACGGGGTCCACCTTCCTGGTGGCGATGACCACGTTCTCCCAGTTCTTGGGTCTGATCGTGCTTGCTCCGTGGACCGGTCCGGTTGCCGACCGCTTCGATCGGCGCACCCTGATCGTCGTCACCCAGGTAGCGGCTTCGTTGGCGGGCGGGGTCCTTGCCCTGGTCAATTTCCTGGGGCTGGTCACCCCCGTATGGCTTATAGGGGCCGCCCTGTTCTTCAGCGTCACGAAGGCATTCCTGCTCCCGGCGCAGCAGGCTCTGGTTCCGCATCTGGTGGAGCGGAAGGATCTGCAGGCCGCCGTGGCGCTCAGTTCGATCAGCTTCAACCTGGCCAGGGCGGTCGGACCGGTGATAGGGGCGGGGGTCATCCTGACCCTCGGGTTCACATGGGCCTTCTCCATCAACGCCCTCTCCTTCCTGGCTCTCGCTGCGGCGGTGATGATCGTCAAGGTCGAGAGGCGTCGCGGTGGCAGGACCGCCGAACGTACCAAGCTGCGGGAGACCATCCGTGTCGTGCGGAGGGATCCGCTCATCGGCCCGCTGTTGCTCGCCATCGGGGCAGTGTCGATCGCCGTCGATCCTGTAAACAACCTGACACCTGCTTTCGCCGTCGAGATATACGAGAGGCCGGACACGTTCACGGGCGTCCTGATCGGGGCATTCGGGTTGGGAGCGGCCCTGACCGCCGCCTTCGTAGTGACGAAGGTGAAGGCAACGTTCCGGAGTATCGCGGTCGGTATGGCCGGACTCGGTGCGGCGGTCGCAGCTTTCGGCTTGTCCACCCACGCGAACATGGGTCTCGCCGCACTCTTCGTGGGCGGGATCATGTACATCGTGTCGGTGACCCTGTCCACCACCCTCGTTCAGATCAACGTCGCCGAGGAGCATCGGGGCCGGGTGATGGCTCTGTGGGGTGTGGCCTTCCTGGGCCTCCGGCCGGTGGCGAGCCTGATCGACGGCTCGGTGGCCACCCTGGTGAGCGTGAGGTTGGCAGCACTGGTCATGGCCGTACCCGTTCTACTCGGAGCGGTCTACATGGCCCGGCGTATCGGGCGCACACGCCACTCCTGAGCACTCCGGGCAGGCGAGGCATCTACGCTTCTCTCAAGACCTTGATCGCTCGAAGGATGGACCGGCCACCAATAAGGTGTACGAACGGGAGATCGACTGGGGGAGACGTGACGGCAGACCGCTCTGTGGCTACAACCGACGGATTCCCGGGTGCGAAACGGCCTATGGCTTTTCCGATGAGGGCGATGGCGTCCGGCTACCAGCACAGCCCCTCGATGCATCCAGGGTCCTCGGCCTGGGCTTGCCTCCCGCCGAGACCTCTCTGGGGACCGAGCGAGGGGATCGCATTCCCGCCCTGCCGTATCCGGTTGTGGGGGTTCTTCGATGGATAGCGGCCGGTCTGCTGTCTTCTATCGCAGCCCCGGCGATGATTACACGCTGTTCGTCCGGGCCGAGGGATGCCGCCTCTGGGACGCAACAGGCCACGAATTGGTGGACCTGACGAGCGGCGTCTCCGGTGCGGCGATCATCGGTCAGGGACGGGAAGACATCGCCGAAGCCATGGTGGAACAGGTCCGGCGCCTCTCCTACATGCACACCGTGGCCGGCACCACCCTCCCCCAGGAGCAACTCGCGCAGCGGCTGGCAGACCTGGCGCCGGAAGGCATCAACCGGGTGATGTTCAGTTCCGGTGGGAGCGAGGCCAACGAGATAGCCCTCCGCATCGCTCGCCAGTACCACTTGGCCCGAGGTGATGCCTCCCGTTGGAAGGTGGTCGGCCTCGCGCCTAGTTACCACGGCGCCACCGCCGGGGCGCTGTCGATGACCGGCCGGTGGGACATCAACCGCAGTTACCAGCCGTATCTCTTCCGGACCGGCAAGGTCCCCGCTCCGGTTACCTACCGGGGGCAGTACCGGGGCCTGGCCTCCGAGGAAGTCGCCCGGCGGGCTGCCGATGCTCTCGATGCCGCCATCGAGAGCGAAGGTCCCCACTCGGTCTCGGCGTTCATAGCCGAACCGATCGCCTTGTCGACCGGCATGGCGGTTCCCCCCGACGAATACTGGCCCCTCGTCCGGGAGGTCTGCGACCGGCACGGAGTCCTGTTCATAGCCGACGAGGTGATAACCGGAATGTGGCGTACCGGGAGGTTCCTGGCCCTCGATCACACAGGCGCGGTGGCCGACATGACCACGATGGCCAAGGGGCTGGGAGCGGGCTACGCCCCGCTCGGCGCCACGCTGATCAGTGAAGCCGTAGCCGACACCATTGCCGCCGAGCAGCGACGGATGGCCGAGGTCCACACCTACAGCGGCAGCGCCCAGTCCTGTGCAGTAGGGCTGGCGGTACTCGACGCAATCGAGTCCGAAGGACTGGCCGAGCAAGCCGGGAAGAAGGGCGACCTGCTATCCGACCTCCTGGCAGACCTGATAGAGGACCTCCGGTGGGTGGGAGACGTTCGAGGGCGCGGCCTGTTGCGGGGAATCGAACTGGTGGAGGAAAGAACGGAGCGAATCCCTCTGCCTCCTGAGGTGGAGGTCACCCGGTTACTCCCCGAGGCGATGTGGCAGCGGGGATTCCTAGCCCGCGCTATCCACCATGGAAGCGCGCTGGTAGGGGATGTCATGAGCGTCAATCCCGCTCTGACAATCGACATTGAGGATCTGGAACGGGGTGTTGCAGCTCTGCGTGCCTCGGTACTCGAACTCGGCCCCAACCGGGTGGCTCGGTAACGCGCAACCGTAAGGTGTCTTTGGTTTGTTCGTGTCGATCCATTTCAGTATTCGGCATACGATTTCGTAGCAGGCTTTCTGGACTTCTGATACGGTTGATGCACAAGGTTTCGGCGGCGGGCCGCTCGGACCCGCCTGATGCCGGGAGGGGAGAGATCATGAGGTACCGGCTGGGACGAGGGCGGAAAGGCATCGCCCGGAAGCTCTTGATAGGTCTGTCCGTACTGCTCCTGGTAGCGGCCGCGTGCGGTGACAGCGAGCCCGAGCCCTCTGCTGAGGCGACCTCGGCTGCTACTACCGCGGCGCCACAAACCACGGCCGCTCCCGATACTACGGCGGCCCCTGACACCACGGCGGCACCCGACACCACAGCACCGCCGCCGGAGCGGGCCACGGTGAGGATCGCGCTCGACTTCATTCCCAACACCAACCATGCCGGTGTCTTCATCGCCCGATCAATGGGGCTTTTCGAGCGCGAGAACCTGGATGTCGAGGTCGTTCCCTGGGCGTTCACCGTCACCGGTGTCCTCGTCGAGGCAGGAGACGCGGACCTGGGCATCGCGTATCCACCCGACATCCTCCGAGAGGTGGCGCTCGGCTCGGCGCTGAAGATCGTGGCGGCCATCATCCAGGAGAACAACGTGGCGCTGGTCGTTCCGGCCGACTCTCCGTACCAGACGGCGGCCGACCTGGACGCGGCCGAGTCCTACGGTGGATACGGAACTCCGCACGAGCGACCGCTCGTTACCGAGATGCTCGCCGCGGCCGGGGGCTGATACGCCTGGCGATTTCCAGGAAGTGGTGCTGCAGGGCGGCGCGATCGAGGCCCTGATCGAGGACCGGGTCGACTTCAGCGCGGTGTTCCAGGGGTGGAGCGAGATCGCCGCCCGGCTGAGCGGCACCGAACTCCGTCTCTTCCCCTACGTCGACTTCATTCCGGAGATCGTGTATCCGGACGTGGTCTTCATAGCCCGCTCGGAGATGATCGAGCAACAACCGGACGTACTTGCGAGGGCTCTGAGGGCTCTGGGCGAGGCATACACGTTCGCGGCTGAGAACCCTGACCAGGCAGCCGACATTCTCATCAGCGAGGTTACGGACCTGCAGCAGAGTGAGCCTCTGGTCAGGGAGAGTGCCCAGTACCGGGCAGCCCAGTATCTCAACGAGGACGGAGTCTGGGGCTGCGTGCAGACGTCTCACTTTGCCGGTATCGGTGGTCTACTGGAACGGTCGGGTGTGCTACTCGACGAGGACGGTCAAGTGGTGACAGCACCCGAGTTCTCGGTGTACGCAACCAACGAACTCCTACCCGATTGCTGACACCTCGAAGGGTGCTGAACAGTGACGATTGCTCGGGCCTGCCGCCCGCCGACCCAGGAGTCATGCCGGTGACTGTCAGGCCGCCGGCGGATTGCTCAGCACCCTTCTCGACCGATAGGGCGAGTCTCGACAGGGACATCGTGGGCTGACGCGTGCTGAAGTCTGCTGCGAAGAACTCCGATAAGCGAGCAGCAGAACCGGTCTCACCATCGGCCGGCGCCCGTCCGGATGCCAAGCTGTCCCTCGTGCGAATGGGTTGGCCTCCTCTGGTCACCGTGCTGGCGGTCCTGGCGGCATGGGAGTTGCTCGTTCGCTGGCAGGACATACGTCCGGCGGTCCTTCCGACCCCCACCGATGTCCTGGATGCGATGTGGGACGACCGAGCCAACCTGTGGGGTGCCACGTGGATCACCCTGCAGACGGTGCTTCTCGGGTTCGGCTCCGCGCTCGTACTGGCGGTCGTGATCGGGGTCCTGGTCGACAGCTTCGGTTGGGTGAGGCGCAGTATCTATCCGGTGATCGTGGTATCCCAGACCCTGCCGATAGTTGCCATCGCGCCCCTGGTCGTGATCTGGTTCGGATTCGGGATCTCGTCCCATGCGTCCGTGGTCGCCATGTACACGTTCTTCCCGGTGGCTGTCGCCCTCGCTCAGGGCTTGGCGTCCACGGACAAGGACGCGATGAACCTGCTCAGGACGATGGGTGCCGGCAGGGTCCGTCTCCTGCTCAAGGTGCGGTTTCCGAGCGCTCTGTCGCAACTCTTCACGGGAATACGGGTGGCGATGTCGTTCGCGGTGATAGCGGCGGTGATCGCTCAGTTCGTCGGTGCGGTCGAAGGGCTCGGGATCTACATGCTCACGATGAAGAACGCGCTGCGGACCGACCTGGTCTTCGGGGCGGTGACCGTTACCTCGGCAGTCACCCTTCTCCTGTACGGAGGGGTCGTGGTCCTGCAGCGACTCGTCATGCCCTGGTACCGGCCCAAGACGCAGGGGGATCCCCGGTGACCATGGCACCGTCGGGATGGGCCGGACAGGGAGGCCTGACGATCGAGGGTCTGGCCAAGACCTTCCGCCCCAAATCGGGTCCGGTTGTGGCACTCGACGGCGTCGACATGGTGGTCGAGCCGGGGGAGTTCGTGACCCTGATCGGCCCCAGCGGGTGTGGCAAGAGCACTCTCTTCAACATCGTCGCCGGCCTCGAAGCGTCTGATTCGGGCTATATCCGGCTTGATGGGGGGCCCAGCCATGATCGGCTGGGAGAGATCGCCTACATGTTCCAGAAGGATCTCCTGTTCCCTTGGCGGACGGTCATGGGCAACGCGGTTCTCGGCCTCGAGATGGACGGCCTCTCCCGCAGGGAGGCGAGAAGCCTGGTCGGGCCGTATCTCGATCGTTTCGGGCTGGCCGAGTTCGCCGGCGCCTACCCGGACCAACTTTCCGGCGGAATGAGACAGCGCGTCGCTTTCCTGCGGACGATGGTCCAGCAGAGGTCGGTCATGCTGCTGGATGAGCCTTTCGGAGCGCTGGACAGCTACACAAGAACGAGCCTGCAACAGTGGCTGATGGGGGTCTGGGAGGAGATCCGCACCACGGTGCTGTTCATAACCCACGACGTCGCCGAGGCCGTTTACCTATCGGACCGGGTCTACGTCATGACCCCCCGCCCAGGTCGGATCCAGGCCGTGCTCGACATCGAACTACCGCGTCCGCGCGAGAAAGGGATCGAGATCACCGACGGATTCCTCCGGCTGGAGCGCACCCTGAAGGCCGAACTGCATCTGCACGGGACCGGCGGGGCATGACCGTCGAGGCTGTCCCGGCCACCGACGACCGTACCGTCATCCTGATCCGGAACGCGGCGGTCGTCACCCTGAACGGGGACTGGGACATCTACCACGACGGCCATGTGTTGATACGGGACGGCGTGGTGGTGTCCGCCGGCTCGGGGTCGGGCCCGGAGGTTGCCGGAGCCCGCACAATCGACGCGACGGGTCTGGTGGTCATGCCCGGCCTCGTCGACCTGCACTTCCACACGGACATCGAACGTGGTGGCTATTCGGAGTCGCTAGAGGTCGAGCAGGCACTCTTCCAGCACTGGTACCCGATGATGAGGAACCTGGACGCCGAGACCGCATACGCCGGTGCCCTCTACAGCTATGTCCGGGCGCTACGGGGTGGCACCACCATGGTCAATGACATGTTCCGGCATGTGGAGTCGCTCGCCCGGGCGGCAAGGGATGTGGGCATCCGCGCCACCCTCAGCAGCCTGGTGGCCCGTCCCGAGGACGGTCTGGATGTCCTCGAGGACAACCGGGCCGCGTTCCGTGCCTGCTCAGGCGGCGCGGATGATCTGGTCCGGGTCGTGGTGGGCATCGAGTGGATTCCCCTGGCCACGCCGGAGATGCTGGGAGAGGCGGCGGGCCTGGCCAACGAACTCGGTACCGGGCTGCACCTTCATCTGAGCGAGTCCCAGGCAGAGGTCGAGACCTGCTTGAGCGAGTTCGGGGCCCGACCGACCAAGGTTGCCTACGACCACGGTCTGCTCGGGCCCTCGACCGTGGCGGCTCACTGCGTGTGGCTGACCCCCGACGACATCTCCATGATCGCGGAGACCGGAACCCACGTGTCCCACAATCCGGCTGCCAACTCGAAGCTGGGAGAGGGGATCGCTCCCGCCGTCCGTCTTCTGGAAGCAGGCGTGAACGTCGGGCTCGGACACGACTCCACAGAAGGCAACAACACCATGGACATGTTCGACGTGATGCGGACCGCGGCATACCTGCAACGGGCCCTTTACGCGGACCCGAAGCTCATGCCGGCAGATCGGGTACTGAGAATGGCAACGGCCAGCGGGGCGCGAGCTCTCGGCGTAGATGCCGGCGTCATCGAACCGGGCCGCAAGGCGGATCTCATCCTGGTGGAGGCCGAGATGGATTTCTTCGACATCCGGTCCCCTGCATACAGGGCCAACCTGGCGCCCAGGATGGTCTTTGGCACGAACGGGAACATGGTCCGTACGGTGATTGTCGATGGGCGCATCGTGATGGAGGACCGGGTCGTCAAAACCGTCGACGAAGCGGAAGTAGCCGAGCGGGCCCGCGAGGCGGTCGCGCGCCTGGCCCGGCACAAGCGCTCGGGTGGATCACCGTGAGCTGGACCGAACACATGATGGAGGAGACCGCGCCGCTGTTCGACCGTATCTACGAGCACCCGTTCCTGCAGGAGCTCAGGACCGGAACTCTGGGCAACGACACGTTGGCCTTCTACTTCGAGCAGAACGTGCACTACATAGACGCCGTGCTCCGGTGCCGTGCGATCGTCGCCGCCAAAGCCCAGAACGACGAGATCAGGGACTTCTTCCTTCGCAATACGCAACTGATCCTCGACGAGTACTACCACCAGGAGGAAATGCTCCGCAACGTGGGGGGCACCTTCGAAGCGCCGGTCGCCCCGACCCTCTACGCCTACTCGCGCCACCTCTTCTACCTCGCCTTCGCTCGCGACCCGGTCGAGTATCTGGGGTCCTTCCTACCGTGCCCGCTGAGTTACGACGCCATCGGCTACCAGCTTGCGGATGCTCCGCTCACAGAGTTCCAGGCTGACTGGTGGGAGTTCTACATGAGCGAATCCCATCACACTCTCTGCAGTGACTACCGGGACTTCGTCGACCGCTACTCGCAAGGTCTCTCCGATGAACGCCGCGCCCAGATGCTGGACAGCTTCCGCATCGGCGTGAACTACGAGTACATGTTCTGGGACATGGCTTACAGAAAGGAACGCTGGCCGCTCGGCTGAGACCCGCCGAATCCGGCGGGCCGGCGGGCCGCGCGGGATTTCCATACCGGCCTTACCCTCCTAGAACCTCGACCTTCATCGGGGTGATGTGGTAGCTGTTGGTCGGCGCGAGGACATCCATCGGGCACGTACTCATGGCGGCCAGCAGGTCGACCTCGGCCCGGATCGAGATGCAGTCATTCGGCCGGGTGACGGGCTGATGTATCCGCATCACCTGGGTTTCGGGGTCCGGTTGGGTGTTCATGAACACCCCGATCGGGTCGGGAATCTCGGACGGTGCTACCCCGTGAGGCGTGAGAACCCCTTGGAGAAGTTCGAAGCACCCGTCCTGGGGGGCGACTCCGTACATCTCGTACATGCCGCGGTTGCACATCCTGCCGTAGAGGTCGTGTATCCCTATGACCGGTGACGTATCCTCGACAACGGTGGCAAGGGGGCGGAACCCGGTGGACCAGATGGTGTTACCGGGAGCCAGCCCGAGCGGCGGTTCGTAAGTCGAGGTGTTTCTGAGGTTCCTGGTGCGAGTCCAGGAAATCGAGTTCCGATCGCGGAGGTCTTCCCGTGCGAACAGGACGAGGTCTCCCACCTGGCCACCTTCGATGTCGGTGATACGGATGACCTGGCCGGCGTCTACCGTCCATGCCGCCGCAGCCTTGGCCGGAATGGTCTCCGCATAGATCAACCGGATGTCGCTCATTCCGCCTCCGTGACCATGGCCGGGGTGTGGATGGGAGTATAAGGGGACATCATGGCCACGACCCCTGAACGCTCGCGCCGTTCTCGACATGACGGGTCTCTGCGGTCGCTTCCGGCGATGGGCTTCGGGAGTGATCGAAGGCTCCCGCTAGATTTATCGACCGGAGGTTTGATCATGAGCTACGTTCCCGGCACGCCCATCGTGGTTACGGAATCCGACGGGGTGGGGCTGACCACTCCCGAGCCCTACGTGCGGCATGTGAAGGTGCTGCTCTCGCCGATGCTCCAGGAAGGCCTGGAGGACTTCGCGGTCGGCACGTGCGAGGTCCCACCACAGCAGATGGGGAGCCTCCACACCCATCCGGACGCCGCCGAGATCTGGATGTTCTCCGAGGGTCACGGCCGAGCGGTGATCGGGGAGGAGGAGATCGTCACCGGTCCGGGAACGGTTGTCTACACGCCGCCCGGTGTCAGCCACCAGTTCTTCAACACGGGCGACACGCCGGTCAAGCTCTTCTGGATGTACAGCCCGTCAGGCGCCGAGCGGGACGTGATAGAAGCCGAGTTCGGCTAGCTGATTCGAGTGCCAAAGCGCCCCTCCCACCACTCTCGATGACGAAGTGCCTGGTCAGCGGACGATAGCCAAGCTGCTACCACCGGCTCGGATCGTCTTCGTTGAGAAGGCAGGAAGAGACCGAGCCGTTCAAACCTGGTGGGGAGCCAGACAGAATCGCGTCAGGTATCGGTAGGCAGCGTGCTAGCGGCCAGAACTGCCTTGTAACTAGGTTAGTGAGCGTTATAATACAGAGTGAAAGAAAGGTATAGATGACAGCCGAAGTCGCGATCCTCAATCGTGAGGCAGTGGTCATGGCTGCCGACAGTGCTCTCACGCTGGGTGGCCAGGTCGGCAAGGTCTACAACAGTGCCAACAAACTCTTTGCCCTCTCAAGGCTGGAACCGGTGGCTGTGATGGTCTACGGAGGGGGCTCATTCGAGGGCATCCCGTGGGCAACGGTTGTCAAGGAGCACCGACGTCACTTGTCCCTCCAGACATTTGACACGGTAGAGCAGTACGCCGCGGAGTTCATTGAGTACCTCTCCTCCCTGATACACCACATGCCAGTCGAGTTCCTGCAGGCACGTGTTCGCATGAGGGCGTCTTGGGAGCTAGACCGGCTCCGGAAAGCCGTTGATCGCACCTTGGCAGACGAGCATGGCGATGGTGAACAGGTGGTTGGACAGGTACTCATGGACCAGATCGAGTCGAGGCTCCAGAGGCTCGAGGAATTAGATACCGGGGATGGTCCTGGCGAGTCGGTGGCTGCACGGGAGTTGGACGAGGCGATTGATGACTGGGACACATTGGTCAAGAGATCCTTGAAGGGTCTCCCGGTGACGGATCGCGTACGGACGAATGTTCGGGCGATGGTGTGTGCCTCTCTGGGTAACGCAGTCTGGGGACCGGCGTCTTCCGGTGTCGTTGTTGCAGGATTTGGCAGAGCACAGATGTTTCCAGCCCTCTCCCTTTATCTGGTCGATGGAGTGCACGCGGGTCGGGTACGAGCCCGCCAGTTAGAGGAAATCCAGATCGGCTGGGAGGATTCTGCTGCGATTTGCCCGTTTGCTCAGCAGGATATGGTGCAGACCTTCATGGATGGTCTTCATCCGGACTATCCCCGTGCTCTTGGGGAATTCGTGGACGAAACGATCAAGTTGTTCGCGGCTCACTTTGGTGACCGAGTGAAAGATGCGGTTTCGTCGGATGACTACGCAGCTTTGATAGATACCATGGATAGGGCGAGGCTGGACATTGTCGAGCACTTTCACAGTCAACTGAGAGACCTGCTGGAAACACAACACTCAGATCCGGTAATGGCGGTTGTCGACATGTTGCCGAAGGAGGAACTGGCTGAAATGGCCGAAGCGCTCGTTAACCTCACCTCGCTGAAGAGGCGAGTTACTCCTGACGACGAGACCGTAGGAGGTCCGGTTGATGTTGCGGTGATCTCGAAGGGCGACGGGCTGGTCTGGATCAAGCGCAAGCACTATTTCGCGCCCGAGATGAATCCCCGCTACTTCGAGCAGGACCGTGGACTTCGGACGTCTGATAGAGTAGGAGGTAGGAATGAACAGAACGTTAGAGGAAGCGATCCGCCGAGAGAAGATCAAAAAAAGCCGTCCTCCGGGCCGTACGGTGTACGTCCCGGGTGAGGATCCGAGGGCTTTCGGCCGTCGTGCTGCCCGCGATCTGTTCGAGAAGTACGTCAAGGATGCGGATACCAGCGTCGGTAAAGGGGAGACGGGCTGAGCGAGCAGCCGACCGGACGACTGGCTGTGCTGACACTGGAGACTTCAACAGATCGGGGCCTCGTCAACCCGATGACAGAGGCTGAACGGCTCCGACCCAACCAACGCAGGGACCCCCGCAGTCGACTACGGGAAGTCCAAGGCAGTGGTCAAGGCTTTACAGACCCGGCGAATCCGTTCGTCGCTGAGTCGTCCGAGGCGCGCCGTGAGGTGTGCTACCGAGACATTGAACACTGAGTCCAGTTGGACGACGCTGGGTAGCGTTATCGGTTCTTCGCCCGGTTCGAGCCTAACTTCGGTCGCGAGGTTGCGGATCACAGTACTGCACGGGGCGACGACCGTCCGCCTTAACTTCGGGATTGCTGCGTTTCTGGACAGCACAACCACTGGACGAGGGTCCCTGTCCGGAGCCTCGTACCACCAAACCTCGCCCCGTCGGGGTAACGCGCTCACGTAGTGGCAGCAGCATCCAGCAGGTCAGCCAGGTTTCCCCACTCGTCTTCTGTGTCAAGTGGGAGAGCGTCGTAGGCTTCGTATGATCGGTCGATCTCGGCGGCGCGATGCTCAGCGCAAAGCGATGCCAGGGCGCGGTCCAGCAGGGTGGCATCATTGAGGCCCGGTAAGGCAGCGCGAGCCTGGGTCAGGAGTTCATCACTCACCGTGGTGCTTATTCGTGTCCTGGGCATGCCACAACTATAGCATTGGAGTGCCACGCACGCCTTTGGCGCCGAGTTTTGTGGACCGCAGGTGATCGCACTACGAAGTACTGACGGACGGGTGCGTGAAGGGCATCCGCTGGTCTCGAGGCATGGCATGGGGACTCGATCACGACGGACAACTCTCACCTCGGAACCCCGCCTCCCAGGTCTTAGCCGCCGGCTGCGCACCTCTTCATTCGGTCAGAGTACCCTTGCGCCAGGCTCTGATGTAGTTGGCGCAGAAGTCGTCCCGGCCCAGGAGGGTGTCTTCGGCAAGGCGGTAGGCCGTGGACTCACGATCAGCGGCGAACACCGCGGGGAGTGGGTTCATGACAGGGTCGATGATGCCGCTGTCCGCTCCGGCATCGACGGCCAGGTTGATGAAGACGGTGTTCATCAGCTTGCGAGCGGGGATGCCGAACGAGACATTGCTCATCCCTCCCGTGATGTGGATGTCGGGTCCGTACCGGCTCCGGATGGTGCGGATGGCGTCGAGGGTGTGAAGGCCGAAGGTCCCGTCCACCGAGATTGGGAATACCAACGGATCGACGAATATGTCCCCTATCTCGATCCCCGCCCCGAGGGCCGCCTCCACCATCCGGGAGGCGTTGTCCACCCGCTCGGCCGCACTCGAAGGCATGCCGCTCTCGCCCGCGGCGGTGACGATCACCCTCGCGCCGTAGGTGACGGCCAGGTCGACGGCTTCGGTGCGTTCCAGGGACGCGGAGTTGAGCATGGGCCGCCGGTCGCCCACCCGGCGAGCGGTGCTGAGACCGGTTTCGATGACAGAGATGTCGGAGGAGTCGATCGAGATGGGAAGCTCGGTCAGCGAACCGACGTAACGGACCAGCCACTCCATCGCCGCCCGCTGCTCAGCAGTCTTGAGCGAGATCTCGTCCACGTTCACGTCCAGGTAGTGGGCACCCGCCTGCTCCTGGTCCACGACCACCCGCCGCAGGTACTCGTGGCCGTCCTCGGCATCGGGTCCGCCGTCCATCGCTACGTCGACCGCCAGCGCGACGTGCTTGATACGGCCTTCGTCGTAGGCCTGGCTCCGGCGCATCCTGCCGGAGATCGGCAGCAACCGGGGTGTTCCGTCGAGCCGCTCGTAGCGGACGCCTTCTACCCCATCCCAGGTGGCGAACCGTTTCCCCTTCCTGAGGACGATCCGGGTGGTGTGGACGTTCTCGCCGATGACGGTGAAGCGGGGCAGGTTCACGAGGCCACAAGCTCCGGTGCCAGGGTTCCGGTCGGTGGCATGGGGAGCTCAAGAGGCATGGGCTTCATCTGGCAGCCCTCCACGAAGATCTCGAAGAAGTCCGGGGTGGTCTCCAGTTCGATGTGGGTGATCTCCTTGGCGTGCTCCTCCGCTCGCCGGCGCCTCGACCGGTCCACGAGCAGGGCGCGGGCGCCATCTATCGCGGCGTTGCCCATCTTGACCACCCGGTCCTCCGGAACGGGGGCGATCAGCCCGATGTCGATGGCGTTTCGCACATTGAGGTAGGTGGCGAACCCCCCGGCCAGGTACAGGCGGTCGATCTCATCCGGGTCGACGCCCGCGGTTCGCATCACGATGAACTGGCCGCAGTAATTCGCCGCCTTGGCCTGGGCTAGGTTGCCGATGTCCTGCTTGGAGAAGGTGATACCCCGCTCGGGCACGACGTCGATGGAGAAGAGCTTCCGGTTCTCCGTGAACACCCCGAGGGGCGTCATCAGGCCCTTCCCCCGCAGTTCGGCCAGCAGGTCGGTTAGACCGGAACCGCAGATACCGGCGGCCGGAAATCCTCCGATGGTCTCGTAGCGGTCGGCCGAACCATCGGTGGCCAGGGTGATCGACTCGATGGCGCCGTCGTAGGCCCTCATACCGTACGTGATCAGGCCTCCTTCGAAGGCTGGTCCTGCGGGGCATGACGCCGCGTAAAGGCGCCCGCGGTGGTGGAGGATCACCTCGGTGTTGGTTCCCATGTCGACCAGCATCTCGGTCTCGCCGGTCTCTCCGAGTTGCACCGTCTCGAGGCAGGCAGCCGCATCGGCTCCCACATGGCTGGCGATCAGCGGGAGGCCGTACACCTTCGCGCGGCGGTTCGCCCGCAGCCCGAGATCGCGGGTCCCGGTCAGCAACGCGGTGTGGGCACGGAGCCCGGCCAGGTACTCGTGCTCGATCAGCGACTTGTAGGGTTTCTGGCCGATGCCCTGCACGTCCAGGCCGAACAGGACGTCCCTCATCGTGGAGTTGGCCGCCACCACGACCTCGTACACGTGTGGTGGGCGGAAGCCCTGGCCGCTGACCATCTCACGGATGGCCTGGTTGATGGCCGTGACCACGGCGTTCTGGAGCTCGCCGGAGACACCCGGGCGGGCTTCGTAAGAGATCCGGTTCATCACGTCGCTGCCGCCGAACTGCTGCGGGTTCTCGAAACTGGTCACCGCCGCCGTTTCCCCGGTTTCGAGGTCCACCATCTCGACCACCACAGTGGTGGTGCCGAGGTCCACCGCCAAGCCGTAGATGGCGCCCCGGTACACGTCGATGGCGGTGTCGCCGTACCAAACCTCTTCCCCCACCCGGGTGACCATCGGGTCGAGTGGCACATGCCGGCCACGTTGCCGGCTCACTTCGAGGATTCTCGGTCGCCTGCGCAGAGGCATGAAACTGATGTTGCGGTCCTTCCGCACGATCCGGGCCTGGCACGCCAGCCGGAAGTCACCGCGCAGGAACTCTTCAGGCTCCGTCGGGGGCGAGAGTGACGCCATCCCGTTCGTTATCTCCACCACGCATTCGTGGCACTCTCCGTTACGCAGGCAGGACGTCGGTACCTCTACGGCCAACTCGTCCGCGTAGTCGAAGATCGTGCGGTCGACGACCAGCGGCCTGGTACTGCCGTGGTGGGAGACGGTTGTCACCGCGGGGCCGCCTTTCCGGAGCGATCCTCTCGCCGCGATTCTGCTTCCCGCTTGATGTTCTCGATCTTTTCCTTGGCCCTGACCCGGGCACGGGGGTGAGCCTCCCAGGCGGTGCGGTAATCGAAGGTTCCGTCGTGACCGCACGAGAGCTGGTCTGGGTCTGACGGCGAAGCCAGTTGGTTGCGGCACCGGAACAGAGCCGTACAGAGGTCGTGCCGGTCCCGGTAGGGGCACCGCGTACGTGACGACACCTCGGCGTGTTCCACCAGGTCGGAGAAGATCTGCCCGATGCGGTCGAGCCTCTCCTGGAAAGCCTGCCTGTCGGCCGACACGGCGTACCTCCTAACCCCGGTGTTTCATGCCGGGGCTTTCGCCGGGGCGGACGGGGTGTGGGATATGAGCTTCTGACCAGGGATAACGGCCGTTTCGATAGTCCCGTCTCGGCCCGGCGTGACCTTCGCCCGTCGAGTGAAGCCCGGCCCGGTCGCGGCGATGTGGCATGCTGCCGTGGGTGTGTGTGGAAACATGAAGAATCAGGGCTAAGGGCGGACCTCGGCGGCCAGGGTCTTGGCTAGGTCGACGCAGGCGAGGGCATCCTTCCCGTAGCCGTCGGCGCCGACATCCTTGCCGAACTCGGGGGTCACGGGAGCACCGCCGACCATGAATCTTACTTGCTCGCGGAGTCCTGCATCCTTGAAGGCCTCCACGGTCCTGGCCATGTTCGGCATGGTGGTGGTAAGCAGCGCCGACATGCCGACGATCCGGGCACCCTTGGTCCGGACCGCTTCCAGGAACTCGTCCGGGGAGGTGTTGACACCCAGATCGATCACCGTGAACCCCCCTCCCCGCAGCAGCATGATGCACAGGTTCTTCCCGATGTCGTGAAGGTCACCCTGTACGGTCCCCATTATCACGGTCCCGATCGGCTCTACCCCCGACGCGGCGAGGATCGGCTCGATGTGGGCCATGCCGGCCTTCATGGCACGGGCCGAGATGAGAACCTCGGGAACGAAGACGAACCCTTCCCGGAACTTGATCCCTACGATTCCCATACCGGCGATCAGTCCGTCGTCCATTATCTCCAGGGCATGTATGCCGTCCGCGAGCGCCTGGGTGGTGAGGCGGTCGACGGTGACGTTGTCCCCCTCGATCAGCGCCGCCGCGATGTCCTGCATGAGCGACGATGAGCGGCTGAAGAGTTCGATGTTGCGTTCGATCTCGTCGGGCCGCTCCAGGAACTCCTCGATCTCCTCGCGGATCGTCTCGTTCGCTATGTCAGACAGCTGGGCCATTTCGAGTGGGCCAATCCTTAGCGCTCGCTCGTACTTACGGTTGGAGTGGGTTGAAGAGGTTCCGGCCAGACCGGATCTGTCCTGGAAACCTTTCCAGACCTTCTAGCGTAAACCAACCCTGCCCAGCGCGCAAGGGTAGGTAGGGAATCGACGGAGCCCCTCAACCGTCGTTCCCGGACTCCGGCGGATCGTGAACTATGAGCCGCCCGTCGGGCCGGTGGGAGTTCGAGTAGTCGCGGGCGGAATCGGCGAGGGCTTGGAGAACCTCCATCTTCGTTCCCAGCGGGACGGATCCCTCGGGTGCGACCCCGTTCACGCCCGCTTCGAGCACCGTCATGCACGCTTGGTAGGTGTCGTCGTAAGTGCCGCTGTACAGGGTGGTCGGGTTGTTGATGTTGCCCATCAGAGACATCCGGTCGCCGACGATCCTCTTGGCGACATGCGGATCCACCTGGGATTCGAAGTGGAAGCAGTCCCATCCCGCCTCGGCGAAGTAGTCGATGCGGTCGGTCGTCTCGCCACAGCAGTGGAAGATGCTGGGTCCGCCGATTTCCTCGGTCACGTGCTGGTGCATGTCGAGAAGGAAGTCGCGGTACATGTCAGGGCTGACGAGTTCCCGGTTGGCGTGGTCGGCCCACATGATTGCGTCGGCCCCGGCTTCGAGTTGGGCGTGGGCGGACATCATCGACGCGGGAAGCAGCACTTCGAGGTAGCGGTGGATCTTGCCGGGATCGAGGATGGTGTCCATGAGGAAGCTTTCGATCCCCACCATGTGGAATCCCACCGACCAGGGACCGTACACCTTGCCGACGATGCCGACGTCCGGGTAGCGCTTCCTGAGCAGCTTGATCGCTCCGAGTGCGGCCTTGAACGAACGGCGCTCCAGGTAGTCGGCCGGGATCTTGAAGTCCTCTGGATCCGAAAGTACGTGAGCGTTGGTCGCGGGCCAGTTGTCCTTGGTACCCCACCAGGTGGCGGCGTCCAAGGCATCGGCCTCGAGCTGGGAGTGGAATACCGGCATGATCGTGTCGAGACCCAGGTTCTCGTGGGCGGTGGCAGCGAGGCGGGCCATTTTCTCGGCATCCAGGTGAGCCTCCGGGAACGCCGCGTCGGCGATGTCCATCGCTTCGAGGGTCATGACCGAACTCAGCGTCATGGCCGGTACCTTGTCGACCCGCCCCCCGTAGAGTGCCGAGAGGAAACGACGCCTTGGCGTCATCCACTCCCCTGAGAGCCGCTTGAACTGTTCGCCCATGTCTCCTTCTTTCGCGCGGTGCCGCTGATCCCTCGAATGACAGGTTACACCCACACGGTGTGTTCCCTTGCCAGCCCATGGTAACGATTCCAGATCGATTGATCGGTGTGCGATCGGTAGATGAGTTTTCTGTCCTGACGGCTCGCGGGAGTTAGAGTCAGGGCCAAGAAGTACCAAGGAGGACTATGCAACGCTTCGTCATCGAGCGGGACATCCCTGACATCGGTTCGGCCGAGCGCGAGCAACTGCGCGCCGCAGCCGAGAAGTCCAACTCCGTCCTGCATGCCATGCAGTCCGAAGGCAAACACATCCAGTGGGAGCACAGCTACGTCGCCGGCGACAAGACCTTCTGCGTCTACGTCTCCGACAGCACGGGTCTGATCGACGAGCACGCCGAACGCAGCGGGTTCCCGGCGACAGTGGTCACCGAGGTCCGCAAGATCATCGACCCCACCACCGAGAAGGGTTAGACCGCTCGGTTGTTGGCGCTGTACAACCTGCGGCAATCGCGGGAGTGGTCACCGAGGGGCCGGTCACACTCATGATCGTCGATCATGCCGACCTCCCGACGATCCATGTGCCTATCGTTTGCCTGGCGGCGATGACCGTGTCACCGTCGACGGCCGGGTGACTCCATCCGGATCTACCCATTCACTCAGTTGGGAGTAATCGGCGTAGTCCGATGGAGCCTCTGTTGGTTCGGGCCGGACGTGACGGAGACTCCCGATCACTAGTAGATCCTTCAACTTCACTTTTAGCTTCACGCTGCCCCGGTGGATGCCCGACGGCCCTTGACCGAGCAGAGCCTCCTTGTGCTGTGGGGAGTTCTCGCCCTTGTTGGATTTGAAGCCGTAACCGGGGAAATGGGGAGACAAGTCGCGCATGATTCCATCCCTTACCACCTTGGCCAGGATGGATGCCGCTGAAATGGAAACCGAGGTCGCGTCGCCTTTCACCAGACAGGTGGTGTTGCCGGTACCCACGAAGTCCGTGGCGCCGTCGACGAGGATGTGGTCGGGATCGACTCCCAAGGCGTCCAGTGCCCGCCGTGTTGCCCGGCGCCGGGCCTCCTTTAGACCCCAGTCGTCGATCTCTGCGTGGGTGGCGTGGCCTACTGACCAGTGCGAACACCATTCGGTCACCAGATCGAAGAGGGCTTCTCGCTGCCTGTCACTGGGGTCTTTGGAGTCCCTCAGGCCGTTGGGGATCTGCTGGTTCCCGGGAACCACTGCGACCCCGACTGACACAGGTCCGGCCCATGCTCCCCAGCCAACCTCATCGACCCCTGCGACCACTGCATGGCCCTTTTCCCATCGGCGACGTTCGACTTCCAGGGTAGGGGTACGTCCCGTCTGGGCGCCGGAGAGTTGGACCACCCACTAAGCGTAGGCACTATCCAACCAACCCCCAAGCCACTAATACATGATCAGGCCGCCGCTCACGTTGATGGTGGCTCCGTTCACGAAGCCGGAGTGGCGCGAGGCCAGGAATAGGACCACGGTGGCGAGTTCCTCGGGCCGGCCCATCCGACCCAGCGGGCACATCGCCATCGCCCGCTCCATCACTTCCGGAGTGTTCTCCTGGTGCTGCATCGGTGTGTCGACCTGGCCGGGGGCCACGGTGTTCACCAGGATTCCGTGGGGTCCGAAGGTGCGGGCGAATCCCCTGGTCATCGAGACTATCCCAGCCTTGCTAATCACGTAGGCGTCGCTTCCGAGGAACGGGCCCACCAGCCAGGCCATCGATGCGAAGTTGATGATCCGGCCTCCTCCGCCACCGGCCACCATCGCGTTGCCTGCCTCCCGGTTGAGGAAGAACGACGCCTTGAGGTTGACGTCCATCTGCAGGTTCCAGTCCTCTTCGGTCACGTCGTCGAGGCTACGGCGGCGCAGGACCGCGGCCACGTTGGCGAGCGCCCAGAGATCGCCGAGGCGGCCGACCGCCCAGGCCACCAGATCCGGGATCGCAGCCGTGTCCGCGAGGTCGAACGGAACAGCCAGGTGGTCGGTCCGGCCCTCGAGGATCGCCACTGTCTGCTCCAGACCGTCGCGGTCGATATCGACCGCCGCCACCCGCGCCCCCGCAGTCGCCATCATCCGGGCGGTGGCCCGACCGATCCCGCCGGCGGCGCCGGTCACGATCACCCCCCGCCCCTCCAGGCCGGCCCCGAGACTCCACGACGGATCCGAGAGCATCGGAGCGTCGGGCCGGGGCTTCATGGTCTTCCTACCCCGTCGGGCTGGGCACGCCCCCGGGGCCAAGGCCGGGGATCGCTAGGACGCGAGCGGGATTGGCGACCATCAACGTCTCCACCTCGGCGTCGCCCCAACCGCAGTCGCGAAACAGCGGGATCACGTGGTCGAGGATGTGGGCGTATCCCCAGCCCCCGTACGCCAGCAGGCGGGTCTTGACGCCGCCCATGTCCTGGGAGACGAACAACTGCTCCAGGTATCCGCGCTGAGCCAGCGCAACCAAGCCGGCGACGATGTCGAAGTCGCTGGGCGGGTACTTGCCGAGACCGATGAGGGAGTGGTCGAAGCCCATCAGGTCGTACGCAAGGTTCGTTCCTCGCTCGAGGAGATCGCGCTGGTAAGCCTCGTTCGTGATGGCCGTGTTCATGTGTCCCAGCACCACCCGCGCCGGGTCGACCCCCTCCGAGACGAGCACGTCGAGCACCTTCATGCCTTCGAAGCCCCATGGGTGCAGGTGGATGCTGACCGGAAGGCCGGTTTCCAGATGAGCCCAGGCCGCGGCCCGCACCATGCGCAGCTCTTCAGGCCGCACCGGGTTGCTGGTGCCGATCTCGCCGATGATCCCCGGACGGATGCCGGTACGGCCCACGCCGTCACGCCAGTCCCCGACCAACTCCCCGGCGATGTCCTCGGTCGAGCGCTCGGCGGTGCCCGGCGGGTGGCTGCCACCCAGGTAGTAGCCGCCGCCCATGACCACCTGCACTCCGCTCCTCTCCGACATCTCCTGCAGGATGAGGGGCTCCCTCGACATGTGGCTCGGGGTTACCTCGACGATGGTCCGGCCGCCCGCCTCGTAGAACGGTGCCAGTTCGTCGACGATCTGGTCCACGTCGGTCTGGTGGTAGTTGTCCGGGAACCCGCCCGGGTTCCATCTCGCCTCCGCCGCTGTGTGGATGGTCAGCGGTTCGTCCGAGACCACCTCGTAGGGATGAAGGCCGAGTAAGGGGCGGAAATCGATGTACAGGTGCTCGTGAATGTGCGTGAAGCCCAACTCGGAGACCGGCACCGGTCCCCGAACGGTCATCGCCCAGCCCACACTCCTACCAGGCTGGTGTGAGACCTCGTCACGGGCCGTCGAACGATGACATGATGCCTGGTCAGAGCAAGGCGGGCCGTTGCTCCCCATTGTTTAGACCACCCTCCTACGGGTCCGGTCGGTCATGGGACATTATCTCCGGTTCACCAGCCGCTCCCGAAGGTGATGACGGACCGCGGCACGTTACCGTTCCGCAAGTCGTCGAGCGCCTCGTTGACCTGGTTCAGGGGCCTCGGGTGGTTCACCAGGTGGTCGGTCGTGATCGCTCCTCGCCGGTGGAGGTCGACGACCTCCCGGATGTCCTGCGGGGTGAAGCCGCGGGAACCGGCCAGGGTCGCCTCCCGCCAGATGAGGCCCATCACCTGGATCGGGACCGGATCGAGAGTGGAGCCCACCGCCACGACCCGGCAGCCCACCCCGGCAGCGTCGAAGGCCTGCTGGTAGACGTCCGCCGATCCGACGGTCTGGATGATCACGTCGGGTCCCCCCGGGCCGGACTTCTCGGCGATGCGCTCGACTACGTCCCCTCGGCTCTTGATTACCGTATCTGCGCCCATCCTGGTTGCCATCTCGAGGCTGGCGTCGGAGCGGCTCACCGCGATGACGCGGCACCCCAGATAGGACGCCACCTGGACCGCGTTGGAGCCGATGCCGCCGATCCCGAAGACCACCACGGTTTCCCCGACACGGGCGTGAGCGATCCGGACCAGGGCATGGTACGGGGTGGCCACGGCATCGGTCAGCACCGCAACCGCCATCGGATCGTCGTCCTCGCGGACCGGGATCACGGACCGGGCGGCCAGAACCACCTTCTCGGCGAAGGCACCGTCGAACTCGACGCCCATCCTCCGCACCGATAGGCACATGTTGACCCGGCCGGCCTCGCAGATCCGGCAGGCCTTGCAGTGATCGATGTAGTAGAGGGCCACCGGCTTCCCGACCGCTACCGAGTCCACTCCGGGACCCAGCGCCGACACCACACCTGCGGCCTCGTGGCCGGGAACCACGGGCAGGGTCGAAGCGAATCCGCCCTTCTGGAGGAACAGGTCGCTGCCGCAAACTCCCGTGGCGCGGATGTCCACCACCACCTGGCCGGGTCCCGGAACGGGGTCCGGGCGTTCGGTTAGCCTCAGCGGTCGGTCGTAGCCGTCTAGTACGGCGGCCCGCACCGCTTCACCCGGTTCCGGGCAGTCCCAGAGATCCGGCGTCGGGCAGGGAGATGGCCTGGAAGTTCGACGAGCCGAACGCCTTGGGCTTCTTCCGTCCGACCCTCGTGTAATACTCCTCGGGAACCTGGGTGGGGTCCTTGAACATCTCCCACTGGCACTGCTGGCGAACGTCCGGGTCCCGGTCGGTGTCTGGATACACCGGCGGGTCGACGGTCCGGACCGGGTATCCGAAGCGATCCATGGGCATCTCCTCCATGAGGATGATGCAGTGGACGCAGTAGAGGCAGATGCCCTTCGTGTAATGATTCCACGAAGCCTCCTCGGTCGTCACCGCCCAGTTGTAAGGAGGTTCCATGCGGGGCGGCGTGCCCTCCACCCAATCGCCCCGAATGGTCCGCTGGCCGGAGCCGCACGGGTCGAAGCGGAGTATGTAGCGGTCGTCGGTCTCTATCAACTCGAAGTCGCCCGTCCGCTCGGGGCCGACGAGATGGCCGCGCATGGATTCACAGGCGACCAGCATCAGGGTTTCCAGCGCCTCGTCCCAGGGATGCTGGTCGATGTCGAACTTCTGGTAACGCCACGCAAACAGGGGAATCAGGACCAGGTCGTACATGTCGACCAGGCCCGGGCCGCCGTGACGCTCGTAGATCTCCGACATGAGGCCGTAGGTGTGGTCCACATCCCGGTCGTGGGTCTGGCGCCAGGTCTCCTTCATGGTGGCGAGCGCCTCGAGGGCCGCATCGGCCTCCTCCCGGTAGATGTGGGCGAGCAGCTTCCTCTGTTCCTGCTTGAAGCGGTCCCAATGCCTGCGGGGCTTCCATGGCGAACCGTCAGGAAGGGCGATCTTCTCCACTATGCCGGCGTTCACGGCGTCCACGTCCTCGCCGGTCGCACCCTTGGTCTTCAGAAACCCGCTCAGGTCGTTTATCCACTGGCGGTAGAGGAGGAAACAGACGCTGGCCTCGTCGACGAAGTAGTCGGCCAGGTCCGCCGCGTCATCCCACCGGCTGTCTGCCACCGCCTCCTGGATCTTGCGGTAGGTGCCGATCTTCTGATCCTGCCAGGAACCGAGGCGGACCCGCCTGCCGAGCACGTCGGAGAACTCGATACGGGTCTCGGTGGTCATGTTGCCTCCATTCCTGAGATCGATGGGTGGTGCCGTGGTCGTGTGCCGGCCGCTCCGGTACCGTACCCTAATCCTCGTGCGGTTCATCCCATCGGCGGGCTCGATGGAGACGTCCGGTCCTGAGGGTTCGGGGGCATGGCACGGTTCGGTTAGCTGGAAGGGACAGGTGCGAGTGAAGCACGCCATCGCAGTGATGCACCCGTACTGGCGCTTCTGGGAGGCGAGCGCCGGGGGTCCTGCCTTCCGCGACGAGCGTCAGCGCCTACTCGACGAGGTGGTTGACGTACTCGGCGGCTCCGGTGCGGACATCGTATGGAGCGGCCTCGTCGACTCGCCTGTGGCCGGGTCGGAGGCGGCAGCCGATATCCGCGCGGGCGGCGCGAGCGTGGTACTCGTTGTCCAGTCCATGGCGGCGCCGCCAACCCATGCCATGGCGGCTCTGGACGTCCTCGATGATCTGCCGGTCGTGGTGTGGGCGGTCCAGCGGAGCCGGGCTCTGAGGGCGGCCTTCGACCAGTCGGACATAACGAAGTTGGGAGCGACCGTGGGCACCCCGATGGTCACCAACGTCCTCGGCAGGCAGGGCCGACCGTTCGAGTTGGTAGTCGGAGCTATCGAGGACCCTCAGATGACCGAGCAACTGGGGGGAGTTCTCCGGGCGGCAGCGACTGCTCGCCTCGTGTCGGGGGCCCGGATAGCACGGGTAGGGCGACCCATCGAAGGGTACGATTGCGTCGATGTCGATGATGCCGCTCTCCGATCCGCCACGGGTATACAGCTGGTCCCGGTGGAACCTGCGGAGATCCGGGACCGGTACCGGCTGGTAGGAAGTACCAGCGATCTCGAGGGCGAGGTCGCGGCCGGGTTCGATTGCCTGGCAGACGGGACCGAGGGCTGGGCCAGGTCCCTGAGGCTGGCCAGAACCATGGAGGACCTGGATCGGGAGCATGGGTTCGCCGCCGGGGCCATGAACTGCCACGTGGAGGAGATCCGGTTCGGGGACCACCCCGGGGTCACGCCTTGTTTCGGTCTGGGGCGGGAGACCTCGAGGGGCATACCGTGGTCGTGCGCGGGAGATGTAGTGACCGCGGTGGCCATGCTGGTCGCCAGGCACCTGGGCGGGGCGGCGCTCTACCACGAGGTTGAGGCGATCGACTTCGACGCGGAGGAGGTGGTGCTCGCCAACTCGGGTGAGCATGACCTCGGATGGTGCCCGCCGGGGGTCCGTCCCCGCCTCATCTCGAACCCCTGGTACCGGAGTGATCCCGTCACCGGCGCCTGCGCGTGGTTCGAGCTCCCTGCGGGTCCGGCCACCCTGGTCGGGTTCACGCCCCACCACGCCGAGGCGAGCGGGTTCCGTCTCATCGCGGCCGAAGGCGAGGTGACCGGTAGGTCCTTCCCGCAGAGCCCCACGGTGGGGGGCGCCTTCCGCTTCAGCGGGAACGAGCCGGTGGAGTCGGTGTGGAAGCGGTGGGCCGAGGCGGGCGTCAATCATCACAGCGCCGCCGCTCCTGGACACTTGGCCGACCAGGTGGAGGTCGTGGCGCGGTTTCTGGGCATCGGCTTCGTCCGCGTCAGCTAAGGCGGATGGGTGCTGGCGTGGCCGGATGAGACGTCCTGGCTGTGGGACGGGGCGCAGTGCCTGCCCAGTGGTCGAAGCCCGGGTCACTATGAGTTGTCTGCATGGTGGCCCCGCTGCTGGTCGAGGATCCTGATGGGGGCCCAGGTCGTCGGTTAGCCCCGACCTTGAAATAGGGGGGTTGTGGTGGGCGAATTGAGATATTGGATATGCTTGTCTGGCAAGGGATTACATCTGTTTTGATGGTACGTCTCGGCCCGGCCGCAATGACGTGGTTGATGCGGCATTCTGCCGTGGGGTGTGTCCGGAAACATAAGGAATCAGGGCTAGTGGACGTGGCGGGATCCCGGTACGAGAATGTGTAGAAAGAGCGCAGATGGCCGAGCATGCGACACGGGAAAGCGTCCGCCCAGATCCCTGGGCAACCCTGGCGGACGCCAAGCGCGAGGCAGCCGCAGTTGCCCGCTATGCCAGGGCGTTCTACGGGGATAGCCTGAAGAGCGTCTGGTTGTACGGATCGCGTGCCCGTGGAGACCACCGGCCGGATTCGGACCTCGACGTGCTGCTGGTACGCGACCTGCGTGACGACTTGGATTCCATCGCAACCATGGAGGATCGGACCGACTGGCCGTTTCGCGAGTTCTTGGAGGAGCGGATGGAGGGGTATTCGGTCCTGTTCACCCCGATACAGATCCATTCTGTGGAACCGGAGCAACTGGATACCTGGGACACCATGTTCTTCCGGAGCGTACGAGAAGACGGGATCAGGATCCTGTGACCTCAGTGGAGGAGGCCTTCGGTTGGTTGTCTTATGCCGAGGACACACTCCAAGAAGCGAAGGACACTCTGGCGATCGGTAAATACGGAGTGGCGGTCAGCCTCTCCTACTACGCGTGTTTCTACGCGGCCAAGAGCATTCTGTCGTACTCGAGAGAGAGGGATCCAAAGACACACTCCGGCGTCATCAGCAGGTTCGGCGAGTTGGCGGTGCGGGGGTCCGACTTCCCCTCCGAGGTGGCGAGGTTCCTTGCCTATCTTGCCGAGCAGCGGGGCAGGACCGACTACGACCTCGGTTACAGGGAGAAGTGGCGGAGTGACAATGCTGCACCGCTGCTGGGCATGTCGGAGACTTTCGTGGCCGAAGTACGTGCTTGGTTCGCTCGACACCATGGCCATGATCCGGAGTTGGACCGATGAACCTTCCGCTTGGACAGGCGGGTGATGAAGGCGGAGGAACCGGAGGGGCCATAGGGTGGTTCCGTCGGGTGAGGCACTGCGGCGCCGCCGCTCACGCGCTTGGACCCGCAAGGACAGAGATCGTGATCCGGCTCACGGGCAACGGGTCTTGCACCCCGCCGACGCGCGCATCAGGACTCTCGATCGTTCAGCGTCCGTCGATGTCGAAACCGCACGGCTTGTCCGCAGGGTGATCCCACACTTCGGGGGGCGCGGTAGCCCAGATCGACACGGCAAAGGTCCAGATCACGCCGCCCACGCCATCGAGGTCCCCTTGCTCGTAGAGCAGGTACCGGCATGTCATGCCGGCATCGGGGTCCTCGGGGTCGTAGCGGCGGTTGGTCTCGCACCGCGCCAGATCGGCCCACGTGGGGCCGGTCCTGCCTCCCCCCAACCGCAGGTACTGCCGATCTACGGAGTCCTGTCCGTTCCCGCCGAGGGTGGCTATCGCGTGGCGCAGTATGGCCCGGCGCGCCTCGGCGACCGTCTCGACCACGGCGATCCGATCTCCCTTGATCACACAACCCGCCCCCGCTCCCAGCCTGACCTTCATCGCCAGGCCGGCTCGGTGCTTGACCCAGCGGAGCGCCTCCGCCCAAGCTTCCTCCCTACTCCCGAAACCTGACCACCCGATGTCTCTGATCGGTTCACCGTCGAGTGTCGGGATCCAGCGGTCCCCCCACTCCTGGCCGGCGCCCGGAGTGGGAAGGTCGTCCCCCCGTGACGGTTCCATCCTTTCCATTCCATCCTTCGTAGCGTCGAGTTTCTCATCCATGGTTTCATAGGCTACGAAGGGGGTGTGACATGACAACCCGGCCCTGCTCGAGACAAGCGGGCAGAGTCCGGAAGTCCGACTTCGGTGCGTTCACGACTCGCCGGCCGATCATTCCTGTGCCTCCAGTTTCGGAGGCGGTATCGTTCCGTTAGCCGCCGAGGGAAACGCGGCTCGATAGGGGAGATCCTGAAGTGACGATGCAAGCGATCATGGTGCTGGCGATCCTGGTTGGGACCGTGGCGCTGTTCGTTTCGGAGAAATACCCGCTTGACCTCGTTGCGATGATCGGCCTCGGCACGTTGCTGGCTTTCCGTCTGGTCACACCCGAGGAAGGATTCTCCGGATTCAGCAACCCGGCGACGCTGACCGTCGCCGCGATGTTCATTCTGAGCGCAGGGCTGCAGAAGACCGGCGCGACGGCGGCGGTTGGGCGCCTCATGGTGCGGTTCGGCACCAACCACTACGCGGCCCTCATCGTGATAATGGGCACGATCACCGTCATGTCGGCGTTCGTGAACAACACCGCGGCGGTTGCCGTGTTCATACCCCTCGTGATGATCCTCGCCAACCGTCGCCGGATGTCAGCATCAAAGCTGCTGATACCCCTTTCCTACGCCTCCCAGTTCGGGGGAGTGTGCACCCTCATAGGAACCTCGACGAACCTGCTGGTCAGTTCGATATCGGAGCAGGCCGGTCACGGATCGTTCAGCATGTTCGAATTCTCCCGCATGGGTCTCATCCTCTTCGCAGCCGGGGTTGCCTTCTTCCTGTTGCTCGGACGATGGTTGCTCCCGGACCGCCAGGTGAGAGAGATAGCCGCTACCTACCACCTGGGTGAGTACGTGACAGAGATGAGGGTTCGCCACGACTCGCCGCTGGTGGGAAGATCGGTGCTCGACAGCAGGCTCGGGGCCGAGCACGATGTGACCGTCCTGCGCGTGCTGCAGGTGGGCGAGGCCGGCTGGGCCCCTCTGCGACAGGTGCTGGAGCCGGATCACGTCCTCCTCGTACACGGTTCGATTGGAGAGCTCATGCGGCTCCGCTCCTTGGGTCTGGAGATGAATGTCGACTTCAAGCTCCGCGACGAGACACTGCAGACCGAGGACCTGCGCCTCGTTCAAGCGCTGGTGGCACCCGGTTCGAGCCTCATCGGTCACACCCTGAAGGAACTCGACTTCCGGAACCGCTACAAGTCGCTGGTGCTGGCGATGCTGCGGAGGGGTGAGACGATCAACGACAAGCTGAGTTCGATCTCCCTGAGCCTCGGAGACGTGCTGTTGCTCCAGGCACACGAGGGCGACATCACCGGCCTGCGCCGCAACAAGGACTTCATCGTCCTCGACGAAGTCCCGGGTACGGCCTTGCGCCACAGGGCTCCCCTCGTTATCGGCATCCTCGTGGCGGTTGTGGGTCTGGCCGCGTTCAATGTTTTCCCGATCCTCGTCACCGCTTTGCTCGGCTGCGTGGCCTTGCTTGTCACCAGGGTCCTGCACATCGAGGAGGCCTACAACGCCATCAACTGGCAGGTCATCTTCCTGCTCGCCGGAATCCTCCCGCTCGGGATTGCCATGCAGACCAGCGGCGCAGCCGGTTTCCTGGCGGAGCGGGCGGTGGGGGTGGTCGGCGACATGGGCCCGGTAGCGGTGCTGGCAGTCATCTACCTGATGACCTCGATCATGACCGACACCATGACCAACGCGGCCGCCGCGGTGCTGCTGGCCCCTATCGCCATCTCCACAGCGGAGCAGATCGGGGTTGATCCGAGGCCGTTTCTCATGGCGATCACCTTCGCCGCCTCGACCGGGTTCTCGACCCCGGTCGGCTACCAGACCAACACGATGATCTACAACCCTGGTGGGTACAAGTACACGGACTTCCTGCGTACCGGTGTGCCTCTCAGCATCCTCTTCTGGATCCTGTCGGTGATCTTCATCCCCCGGCTGTGGTCCTTCTGACCGGTCCCATGGAACGGGAGCGCCAGGATACCGGTGCCGCTGCCCCGAGATACGGGACAGCGTCCTTGCGTGACAGGCCGTTGATGATGCCCTCGAGGGGAGCGGCCGCGTGACGTGGGAGATCGCATTCCTCATCCTGCTGCTGGTAGTGATGGCCTACCTGTTCCTGACGGCCAAGCTGCCCGTGGATCTGACCGCATTCCTCGGCTTGACGGTGCTCATCCTCGGCGGGTACGTGGGGCCTACGGAAGCCTTCAGCGGCTTCGCGTCGCCGGCCGTGATCACCATGCTGGGGATATTCGTAATAAGTGCTGCGCTGCTCTACACCGGCATCGCGGACATGGTGGCCTCCAAGGTCTACACGCTGGTGGGGGGCAAGGAGATCCCGCTCATCATCACGCTCATGCTGGTGTCGGGGGTTCTGTCCGCGTTCATGAACAACATCGCTGCTACGGCGGTGTTGATGCCGGCCGTGGCGGGAATCGCCCGGCGTTCCGGCCTGTCCGCCTCCCGGTTGATGATGCCCCTCGCCTTCGGGTCGATACTCGGGGGAACCACGACGATGGTGGGGACGCCGCCCAACATCGTGGCGGCGACCATTCTCTCCGAGCAGGGCCTCGAGCCCTTCGGCCTGTTCGACTTCACCCCGATCGGCGTTCTGCTGCTGCTTGCCGGCGTTCTCTTCATGATCACGCTGGGAAGGAAACTCCTGCCCGATCGTCAGGCGGGACCCGGCGAGACTGAAACGACGGACCTGACCCACATCTACCACCTGGAGGAGAGGCTCTTTACGATCCGGCTCCCGAGAGAATCCGCGCTCGACAACCTCAGCCTCGCCGAGGCCAACCTGTCCGGTGCGCTCGGTATCCAGGTGGTCTCGATCCTCCGCCAAGGAAGTAGGAACTTCGTTCCGAAAGCCGACACCAGGCTCAAAGGCGGGGACGTGCTGCTTGTAGAAGGACGCCTCTCCGACCTCGAGGACATCATCAGGGTGGGAGATGTGGAACTGCGGCCCACCACTACACGCCAGATCCCACGCCCAATGAGGGGTTTCACGGCGATCAGGGCCGAGGTTCGGGAGGGCTCGGGGTTGGTCGGCAAGAGTCCCCGGGAGGCGCAATTCCGGGAGCGCTACCACGTGGTGATCGTCGGGATCGAACGAGGCGCCGAGACCCTCCGCGAGGGGCTGGGTTCGGAGAGCCTCGAGGCGGGCGACTGGATCATCGCGCTGGGTGCTCGCTCCGAGTTGTACAAGATGCAGTCCGACCCGGACTTCCGGGTCCAGAGTCTGGGGTTGGCCGCTTTGAGGTCCCTCGAGGGCTACATGTCGGTTATCCGGATCCCTCCAGGATCGTCCCTGGTCGGGTCGACGGTTGGCGGCAGCCGTCTGGGGGAACTGGTGGGGGTGACCATCGGTGCCATCATCCGGGATGACGTAACCCGGTTGGCGGTACAACCCGATGACGTCATAGAGGCGGGCGACGGTCTCCTGGTCGCATGTGACCGGGCCCGCGTCGAGCATCTGGTCCGGATCGGCGACATACAGGTGGACGCCCGGGCAGGCGAGATGGGGCTCGAGACCGAGGAATTCGGCATCGTGGAGGTGGCCCTGGCACCGCGCTCCGCCGTGGTCGGGAAGAGGCTGCGCGACCTGGAATTCCGCAATCGCTACGGTCTCCAACTGCTGGCTGTATGGCGGGATGGCAAGTCGATCTACACCGGGTTGGCCGACCTCGTGTTCAAGCTGGGGGACGCCCTGCTGGTGCAGGGTCCCTGGGAGCGGATCCGGCTCCTCGGTTCCAACCCCGACTTCGTGGTCCTCTCCGCGGAAGGTCTCACGCCGCGGCGACGCCAGAAGGCCCCGCTCGCCCTCGGCGCGCTACTCCTGATGGTGGGCCTGGTGGTTTTCGGGATCGAGCCGATCCATGTGGCCGCTTTCATCTCGGCCAGCCTGGTCCTCCTATTCGGTACCGTCACCATGGAGGAGGCCTACCGCGCTATCGAGTGGCGGACGATCTTCCTCGTGGCGGCCGTGCTGCCGGTGGGCTTCGCCATGGAGAGAACCGGCGCAGCCTTGCTTCTCGTGCAAGAGGTCAAGGAGGTGGTCGGTCCGGAAGGCCACTACGCCATCCTGGTGGCCCTGATCCTGCTCGCCAGCCTCCTCAGCCAGGCCCTGGACGGCGCCCCGGCGGTCGTGCTGCTGGCCCCGGTAGCCCTGGAAACGGCTGCTCAGTTAGGCATGAACCCGCACGCAGCCATGATGGGTGTGAGCCTGGCCGCCTCGGCCGCCTTCATGACCCCTTTCAGCCACAAGGCCAACCTCCTGGTCATGGGCGCCGGCGGCTACCGCTCGATCGACTACGCCCGGGTCGGTTCTCCCCTCACGGTCTTCGTCCTAGCCATCGTCGTGGCGCTGGTTCCGTTCTTCTATCCCCTCTGAGCCCGCCAATCGCGTAGGAGGCGCCCCGAGTCTGTCCCAACCTCGCCGGCCGCCGCAGTCCGTAGGTCGGTTAGGCGAGTAGTCACACTGCCGTGTAGGCGATTCCGAGTATTTCGGCGGTGCGGGCCAGGACGTCGCCGTGGTGGCCGGGGAGGAGCCCGGCGTGATGGGTGGCGCCGGCTTCGCACCAGCGTGCGTATGCGCCGGCCACGTCGCCGGAGCCGAACCGGAACATCCCGTTGGGGCCTTCCATGGCGTGGTGTTTCGAGTCGAGGATGCGACCTTCGGCGCCCGCCAGCACCCATCCGCCGGTGTGGTTCACGGGGGTCAGGCTGATGAGGGTGGCAGGCCCTTCCGGCAGTTCGAAGGCCACCGCGGTGCCGGGACCGTGGTCTCCCAGGTAGTGGTCCTCTGGCAGCAGGCGCACGGTGGACGACGGGGCCCGGATGCTCAAGTCCCCCTCCCCGCCGTTGGCCACGAGGATCCAGTTGCCGGGGAAGTCCAGCTGGTACAGCTCGCAGTACAGCGCGGACCCGGCGATCTTCTTGCCCAGCGCCAGGGCGATGCCGGTGGGGATGTCTCCCGTGCAGGCGAAGGGTCTGCCTTCCTGCGTGCAGAGCGCCACGCCCAGGCAGGCCGTGATGCCCACCCCGGAGTTCCATCGGAGGGTGTCGCCGTGGCAGTTGACGGCTCCGGCAGTGGCTTCGTGAGTCCGGCAGAGGCTGTCCATGGCGAGCGCCAAGCGGGCCGAACGCTCGAGTGTCGGATCATCCACCGCAGACCCGTCGAACCGTTCCCGCAGGTCGCTGATCAGGGAGGCGGTGCGTACATCGTCAACCGCGGCGAAGGCTGCGCTGATCTCGCTTCCGGCGATATCGATGACCTCGACTCCGAGAGACTCCAGTTCCTCGGATGACACTTCCACGTCGAGATAGCCGGAGATGGGAGCACCGATCGCCAGCATCCGGGTGTTGCGTACCATGGCGGCCGCGTCCACGGCCCGCAGCGTCTCCGAGAGGGCGGTGTCGAGATCATCCGCGCCCAGCGACGAGATCAACGTGGTGAAGGGACGGCCCTCCCTGACCAGCACGTTGGTGAACATGACCAATCCGACGGGAAGGCTGCGGCGGGTCGCCTCCTCTGTCGCGTAGTCGTCGGGGACTTCCTCCAGTTCCTGCGCGCCGACGGCCACCAGCGGTACATGCGGCAGGTTCCGGATCGCCTCCCACCCGTAGCTGGGCGGCGCTGCCATCGTGGGAGCGAACACGATCACATCCACGCCGACCTCTGCGAATACCCTTCCCGCTTCCTTCCCGGTCTTGTCCGAGTCGACCACCCCCGGGTACACGACCGACCCGAACTGCTCCAGCCTCTCGCTCATCGACTCCGCGAAGGCGGTGCGGTCCCGGCGGAACTCGGGAGGCATGGCGGCGTCGAACAGTCCGAAGTAGACGGAAAGCAGGCCGATCCGCAACGGTGGCTGGTTGGTTGAAGGCATGGAGACTCCCCTCGGTCCGGGACGATTCTGACATATCGAAGCGCTGGGTGGACAGACATGCGGAGGGGGTGCACCTCCCGATGGTGATCGGTCGGCAGAGAATCAGGTCTCTGCTACATCGGCAAGCGGTGCCTCCCGCCTGTCTTCGAGAAGTGGAGTACGAAATCCCCGGAAAGTGGAGTGCGGAACCCCAGGAAAGTGGAGTGCAAACTCCCGGAAAGTGGAGTACGATGGCGGAACGCGACAGGTGAGTATGGCTGGTATCGGCAATCCAAATTATCTTGATCGAGTGGTGGACGGCGAGGTTGCTGGAGCCCTTGCCTCGTCACCAGCGGTTCTGATAGAAGGTCCGCGGGGATGCGGTAAGACCTGGACCGGGCAGAGGTTCGCCCGAAGCGAGATCATGCTGGACGGATCCGAGGCCCTACGGATGGTGGCCGAGGTGGATCCGAACTCAATTCTAGAAGGTGAAGAACCACGACTGCTTGACGAATGGCAAATGGCCCGTGGCATATGGAATCCGATGCGTCACGCCTGCGACCGGCGAGGCGGGGTCGGGCACTTCTTGCTAACAGGGTCGCAGAATCCCCCGGACGACATAACCGAGCACTCGGGTGCGGGGCGGGTTGCCCGAGTGCGGATGCGACCGATGTCGCTCTGGGAGTCCGGTGACTCCAACGGAGACGTGTCCCTGGCGTCGCTGATCGCGGGCGAGCACTGTCGGGCGCCAGACCCAGCCCATACCATCGGCGATGTGGCTTCTCTCATTGCTCGGGGGGGATGGCCCCGGATGATCAAGATGTCGGCGAACACAGCGCAAGCTCGCCTACGCGACTACCTGGACAACATAGCGCGCATTGACATCTCGCGGGTGGCGGGGGTGAGACGCAATCCACGGCTGGTGATGAACCTGCTCGCTTCCCTCGCTCGCAACGAGGCCACCGCGGCCTCCTACTCCACATTGCGGGCCGATCTGACTGAGGGAGGTGCTGGGCCACCGGCGCGCTCGACGATGCGGGCCTACCTCGACGAACTGGAGCGTCTGTTCGTCATTGAGCCGCTTCCGGCGTGGTCCACCCATCTAAGGTCTTCGGTCCGGCTGCGCAAGACTCCCAAGCGATACTTCACTGATCCTGCGCTTGCGGTAGCGGCCCTGGCGGCCTCTTCGGCAGCTATCGCGCGGGACGTGCAGATGATGGGTCTGCTCTTTGAATCGATGGCGGTGCGCGACCTCCGGATCTACGCACAGTCGTCCGGTGCGCGCCTCTACTACTACGGGGATGAGTACAACCTGGAAGCAGATGCCGTGATAGATGGTCTCGAGGGCCGGTGGGCGCCTGTAGAGATCAAACTCGGAGGAGGGTCTGCCATCAAGAAGGCGATGAAATCCCTGCGCGCTCTCCGGTCCCGAGTTGACACCACCCGGCGGGGAGATCCCGCTCGACTCATTGTGCTGACAGCGTTCGGGCCGGGCTACGAGACGGACGATGGGGTCGCTGTGGTGCCCCTGACCGCATTGAGGCCTTGATGTGGTTGATGTGGCATGCCGGTGTGGGTGTGTCTGGAAGCATCAAGAATCAGGGTTAGGCTGTTCGGATGAGATCGGATGCCGCGAGCGTTGACGAATACCTGGACAGCCTCCCCCCGGACCGGCGGAAGGCCATCTCCAGGGTGCGCGAGGCGATCCTCGGATCGCTACCCGACGGATACGAGGAGGAGATGCGCTGGGGGATGATCTCCTACGAGGTCCCACTCGCCATCCAGCCCGACACCTACAACGGCAAGCCGCTCATGTATGCCGCCCTCGCCTCCCAGAAGCGACACATGGCTGTGTACCTGTCCGGCGTCTATGCCGATGCCGAGGCCCGCGAGGGCTTCGAGGAGGCCTACCGCGCCACCGGCAAGCGCCTAGACATGGGCAAGAGTTGCGTAAGGTTCCGCCGTCTTGAGGACCTGCCGATCGAGTTGATCCGGGATGCCATCGCCCGGTATCCCGTCAGTGAGTTCGTCGACCTGTACCACCGGGGTCGGCGCCGCTGAATCCGGTGGCCGGTGGTCAATGTCATTGGTCAGTGAGATTTAGATTGCTTCTGGCCGGTTCCCGATTTCTGGCTCATGCTACGGTCACTTTTGGTGGTATCGAGGCGAGTTCACGATGCCCGGGAACACTGCAACGGGAGGTAGGGAAATGCGTGGGAAGTGGTATAGGTTCAGACCCGGGTTGGTGATCGTCTCGGTGCTACTTCTGCTCACCGCGGCCTGCGGCGGTGACGACGAGACCCCCGAGCCTGCTCCAGAGTCCCCATCGGCTACCGAGGCGACTCCTGAGACGACCGCTACGGCTGATGATTCGGTGATGGCTGCTGATGAGCCGATCAAGTTGGGTTATATCTCGGGTGGTGATGCGGATCCGTTCGTGTTCATAGTGACGGAGAGTATTCGTGAGGCGGCTGCGGCGGCTGGTGTGGAGTTGT
>JAPOQZ010000083.1 GCA_026710435.1 bacterium | reverse complement strand
GGCGGTAGGTGGTGGGCTTCGGTGAGACGTAGCGGTGATCGTCTTGGCGCTGGGGTCTTTCGGCAGGTAGGCAGTTAGTTAGGAGATCAACCCGGACGTTCCGAGAAAACGCTGGTATAAGTGCTGGTGTCACTTCAGCGCTGTCAGGACCACACCTACGCTTTGATCGTCAGGCGGTGGCCGTGGTCACGTAGGCAGCCCACTGATTCATGAGCACGCGGCGGCGGTCGAACAAGTCGGAACGTAGGTACGCAGCCTCGACCTGATTGCGGTTGACATGAGCAAGCGCCGCCTCTGAGACCGTCCGCGGCGCGTCGGTGCACTCCTCCACCCAGATCCTGAAGCTACTTCTCATTCCGTGAGGAGTTGCGTCGATGCGCAAGCGACGCATGAGGTGAAGAAGGGTGCTATGCCCTAGCGGTCGGCCTGTGCGGCTCGGGAACACCAGATCGCCTCCATTCTTCCACCGGTGTGCCTCCTCCAAGACTTCGAGCGTCCGCACCGAGAGAGGTACCCGATGCACCCGGCCTGACTTCATCCGCTCTCCGGGAATGGTCCACACAGATCCTTCCATATCGACCTCCGACCAGCGCGCGAGCCTGGCTTCGCTAGTCCGAGCGGCGGTCAGGACTAGGAACTCGAAGCAGGCGCGGGTGGTGGGCAGAGCTGCTGACCGGCGCACCTCGTTGATCACCGATGCGACTTGGTTGTGGGGTACGGCGCGATGGTGGTTGGTGTGACCGTTCTGCTTCGGGAGCCCTGCCGCGATGGCATCCCCAGCCGGGTTATCTGCGCGGAACCCCTGGCACACCGCCCAGCGCATGATCGCACCGATCCGTTGCTTGAGGGTCCTGGCCAGCACGGGCTTCTCGTGCCAGATAGGAACCAAGACAGCCATGACATCGGCTGTCTTGATCTTGTCAACCGGCTTGGCCCCTAATGTCGGAAAGGCGTAGTCCCGCAGCGTCGTCCGCCACTTCTGCTCCGTGCGGCCACCTGGCTTCCAGCCAGTCCGGTATATGGCGATGACGGCGTCAGTCGCCTCTGCGAACGACGGCACGTGGCCGTTACCAGTGCCACGACGCGGGTCCATCCCCTTATCGACTCTCCTGCGGTTTCTTAGGGCACGCCTTCTAGCCTCAGCCAATGTGACTACTGGATAGGGACCGAGGCCGATGTTCGTAGTTTGCCCGTCTATCCGAATCCGCTGAATCCAAGACTTCCGGATTCCTCCCCCTGCTCTGGGGCGTACCAGCAGGGCTAGCCCATGACCGCCTCGACCCTCACCGTACCGGCCCACCTGTTTCACAGCGCGAACGAAACTGGCGTTGAGCATCAATCTGTTCTCCGATGGCTTGTGGTGTCACGCTTGTTATACACAATCCAAAGCGCGGTCCTGTACAGCAATCAGAGGTCCGGTGGCGTGCGTCATCCAAAGTTCCTTCGGTGGGTTCCGCTATGAACAGGTCGATCGTCAGGCCCTCTACGACGATGTCCGGCTTGATGAGCTTCCCGCCGGAGGCACTAGGTCCGGTGTGTCTGGTTCTCGGGCCTCGGGAGGTCGTCAGCTTCGATGGATGGAGCGGGTCCTGATGGGCTAGGTGTAGTCGCCGCTCGCGGCTCGGACCAGGTCGCGGGTGTATCCGACGATCATCTCGGTGACTGTCGATGCGTCCGCTACATCGGCGAGTGCCTGGATAGCGAGTCTGACTCCCGGGCTACCGGGCGTTCCAAACAGTTGGACAAGATAACCAAGCGCTTGTTCGGTGGTGGCAGATGAGCGTTCGTCGGCAAGCAACCGTGCTGTCATGGCGGCCATCTGTGCCAGTGCGGTTGCCTCGAACAGGCGGTATATGTCTCCGGCGTCCTTGGCGATGAGGCGTGTGGGTGTTGCCAGGCGCTCGCCTAGCTTGTGGGCTTTGGCTACGACGAGGGCACAGGGTCCGGCGACTCTCACCACTGGCCGGCGTATGTCTCGTGCGTCGAGCGCGTCAATGAGGAGGGAGTCGTAGTCTACGAGTGCCCCTTCTACGCCTCGTGTCTTGCGGGCTGCTCGTTTCCCGTGACCGCCTGGCAGGCGGGCGCCCCTGCGACCCGCTCTCGGTGCTATCTGCGAAGGAACGATCAGATCTACGGGTACTGCGATGTCACCGCCGAGCCCGGGATGCTTGACATATCGCATCCAGATCCCGGGTTCCCGCGTGTTCTTGAAGCCTGCTGCGAGCATTGCGTCCGCAAGGAGCGGCGTCTCGGCGAGCAGGCCAGGATCGATCACCAGGTCGGCGTCCGTTGTGAAGGGCTGGTAGTGGGGCATCCGATCTTCGGTTCTCAGATACACGGCTTGGGCGCCTATTACGATCACCGCGCCTATGTGAGGCTCGAGCGCGACGAGAGCATCGATCAGGACGCGCCTGGCCACCAGGTACTCGTAAGCCGGCGACGCGGGCGGAGTCATGCCGGGCCTGCCCCGCGCCGGAGCAGCGAGGATCGCCAGTCACTTGGACGAGTCCGCATCCAGGTGAGTAGAGCCTCCCCTTCGGCAGGCATTCTGCCAGGGCCTGTCAGGCAGTCCACGGCGACCTGGGGAATCGATGCGTAGTTCATTCCGTTTCTGGTCCAGGTGCGCTCGAACACGATCGGGTCGTACGGCCGGGCGAGTCTCACGTTCCCGCCAGTTCGCACCTGGCGCAGCCGTGTCATCTCGGCCAGGTGCTCGGGATCCTCGGTGTAGACGACCACCACAACGGCCGGG